>CAVHWW010000109.1:0-10649 GCA_963639715.1 Acutalibacteraceae bacterium
ACGTTGATGAGGACGAGCACGACTTCGAGGCCGTGAGCGATGGCGAATCCGGCCATCACCTGAAGTGCAAGGTCTGCGGCTATACCACCGAGAAGGCCGACCACGACCTCGAGCTGGCCTACGAGGACGAGACGGGCCACTGGCACGAGTGCCCCACCTGCGGCTACGAGGACAAGGACGGCAAGCAGGCGCACACGCTCGTTTGGGTCGTCACTAAGCAGGCCACGGCCACCGAGGACGGCCTGAAGCACCAGGAGTGTTCCGAGTGCGGCTACAAGGGGACAGACGTTGTGATCCCCAAGACTGGCGGCGACGGCTCCGATGACGACGACAAGGGCGACGACAGGGACGAAGGCTCCAAGGATGGCTCTGGTGGCTCCAGCGAGCTTCCCCAGACCGGCGACGTTGCGCTTGTTGTTAGCGGCATCGCCGCTGCCGGCGCCGCGCTTACGGCCTTCGGCCTGAGGCGTCGCAAGTAGCGAGAGATTCATAGAGAAAGACGGGGCCGGCGGTTAAAACTGCCGGCCCCGTCTCGTTGAAGCCGAGGTTGCAATCGACCTACGCTGAACGGGCGCGGTACCTACCCCCCTGCTTACTCAAGCTCCAGCTCGGTCCAGCTGCCGTCGGGGTGGGGAGCGCAGATGCGGCGGTATCCGGCTGCGGCGGCGTAGCGGTAGGCATCGCGGATGCCCCAGCAGATGTCGGTGGCCACGTGGGCGTCGCTGCCGACGGCGATGGGCACCTCGGCCTTGGCGAACTCCCGCAGCAGCTCGGTGTTGGGGTAGTAGGCGCCCACGCTCTTGCGCAGACCGGCGGTGGAGACCTCGATGCGCCTGCCGCAATCGTGGGCGCACTCGGCCATCTGACGCCAGAGCGGCGCCAGGTCCATGCTTGTGGCATAGCCCTCGTTGACGAAGCGCATCGCCAGGTCGGGGTGAGCCATCACGTCAAAGTCGAGCGGGCTTTCGCAGGCCTGGCACCAGGCGCTCACGTAGCGACGCCACACCTCGTCTGCGCCTAGCTCCTCCCACACATGCTTGTCGCCGCTGAAGTCGATCCAACCGGCGCCGCTGCCTGGCTGGCCGGCAAGCTCCACGCCCTCGGTGCCAGGTTCGCCCGTAGCGCCGGCCAAAACGTCGCCCGCGTCACCAATCCAGTGGACGCTGCCCAGACGCACCACGGCGCCCTCGCTCCAGGCTTGCACGTTGGCCTCGCAGCCCGGGTACCAGTCGCATTCAAAGCCGTAGACGAGCTCCAGGCCAGGGGCAATCTCGCGGGCCAGTTCGCGGGCCGCCTCAAAGGCCGCTCGGTGCTCGGCCAGGCGAGCAAGTGGCACCTGAGCATCGGGCTCGGCCTCCATGCTGGCCGGCAGCGTGAGATGGTCGGTCGAGACGAGCGTGGAGCATCCGGCTGCGACTGCGGCCCTGACGTTGCCCTCAAAGCTCGCCTCTCCGTCGGAGAAGCTTGTGTGCGTGTGGCAGTCGATGATGGGAGTTGGCATGCTTCCTCGCTTGTGATGTGGTCGCCTGCACGAACCTTGATTCGGCGCGCGGTGGGCCATTTGCGTCGGCGAGCGACGGGCGGCTCGCGCCTGCACCGATATGTACGCCATCCCTTTGGGCGACGTGCGGGCCCTCGTTCCAAAATCTGCCACCCTACAGGCGGCGCTTGGACCCATCGCTCCAAAAGAAAAGCGGCGAGCCTCGGGCCCGCCGCATAATTATCTGTCTTATCTGTCACGCAGCTTCTTTGCGCAAGTTAGCGCCTTGTAAAAGGTCTTGGAGAGAGGCACGTCGCGATCGGGTGCCACCTCGGCCACTTCCTTGGTGAACTTGGTCTTGAACTCGTTCAGCCCCATGATGGTGGGGGAGAACTCGCTGCCGATGCCCATCATGTCGTAGCCCGTGCAGCCCTTATTGGTGCCGAGGTCGCAGCACTCGAAGTAAACGAGCTTGTCGGTGACGTGGTTGCGCATGGTCTCGTTGCGGCTGGCGCCGTAGTAGCGCACCGCGCGGTCGCCGTTGATGGTGACGATGGACCAGGTGACCACGCGTCCGTCGAGCCTACCGGCATAGACGCGGCAGTGCTCCTTGCCCAGGATGCGGATCATGTCCTCGTAGTCAGAGCAGGGGGCGGGGGTAAAGCCGTCGCGCTCGCCGGTCTCGCGCATGACGTCGTAGTGCTCCTCAAAGCTCTTGAGGGCGAGCTCGGTCTCGTCGGCGCAGGTGACGGGGCTCTCGCGCAGGGCCTTGCGCACGTCGCGGCGGCCGCGCGGCTTCATGCGGGAGAGGATGTCCTCGTCGGAGCCGGTGACGTCGATGACGACGGTGTGGTCGTAGGGGACGCCGGAGAGCACGGGGGTGCTGGCGGCTATCTCGGCCTTGATGGCCAGGCGCATGAAGCGCTGGCGCTTGTCCTTGGCGCGCACATAGCGGGACAAGGCCTCGATGCCGGCGGCCTCGAGCTCGGGCGTGGGCTCGCTTGCCCAGACCGGACCATGGCCGGAACGCAGGTAGTGGTAGCCGTGGGTCTCGTAGTCAAAGAGGCTCACGAGGGCGAGCGTCTCTCCGTCTTGCTCGAGCGCCACGCAGCCCCAGGGGGTGCGGCCGTCGATGGTGGCCTGGTAGGTGGCCCAAACGGCGGTTTGCTCCACGGGCAGGTTAAGGCCGAGGTCTGCGGCCGTGGCCTCAAGCTGCTCGATGCTGATCTCTTTGGCTTCGATCACGTGCGCTCCTTTGTGCGGCCGTGCAGGCGTTCGATGGTGCCGGCTGGCCGAGTCTCTATGAGTTGCGACCCTCCATTCTAGCCGGGCCGCCGGCAGAGCCGTACAACCCGCTCCAACCTCACGCCGAAACCAGATAGGCCACGCATGGGGTCTGTGTGAGTCAAGCGCTCGGAGGGGCGTGGGGTGGGCAAGTCCCGCGCGAGTCGAGGTCCGTCGGACGTGGGCCAAGCGAGTTCGTGCGGTCGAAGGCTGCGTCGCCGGCCATGCTTCGCAAGCAAGGCCGCCTGAGCCCCGGGGGCATGCTTGGCACCCCCCTCAAGTGCTCATATGCAGCTCAGGTGGCTCCGCATTTGCTGCAAACCGCTCGCGGGGCGTGATGCGCCGTTCGCGGAAGGCAGGTGGTGGGTGCCTTCGCCCGGTGAGGGGCTTCCCAGGCAAACGACCTGCGGTAATCGATGCGGTCGATAAGTACTCAGACATTCATCACCTTTGAATATTTCACTCTGAAATCGTGCGTTCATACACTTAAGTCAACGAAAGCGAACGCAGCACAGAAACGCAAAACAAGCCGAATAGCTGCAAGAACCTTCATTACATCTTTGGTTGGTTCCCAGATCGCCTATGCATCTGGGTGATGTCTTATGCACTTTTTTGAAAGGAGTACGACATGAGCTACAAGATCGTCCGCAAGAATGAGGCCACCTTCTACGAGGCCCCGGGCCACTACGACATGCGCCCGACCCGCCTGCACAACCCCGATGACGTCAACGACGGCAAGATCATCATGGGCCTCTCCCACTTCCTCCCCGGCGGCGGCTGCGAGTTTGGCTCCAACCCCCTCGAGAGCATCTACTACATCGTTGAGGGCGAGATGGACATTGAGTGCGAGGGCGGCGAGAAGACCACCCTGCACGCCGGCGATTCCTTCCACTGCGGCCCCAACACCAAGAAGGGCATCCAGAACAACGGCAGCGTGACCTGCCAGATGCTCGTCGTCCTTCTCCCGCCCCAGCAGGCTTAAGCCCTTTCTCGACGAGTACGGCGCATGCGGCAGGGGAGCGAGAACTCCCAGGCTAGCCGCCAGCAAGGTTGGGGCAAGCGCCCCTGTGGCCTTCCCAAGCGCGCAAGGGCAGGGGAGCAAACTCCCAGGCAAGCCACTTGCGCGACGTAAGGCCTTGGGTCCCAAGCCCAAATGAGGGACCCAGGCGCAAAGGCCAATCTCCCCAGGCCAGCCCCATCTACGCACCCTCGTCAACTAGTCCCAGGTTACGCACGAAGCCCCCGGTGCCAAGCGCCGCGTGCGTCTCCTTGGGGGCGCGGGACGGTTTCCCGTTGCCGCCCCGCGCCTCCCTCTCTCATCGGTTCTGTCGATAAGCAAACGCAATTCGATTAGAAGGAGCACATTATGAGCACGTCACTTTTTGACCTCACCGGTAAGCACGCCGTCGTCGTCGGCGGTGCCGGCGGTATTGGCCAGGCAATTGCCGAGGGCCTGGCTGAGGCCGGCGCCCAGGTCATGATTTCCAGCCGCAAGCCCGAGAGCCTCGAGCGCGCCGCCGGCGAGATTAACGCCAACTGCGGTGCCACCATCCTCACCCAGGCCGGCGACGCCTCCAAGGAGGCCGACGTCGAGGCCCTTCTCGCTGCCGCCCTCGAGCAGATGGGCTCGGTCGAGATCCTCGTCAACTCCCAGGGCTTCAACAAGAAGCACCCGGGCACCGAGTTCCCCGAGGACGACTGGGACGCCATGTTCGATGCCAACGTGAAGTCGCTCATGTTCACCTGCAAGCACTTCGGCAAGTACTTCAAGGACAACGACGTCCACGGCAAGATCATCAACGTCGGCTCCGTGCGCGGCATCCGCGCCGTGGGCAACGGCGGCATGGGCAACGTCGGCTACTGCGCCACCAAGGGCGCCGTCGAGATGCTCACCAAGGCCTACGCCTCTGACCTCGGCCCGAACGTCCAGGTCAACGCCATCGGCCCCACCATCACCTACACCCCGATGATGGTCGGCCTGCTGCCCGACGACGAGGCTGCCCGCAACGCCATCGCCAAGTCCATGCCGGCCCAGCGCATCGGCTACCCCGAGGACTGCAAGGGCCCGGCCATCTTCCTGGCCTCCGCCGCCTCCGACTTCGTCACCGGCTCCACCATCTACCCCGATGGCGGCCTCAACGCGATCGGCTAGGTGAACCATGGGACTTTCCATTCGCCCTGACCGCGTCTACGAGATGCCCGTCTTCTTCGGGCCCTCGCCTGACCTCAAGAACCCCGACGAGAACGGCGTCTACGGCCTGAACAAGCCCGCTACCGTCGAGGCCGCAACCGTCATGTTCGAGACGGACCCTGAGAAGCTCGAGGCCTTCCTACCCGAGAACTTCTCCCTGCGCGCCCCGGTGCTCTCTGTTGCCACCTGCGAGTTTGGCACCCTTGGCAACTTCGCCGGCAATACCTACTACCTGATCAACATCAGTGTGCCGGTGCGCTTTGACGGCGAGCGCGATCACCTTGCCGGCGACCTCATCCTCGCCATGTACGAGAACCATGCCGACCCGATCCTGGGCGGCCGCGACCTGATGGGCTATGCCAAGGTCTTTGCCGACATCCCGCGCTTTGCCAAGGACGGACGCCACGTCCGTACCCAGGCCAGCGACTGGGGCTTCAAGTTCCTCGATGTCGAGCTCGACCTTGAGGGCCAGCCCGAGGACCTTGCCTACATGCAGAAGCTCACCGCCGAGTCTGAGGGCAAGTTCAACTACAAATACATCCAGGCCACGCCCGAGAAGGGCAAGCAGTACCACGAGGCCGGCGCCGACGCGAGCTACCCGACCTTCAACCCCAAGGCCTGGACCAAGCCCGAGGGCTACCCCTTCGAGCTCATGGAGCCCCAGACCACGGTGTGCTCGGGCAAGGTGACCTTCCACGCTCCCGAGAGCTGGCAGATGCCGATGTACTGGCACATCCCGGCCGCACTTGCTGACCTGCCCGTCATCCGCCCGATCGGCGCGCAGTTCACCCGCTACAACGACCCCACCGACTACAACCACGTGTATCGCCTGCGCTAGGCGATTGCACGCAAGCCCGCCGCCCACCCGCGGCGGCGGGCCCCTCCCAGGCTTTTCTCGCCGGCCATACGGCAGGCGAATGTTGCAAACCCGGAGCCCGTTACGGCCCGGCCATTCCAACGAAAGGATTTCCAAATGACCGTCGAGAGAAAGAAGTACTGCGTCTACGGCGAGTGGCGTGAGTCCAAGACCACCGAGTACAAGGCAGTCACCGACTCCTCCACCGGCGAGGTCATCGCCGAGGTGCCGCTGTGCACCGCCGACGAGGTCGCCGAGGCCATCGACTCTGCCCAGCAGGCCTTTGAGTCTTGGAGCAAGGTTTCCCTCTCCAAGCGCGTCCAGTACATGTTCAAGTGGCGCGACATCCTCGTGAACCACCTCGACGAGCTCACCGAGCTCTGCGCCAAGGAGCACGGCAAGAACCTCAACGAGGCCCGCGGCGACATCCTCAAGGCCATCGAGCCCACCGAGCTTGCCTGCTCGCTGCCGCTTGCCATCCAGGGTTCCGGCGCCCTGCAGGTGACCACTGGCTTTGACTGCACCACCTACCGCAAGCCCCTCGGCGTCGTCGGCGGCATCGTGCCGTTCAACTTCCCGGCCATGATCCCCTGGGGCTGGATGGTGCCTCTGGCCATCGCTTGCGGCAACTCCGTCGTGCTCAAGGCCGCCACGCCCACCCCGCTGACCTCCATGCGCATGCTCGAGCTCTTCTATGACGAGGGCGGCTTCCCCAAGGGCCTCGTGAACCTCGTCACCTGCACCCATCACGAGAGCGACCAGCTGCTCACCGACCCGCGCGTCAAGGCCATCACCTTCGTGGGCACCACCCGCGTCGGCAAGGAGATCTACGCCAAGGCCGGCCTCAACGGCAAGCGCGTCCAGGCCCAGACCGAGGCCAAGAACCACGCCCTGGTGCTGGCCGACTGCGACCTCGAGGCCACCACGTCTGCCATCATCAACTCCGCCTTCGGCTGCGCTGGCGAGCGCTGCATGGCCCTTCCCGCGGTCTGCGTCCAGGAGGAGATCGCCGACGACTTCGTGAAGATGATCGTCGAGAAGGCCTCCGCCCTGAAGCTCGGCCTGGCCTATGACCCCGAGACCACCCTCGGCCCCGTGGTCTCCGCCGCCCACAAGGAGCGCGTGCTTTCCTGGATCGAGAAGGGCATCGAGGAGGGCGCCGAGCTCGTGCTCGACGGCCGCAACCCCGAGGTTCCCGAGGAGTGCAAGGACGGCTTCTTCGTCGGCGCCACCATCTTCGACCACGTCACCGAGGACATGTCCATCGGCCACGACGAGATCTTTGGCCCGGTGCTCTCCATCAAGCGCGTCAAGGACTTTGACGAGGGCATCAAGATCATGAACGCCAACCCCTTCGCCAACGGCTCCTGCATCTTTACCCAGGACGGCTACTTCGCCCGTCGCTTCGAGATGGAGACCGACGGCGGCATGGTCGGCATCAACGTCGGCATCCCGGTGCCGTCCGCCTACTACCCGTTCAGCGGCAACAAGGACTCCTTCTTCGGAGACCAGCACGTGCTCGGCATCGACGGCTACCGCTTCTACACGCGCGCCACGACCATCACCAAGCACTGGTTCGCGGAAGGCTCCAAGCCCGCCAAGAAGATGGACTCTTGGGAGGGCACGGTGGAGCGCATCTAGCGCCCGCCCGGCCTGCGCGGGCGCCACAAACGCCCGCGCCCGCGCAGGCGCCCACCCTCCTGAAGGGGGAGGTGTGTTCGAGTGTCTGAACGAAACTCCGCACGTTCCTGGGTGATGTTCGCGATTCTCATGCTCTGCGGTATGGCCGTTGGTTTCTCCCAGCTCAAGGTGACACCCGTCATGGCGCTTCTTTCCGAGGAGCTGGGCGTTACGACCACGAGCGCCGCCTGGCTCACGAGCATCTTCACGCTCGCCGGCATCGTGCTTTCGATTCCCGGCGCGGGGCTCATCGCCAAGATCGGCCCCAAGCGCACCCTGCTCTTCATGCTGGCCATGATCATGGCCGGAAACCTTCTCGGGGCCCTGGCCCCGACCTTCGAGGTCATGTTGGCCTCCCGCGTGGTCGAGGGCATCGCGGCGGTCTTCGCCCTGCCCGTGGGCGTCGAGCTCATCGGACGCTGGTTCGAAGGCCCGGCCATCGGCACGGCCACCGGCACCTTCATGACGGCCACGCCCATCGCGACCTTCCTTATGACGAGCTCCGGCCTCACGATTGCCAATGTGCTCGGTTCGGTCCGTGCGCTGTGGTGGGTCACCTTCGGCTACGCCGCAGTCTGCTTCGTGGCCGCCCTGCTCGTCGTGCAAGACGGTCAGCCGGGCATCGCCGTGCCCCAGTCCGAGGACGCCGTGAGCGACGGCCTCCTCGTCGCGGCCAAGAGCGCCGCCTCGTCCAAGCCGCTTGTGCTACTCTGCGCGGCCATGTTCTTCCTGGCCTTCTCGCTTTATTCGCTCATCACCTGCTATCCGCAGCTGTTCATCTACTACGGCCTGTCCGCCGAGACGAGCAACCTGCTCACGAGCCTGAACGGCCTGATTGGCATCCCGATGTCGATCATCGCGGGCATCGTGATTGGCAAGACCGGCAAGCCCTACTACGTGGCCATGCTCGGCGCTGTGGGAGCCTTTGTGGTCTGCGCCACCCTCTCGATGCTGGGCGACGCCACCTACGCGCTGAACGTCATTGGCTCGGCCCTCTTCCCCGGTGGCATCGTGATGGCCCCGATGTTTGTCCTGGCGCCGCTGCTCGTGAACCGAGCCGTCGACGCCCCGATGGGCACCTGCCTCATCAACACGTTCTTCTACCTGGGCCAGTTCGTGAGCACGCCGGTCACCACCGCGCTTTCCGACGGCAACACCAACTGGGTGACGCCCTCGATTGTGCTCTCCGTCTCCTGTGTGCTCCTGCTCGTCTTCCTCGTTGCCTCGCAGCGCACCCTGCTGGCTACGGGCCGCACCGAGAACTCGCGTCCGAGCGAGGACGGCCAGGGCGAGGAAGCCGCCGCGACCTGCTAAGTGTCGCGTAGCCGGGTCAGCTTCACGCGAACGGACTTCGGAAGGGAGGGAGTCCGAGCCGCGAGGCCAAAGCGCCGGCCAGGAAGGCCACCGTGCTGGCCAGGTATTCCCAAGGCATGTCCCGAGCGTCTGCTCGGTAGCACTTCCGGGACGAGCGTTTGTTGTCCCAAGCACGTGGAGCTTGTGCTCCAACCGGGGCTACGCGCCCCAAGCAACCGGGGCCACGCGCCCCAACGTTTCTAGGGCGACGCGCCCGTGCGCGGGCAAGCGCCCATCCACCCAACGGGGAGAGATCCCCACAACCAGAAGGAGGCCCACCATGGGCAAGCCAATGGCCGACTACGTCAAGCTTCCCGAGCTCGAGGAGTACGCCGAGTGGTTCAAGGACTTCGCGGACCTCTACCGTGAGGACGGCATCCTGCAGGTCACCTGGAAGACCAACGACGGCCCCATGTGCCACTCCGGCATGAGCCACCGTGCCATCTCCCAGCTCGTCCGCGTGCTCTCGCTCGACTTCAAGAACGAGATCATCATCTTCACCCACCTCGGCGACTCCTGGATGACCGAGTCCGACCCCAACGGCTGGGAGACCTACTCCGAGCTTCCCACCCAGCGCTTCCAGCACCAGTACTTCGATGACACCAACCTCATCAAGAACATGATCTTCGACCTGGACGTTCCCACCATCGGCGCCATCCCCGGCCCCGGCTTCCACTGGGACTCCGCCATGCTCTCCGACATCACCATCTGCTCCGACGACACCTGGATGGAGGTCCCGCACGCCCACGGCGGCCTTGTCCCCGGTGACGGCATGGGCCTCATGGCGCAGCACTACTTTGGCACCAAGCGCGGCAACTACTACATGATGACCACCCGCCAGTGGACCGCCCAGCAGATGCTCGACTGGGGCATGGTGTCCGAGGTCGTGGAGAAGGACAAGGTCATGGACCGCGCCTGGGAGCTCGCTCGCATGCTCAAGACCATGCCCTACGAGAACCGCACCATCATGTCCAACCTGGCCAAGCGCCCGCTCAAGAAGCTGCTGGTCGAGGACCTCAAGCTCCACACCGTCTCCGAGCAGTACGCCTCGCTTCTGCGCGTGGCCGCCGGTGACCTGGGCGACAACCGCTCCAGCCAGCAGGACGAGAAGTACATCTCGCTCACCAACGACTGGCGCTACTGCCACGACGACATGCAGCAGCCGCCTTCTCGCGAGGTCTGGGAGACCTTCCGCTCCGCTCCGTTCGAGTGGTTCAAGAAGGTTGACGCCGGCGAGGAGACCAACCCCTTCGAGGTCAAGCCGACCAAGCCCTACCGCCCCGCTCCCGAGGAGTAGGCAACGGCGTTTGCGCTGGCTTTCGTCAGATGGGCTAGCTGGAGGGGTATTCGTAGCCGGGAAGCACTTGGCCGGGACACGCATTTTGTCCCATGAGCCCGAGCTAGCTGGCTGATTTTTCCAAACCCAAAGCGGAGGGACGCAACGTTTCGCGTCCCTCCGCTTCTTGGTGCCGTGGCTGTTTGGGGGGCGGGGCCGCGGTGGCGACGAAGGCCGAAAGCGACAGCATCTTGGTGCCGTGGTTGTTTGGGGGCGGGACCGGGCCTCACGTTTTGCCCCATGAGCCCGAGCTAGTTGGCTGTTATTCCCAAATACAAAGCGGGGGTGCAACGATTCGTGCCCTTTCGCCTTTCGAAGGCGCGGCTGTTTTGAGAGGCTCCCGCACGCGGCGTTACCGTTGTCGCATGTGGCTGCATTTGCGGTGTTTGCAACTCCGTGCGACGTCTTCGTTGTCTCGTGCGGTTGCATTTGCGGTATTTGCAGCTCCGTGCAACAACTTTTGCGGGGA
>CAVHWW010000110.1:0-18015 GCA_963639715.1 Acutalibacteraceae bacterium
TATGCCGCACCACTGAATGTTCGAGGCCGGGAGCTTAGCTTCCGGCCTCTTTTTTCTCTCGCCGTTCCCGCATCACGAACCCAGCTTCGGCTTATAGGACAAAATGTGTGTCCGTCTTAAGGACATCGGCGCAGGTTGACGCTCCTTTCGGCATCTCCACGCCACGCCTCAGCTCCCCGACGCAGGTCGGCGCAGGCGCGGGCGGCGCGACGCTCCCCATCTTTGCGGCAAGACTCGCCTCTGCATGGCAGCCCCTTTAACGTCGCGCCTCCTGTGCCACGACACAAATCCGTGCCGCCCCGACTCCTCTACGCCACAGCCACCCTCGGCCGGAAAATCGCCGCATTGGGAGCAAGCGCTCGGTACTCGTAGGGAATGCCCGCCGCATCCATAAGGTCGAGCAAATCGGAGAATTGCACCTCTGCATCTGAGAACAGGATCCGAAGCGCCCCCACTAGAGACTCCGCCCCTTCACCAAGAGGGCCACGGAGCAGACGCTGCAACGCGAGCAGATGCTCGCTTGCCACAAAGACGCAGCCCACATGCCAGGCAACGTCGAATATCTCCTGTGTAAGCTCGCCCTCGGAACGACAGGCAATGAGCGCCCCCTCGCGACGAGTCAGCAAGGCGAGCTGGGTCACCTCACCTGCCCGCTCCCGCCTCACCACGACTTCGCAGCTACCGGACACCTCAACCAGATTGCTCATGTGCTCTCCTCTCAACACCTTCTACTGAAGAGCAGCATATGCGACAATGCGGACAGTAAATCGAACTTGTGTTTGTATTGTCAAGCCGTCTACCTGCGGCTTTAAAAATGAAGTTGTCCAAAATAAGTATCTTTGCGACAAGCTACAAAGAACGCCGAAACGAAAGGCGCAAATCTATGGCCGGGGCATATTGCCGACGCCGAGGCGCTCGAGGGCCGCAGTCCGTTCCGGCCCAGCGCGCAAACGGCAGTCCGGCATCCCAAAGAATCCCGCACCGGGTCATTCGCCAGACGTGGTGGCGCCCCGTCCGGGCCGCACCCTCATAGAACGCAAAAGGGGCCGTCGCTTTCGCGACGACCCCTCCGCTTGCTACTTGGCCTTAGTCCTAGGCCCGCTTTTGCTCGTTAGGCTAGTCGATGCAAATCTTGGTGACGTTAGCCTTCTCGTCCTGCTTGGGGACGGTGACCGTCAGGATGCCATCGGCAAGCTTGGCGGACAAGCCACTAGTGGCCGCGTCCTTCAGGAAGACGCCGCGGGTGCAGGAGTACTCGTAGCTCTCACGCTGGAGGAAGTTCTTGGCCTTCTGCTCATCAGAGTCCTTCTTGTCCACCGAGATGGAGAGACGGCCCTCGTTCAGCTCAACGTCAATCTGGTCACGAGAGACACCCGGGATGTGCGCGGAGATGACGTAGGCGTCGCCGGCATCCTCAACGTCCATCTTGAAATCGGCGGCGGTTGCGACCGGCGACATCAGCGTATCAATCACGTCATCGAACGGGAAGACGGAACGGGCGAGACGGTTGTAGCGGTTGTAAGGGATCATGGTTGCCATGGTTTGCTCCTTTGTTGTTGTGGGCGCGTTTGCGCTCCCTGTCTGTCGTTGATATTTGTTCCCGGCTGCGCAAAGTCTAATCAGGACAACGCAAAAGTTCTTAGCTAATTCTGCTCAAGTAATCTAAGTCTGCCTTACTTAGATATCGTTCCTTGAAGGCAAGACGTCGCCATGGGTCCCACCGCCCCGCTTCAAGCAAGAATTAAGGTTTCAAGAGAGATGGGCGGCAACCGATTGAAAGCAGCTGGCTCGCGGTACACTCAAGGAATCTGAGAGTCCTACGGGGGAGCTTGTTTTGAACAACCCGGATGATATTTCCGCCAACACCATGGACGACGCGATTGACAACGCGCCTGCCGCCGACACCGATGCCCCCGAGGGCACAGAGGTCGCCAGCGCAGACGAGTTTGGCGCCACCAACGGGCCAGCCTATGTACGTGAGCCCGCAAGGCACGTGAGCCAGCCCCCTGTCGATGACATGCAGGCCGACGAGGCCATCGAGTCGAGCTACACCTATGAGACTGGCTACACGCTCCAGAAGCGTGGCCTTGGTGGTCGTGGAGCTTATCGTCGCGCGCAATCCCAGCAGAACAAGATCCGCCAGGAGCTCAAGTACGGCCAGTACCTTTCCGTGCCCAAGGGCAGCCGCGAGATTTTCTCCTCGCGCGAAGACGAGCGCAAGAAGAAGATAGCCATCGCGGCTGTGCTCGTCATCGCCATCGTGGTTATCCTGCTTATCGTCTTCTGGCCCAAGTAAAGGGCCAAGGAGCCACAAGGCACCGCCTATATAGAGACCAGAGAAGGGACGCGGCCAGAAGCTACGTCCCTTCTTCATGTATATGTTCGCAAGAGGTCGCGGCTAGCCCCAGGGGTCGCGCTCGAACATGGGCTCGCAAGGGGCGGGTCGATCCGAATACGGGTCGTAGCCGTCGTCGTCCTCGTTCTCCGCACGGATGAACGGGTCAGACGGCCCCGCCTTCGGCGCTGGCGCAGGGGCTACGGGGCCACTGGCCGCTACGGGCGCGCTGGCGGCAGTCACACTGGCCGTCGCAGGCGCGCTGGCAACCGGCTCGGAAGTCGCCGCAGACACGCCAGCCGAAGCAGGCCCGCCGGCCGCCACGCCCACGCCGCCAAGCGATGCGGCGCCACCCCGATCGCTTTGAACGGGCGTCACGTTTCCCTCTTGCTCGGCCATTACTCCACCTCGTCCGCGACCGTGGGCCCACCGGAATCCGCGCCGACACGCTCGGCAAAGAAGTCGTTGTCGTCACGCACGTCGACCTGGACCGTGTCGCCCTCGTGCACCTGGCCAGCGATGATGAGGTTGGCCACGCTGTCAACGACCTGGCGCTGAATCAGGCGCTTGAGCGGGCGCGCTCCGTAGACCGGGTCGAGGCCGTCGAGCGCCAGGGCCTGAATGGCCGCAGGCGTGAGCGTAAGGGTGATGCGCTCGTTGTCCAGACGCTCGCGAACGCCCTTGAGCTGGATGTCCACGATCTTCTCGATGGCGTCGAGTCCCAGTGGGTGGAAGACCACGATGTCGTCGATACGGTTCAGGAACTCGGGCTTGAAGGTCGCACGCAGGGCGTCGTCGACCTGCTTCTGAACCTCGTCGGCGCTCGAGCCCTCCTGCTCACCAGCAGCAATTGCCTGGCTGCCCACGTTGCTCGTCATGATGATGATCGTGTTCTTGAAGCTCACGACGCGGCCCTGGCCATCGGTGAGGCGGCCGTCATCAAGCACCTGCAGCAAGATGTTGAAGACGTCCGGGTGCGCCTTCTCCATCTCGTCCATGAGGATGACGGAGTAGGGGCGCCTGCGCACGGCCTCGGTAAGCTGGCCACCCTCGTCGTAGCCCACGTATCCGGGAGGGGCGCCGATGAGACGCTGGACGCTGAACTTCTCCATGTACTCGGACATGTCGATGCGCACCAGGGCGCGCTCGTCGTCAAACAGGTAGTCGGCAAGCGCCTTGGCGAGCTCGGTCTTGCCCACGCCGGTGGGGCCGAGGAAGAAGAAGCTGCCGAGCGGGCGGTTGGGGTCTGCCAGGCCAGCGCGGCTGCGGCGCACGGCTGCGGCCACGGCATTGACGGCCTCGTCCTGGCCGACGACGCGCTTATGCAGCTCGGCCTCGAGGTTCTGGAGCTTCTCGATCTCGCCCTGCATCATCTTGGAGACGGGCACGCCGGTCCAAGCACTCACGACCTCGGCAATCTCTTCGCTCGTGACCTCCTCCTTGAGAAGGCCACCCTCCTCCTGCTTGGCATTGAGAGCCGCCTCCGCCTCGGCGTAGCTGTGCTCAAGCTCAGGGATGGTGGAGTAGCGCAGCTCGGAGGCGCGGGCGAGGTCGCCTGCGCGGGTAGCGCGCTCTTCCTCGGTCTTGGCGTCGTCAATCTTGCGCTTGAGGTTCTGGACCTGGTCGATGGCGCCCTTCTCGTTTTGCCACTTGGCCTTCATGCCGTCGAGCCTCTCGCGAGTGGTCGCGATCTCCTGGCGCAGGGTCTCGAGACGCTCCTTGCTGGCGGCGTCCTCCTCCTTCATGAGAGCCTGCTCCTCGATCTGCATCTGCGTGAGCTGGCGGTCTACCGCGTCGATGTCGGACGGCATGCTATCGAGCTCCATGCGCAGGCGGCTCGCCGCCTCGTCCACCAGGTCGATGGCCTTATCGGGCAGGAAGCGGTCTGCGATGTAGCGGTTGGAGAGGTCCGCGGCCGAGACCAGCGCGGCGTCGGTGATGCGCACGCCATGGTGCATCTCGTACTTCTCCTTGAGGCCGCGCAGAATGGAGATGGTGTCCTCCACCGTGGGCTCGGAGACGAGCACCTGTTGGAAGCGACGGGCAAGCGCAGCGTCCTTCTCGATGTACTTGCGATATTCGTCGAGCGTGGTGGCGCCGATGGCGTGGAGTTCACCACGGGCGAGGGCGGGCTTGAGGATATTGCCCGCGTCCATGGAACCCTCGGTAGCGCCGGCGCCCACGATGGTGTGCAGCTCGTCGATGAACAGGATGATGCGGCCGTTGGACTTGCCAACCTCCTTGAGCACGCTCTTGAGACGGTCCTCGAACTCGCCGCGGTACTTGGCACCGGCCACAAGCGAGCTCATGTCGAGCTCAACGAGCTCCTTATCCTTGAGCGTGGAGGGCACGTCACCGGCGACGATGCGCTGGGCCAGGCCCTCGACGATGGCCGTCTTGCCAACGCCGGGCTCGCCGATGAGCACGGGGTTGTTCTTGGTGCGGCGGGAGAGCACCTGGATGGTGCGACGGATTTCCTCAACACGGCCAATGACCGGGTCGAGCTTGCCCTGACGGGCGAGGTCGGTGACGTTTCTGCCATAGCGCTCGAGCGCCTCAAACTCGGGCTTGGAGTCCTGGCTGGTCACGCGCTCGTCACCGCGCAGCTCGTCATAGGCGGACTGGATGCGCTTGCCGGTGAGGCCGGCGTTCTTGAGGATGCGGCCGGCGTCGGAACGGTCATCTGCCAGGGCACAGAGCAAGTGCTCGCTCGTGACGTAGGAATCGCCGAGCTTGGTAGCGAGCTTCTCGGCCGCGTCGACGACCTTCACGAAGTCATTGGAAAGGCCGACCTGCTGCACCGAGCCGCTCACCTTGGGCTCACGCGCAATCTGGGCGTTGACCTCGGCCGCAATGGCGTCGGGGTCTCCGCCGACGCGCTCGATGATGCTGCTGAGGTTGCGCTCGCCCGAATCAAGCAGGGCCTTGAGCAGGTGGACCGGCTCAACGGAACCGGCCTCGGCGTCGCTGGCAATGCCGATGGCCGCCTGCAGCGCCTCCTGGGCCGTTACGGCCATTTTGTCGAGTCTCATACGATCACCTCTCTGGAATGCCCGGGCGCGACGCACGCTGCCCAGGCTCGCTGTTTATCGTTTTTGATTGTACCCCGCAGGTTGGTGGGGCAATCGCAAATCTAAGTGCGAATGCAATAGATTTTCTAGCTTCACTCGCTATAAGAAAGGGTCGCGACGCAAACGCCGCGACCCCAGTTGGAGCTCTATGTTCTTCGGGCCGGCTGCACAGCGTGGGTCAAAGCGACGAAGCGCCGTCCTGCCCGCGGGCAATTACCCCCAAGCACGTCTTCGGCCCACCGTAGCCAGCCGGCCCGCCAGCCTCGCCGCAGCCATCCGACGCGCTAGCCTCGCCGCGGCCAACAGCCGCTCGCAAGCCTTCGCCCAAAGGCAACGAACCTGCCGCCCTACTCGTCCTTCGGCTCCTCGACGTTGCCGCTGAGCAGGCCGCGCATGACCTTCTCGGGAGTCATGCCCTCGTAGGGAGCAAGCGCCGTGATGCGCTCGCGCGTCTTGAACTCGCGGACCTGGTCCTCGAGCTCACGAACGCGGCTGCGTAGCTCGTCAATCTCGCTCTCCATCTCCTGCTCGTGCTCGCGCATGTCGAGGATGCGCACCACGCCGGCGAGGTTGATGCCTTCGTCGGTGAGGCGACCAATGAGCTCAAGGCGCTCGATGTCGGCCTGGGAGTAGAGACGCGTGTTGCCACGGGAGCGACCGGGGTTCACGAGGCCCTTCTGCTCGTAGACGCGCAGCGTCTGCGGGTGCATGCCCGTGAGCTCAGCAGCGACGCTGATCATGTAGAGCGGCTTGTTGCGGCCCTCTTCGTTTTTGTGCGCCATCTGGCACTCCCCTCATGCCCGTCCAAACGGGACGGACGTGGCGTTTGCTAGGCCTTCGCCTCGGACTTGCTCTTGATGTACTTCTCGACGTCGGCACGGTAGTTGCGCTCGTCTGCCTGGCTCAGGGCCTCGAGGGCCTCGCGCTCCTTGGCGGACAGGCGCGTGGGAATCTGCGCACGCACGGTCACGAGCAGCGCGCCGAACGAGCCCCTGCGCTTCACGTTCGCGGCACCGAGGTCACGGAAGCGGAAGGTCTTACCGTCCTGCGTGCCGGCCGGGACGCGAAGGCGCACCGTGGCGCCGCCCGGCGTGGGGACGTCGACCGTAGCGCCCAGGGCAAGCTCCCACATGCTCATGGGAAGCTCCATCTTCACGTCGGCCCCGTCGCGCTTGAACAGCGGGTGCTCCGCGACGTTGGTGGTGATAACCAGGTCACCGCGGGCGCCGCCGTTGTTGCCGTACTCGCCACGGTCGTGATAGCGCAGCTTCATGCCATCGTAGGCTCCGGCAGGCACGCTCACGGTGAGCTTCGCGCGCTCACCAGAGGAAGGAACCATGTAGGAGACCTCGCGGCTCACGCCCTTGAGCGCCTCTTCGGCCGTAAGGCTGATGGCCAGCGTGAGGTCACCGCCGCGCATGGGCCTACGGGCCTGGGCGCCGGCTGCCCCGCCAAAGATGGTGGAGAAGTCAAAGCCGCCAAAGGCGCCGTCGCCGTTGCGCATGTTGTTGAACATGTCGGCCCAGTTGCCACCCACGTTGGTGGTGTAGGAATAGCCGCCCGAACCATAGCCCGAGCCCGGCATGCCGCCGAACATGAGCATCTGGTCGTACTGCTTGCGCTTGGTCTCGTCGGAGAGGGTCTCGTAGGCCTCGCTGATTTCCTTGAACTTCTGCTCGTCGCCACCGGCGTCGGGGTGGTACTTCACCGCGAGCTTGCGAAACGCCTTCTTTATTTCGTCTGCCGAAGCGTCCTTCTTAACGCCCAGCACGTCGTAGAACGTCTTTTGTGCCATGGCAAAGGCACCCCCTCTCTTGTTTTACTTGCGCCCGGCTCATGCGCTGGACGCCTTGTCTTCAGATGCGCGCGCCCGAGCTTTTGGCCCGGGCGCGTTGCGGTTGGTTTTACTCGGCCGCCTTTTCCTCGGCGGCTTCGCCCTCGGGCTCGGCAGGTCGCTTCTGGCCGCCGTAGGTCACGGTAACCATGGCGGGCCTCACCACCTTGCCGCCCATTCGGTAGCCCTTCTGGTAGACGTCACGAACCGTCTCGTCGAAGGCCTCGGCGTCTTCCACGCGGCCAACGGCCTGGTGGTCTTGCGGGTCGAAGGCCTCGCCCGCCGGGTCGATGACCTCAATGCCCTGCTTCTCGAGAACCGAGACGACCTTGGCGTGGACGGCGGAGACGCCGTCGACCAGCTGCTGGGCGACCTCGTTGCCCTCGGCGTTCGCGGCCGCGTGCTCGACGGCACGCTCGAGGTCGTCGATGGCGGGCAGCAGGTCCTTCACGAGGCCCTCGCAAGCGCGCTCACGCTCGGCAACACGCTCGCGGTCGGTGCGTCGACGGTAGTTCTCCCAGTCGGCCTGGAGACGCGAGAGGCGCTCGGTAGCAGCGGCGGCCTCGGCCTTGGCGGCCTCGATGTCCCCGGAGACGTTGGCGAGCTGCTTGGCGAGCTCGTCGCGCTCAGCGCGCAGGTCGCTGGCCTCGGACTTGAAGTCCTGCTCGGCAGCGGCCTCGCCGGCCTTGATGGCGGCCTCTACGCGCGCCTTCTCGGCAGCCTCCTCGTCAAGCTCCTCGGCATCATCGCTGACCTCGTCGGGCTCGATGACCTCGGCCTCAACGGCCTCGGGCTGCTCGTCTGCGGACTGCTCGGGCTTGGCCTCGTCCTCGACCTCGATGTCGACCTTCACGTCGTCCCCCTCGGGGCTCGGCGCGGAGGCCGGCTTGGCCTCCGCCTGCTTATCGTTGTTGGTGCGAGCCACTTTGACTCACCCCTGCCTACTGGTTGTCCTCGTCGTCGACGACCTCGTAGTCGGCGTCGACCACATCATCGGAGCCACCCTGGGCGCCGGCCTGACCGGCGCCGGCGTCGGCCTGAGCGCTGGAGTAGACGACCTCGGCAAGCTTGTGGCCGACCTCCTGGAGCTTCTCGCCGGCGGCCTTGATGGCCTCGATGTCGGTGCCCTCGAGGGCCTTCTTGGCCTCGGCCACGGCGTCGTCAGCCTGCTGCTTCATGTCGGCCGGGACCTTGTCGCCGAGCTCCTTCACGGTCTGCTCGGTGGAGTAAGCGAGGGAGTCGGTCTGGTTGCGGACCTCAATCTCGTCCTTCTGCTTCTTGTCCTCCTCGGCGTGGGCCTCGGCGTCCTTGACCATGCGATCGACTTCGTCGTCGGACAGGGCGGTGGAGCCGGAGATGGTGATCTGCTGCTCCTTGCCGGTGCCCTTGTCCTTGGCGGTGACCTTCACGATGCCGTTGGCGTCGATGTCGAAGGTGACCTCGATCTGCGGGACGCCACGACGGGCGGCCGGGATGCCGGTGAGCTGGAAGCGGCCGAGGCTCTTGTTGTCAGCGGCCATCTCGCGCTCGCCCTGCAGGACGTTGATCTCGACGGAGGTCTGGTTGTCCGCGGCGGTGGAGTAGACCTCGGTCTTGGAGGTCGGGATGGTGGTGTTGCGGTCGATCATCTTGGTCATGACGCCGCCCATGGTCTCGACACCGAGGGAAAGCGGGGTCACGTCGAGCAGCAGGATGCCCTCAACGTCGCCGGTGAGCACGCCGCCCTGGACGGCAGCACCGTCGGCCACGACCTCGTCGGGGTTCACGGACATGTTCGGCTGCTTGCCGGTGATCTGCTTCACGAGGTCCTGCACGGCGGGCATACGAGTGGAGCCGCCGACGAGGATGACCTCGGAGACGTCAGAGATCTGCATCTTGGCGTCGTGCAGGGCCTTGGTAACAGGAGCCTTGCAGCGGTCGAGCAGGTCGCGGGTGATCTTCTCGAACTCGGCGCGGGTCAGCGTGTAGTCGAGGTGCTTGGGGCCAGAGGCGTCGGCCGTGATGAATGGGAGGTTGATCTGGGCCTGCTGGGCGCTGGAGAGCTCCTTCTTGGCGTTCTCGGCGGCCTCCTTGAGGCGCTGGAGGGCCATCGGGTCCTTGCGCAGGTCGATGCTGTTCTCCTGCTGGAACTTGTCAGCGATCCAGTCGATGACGCGCTGATCCCAGTCGTCGCCGCCGAGGTGGTTGTCGCCGTTGGTGGCGAGAACCTCGAAGACGCCGTCGGCGAGGTCGAGGATGGAGACGTCGAAGGTGCCGCCGCCGAGGTCGAAGACGAGGACCTTCTGCTCGGTGCCCTTCTTGTCCAGGCCGTAGGCGAGAGCGGCGGCCGTGGGCTCGTTGACGATGCGCTTGACGTTGAGGCCAGCGATCTTGCCGGCGTCCTTGGTGGCCTGACGCTGGGCGTCGTTGAAGTAGGCCGGGACGGTGATGACGGCGTCGGTGACGGTCTCGCCGAGGTACTTCTCGGCGTCGGCCTTCATCTTGGCGAGGGTCATGGCACTGACCTGCTCAGGCGTGAAGTCCTCGCCGTCAATCTCGACGACGGCACGGCCGCCCTGGCCCTCCTTGACCTTGTAGGGGACCGTCTTGAGCTCAGAGGCAACCTCAGAGTACTTGCGGCCCATGAAGCGCTTGATGGAGAAGACGGTGTTCTGCGGGTTGGTGACGGCCTGGTTCTTGGCCGACTTACCGACGATACGATCGCCCTCGGCGCGGAAGCCCACGACGGACGGCGTGGTGCGGTCGCCCTCTGCGTTCACGATGATGGTGGGCTGGCCGCCCTCCAGGACTGCCATGGCGGAGTTGGTGGTGCCGAGGTCGATGCCGAGAATCTTGCTCATTGTTGGCACGTTCCTTTCTTTGTTGCGCGCGAGCCACCTTGGGCCCACGCTCGCTTGGCCGGCCGGCAGGCACACGCCAGCCAGCCTGCCCGCACATGCGGGCGCGTTTGTTATCGGTAACTATATATCCTTTGCGTGACGTTCTTATACAAAATCTAAGTCAATTGACGATAGATTTCTTGTTTGCTCCACTTTAGGGTCTCCATAAGGGGCTCAAAGACCGCACAACGGGACAATCAGCCGCGCGCGAGTGGGCAGCAACGCGCAATGCCTATGGCCACCACGAGCCGTGCGGCAAGATGTCGGCATGGCGCCGAAAGCGATGGGCGCCAAGCTCATATCCCAGAGGGCCAAAAGATGGACGAAGACGTTAGCCAGCCAACCATCTCCCAAGAGGCCGCAACGGGAGCAGAGGCCCCTCGGCACGTCCCCGAAAAACGAAACGCGGCGCTAAAGCATTCCGGACAAAATACCTTAACTACACGGGTATTTTGTCCTGGGCGCGGCGGCATTTTGGACTGAATGAACAATTTTCAATAGCCACTTGCAATCCCCTCACCGATTGGTATTCTCACCATAAAGGAGCTGCTAGAAAGGTTACCGGGGCTTACTTTTTGGTAACTAAGGCTAACTTTTCGAACAGCTTTTACGCATACGAAGAAGGGAACTATCATGGCCCATCCTGTTATCGACGCCGACGAGTGCGTCGCCTGCGGCGTCTGCGCCGACACCTGCCCGTGTGATGTCCTCGAGATCGGCGATGTCGCCGTCGTCAAGGACGAGGATTCCTGCGTTGCCTGCGGCTCCTGCCAGGAGGCCTGCCCGGCCGGCGCGATCACCGAGATCGTCGAGGACTAGCTTTTAGCTGGGGACCATCCGGGTTCGCCCGGATGAGCGGTCGCATTGCGGAGAGGCTTTGCGACCTTGGGCAAAAAGCCCGCGCCACGGGGAGTCGAAAGACTTAGGCGCATAAACGAGGAGGACGAGCCACGCGGCCCGTCCTCCTTTTTTGTACCTATGTCAGTTTGGGCGCAGAAGCGCCCTCTCCCCCGTGGTGGCAAGGTCGATAGCGCCAACCTAGCGCACAGCTCGCAGCGACTGCGGAGCCGGAAGCGCCCGCCCACAAGCCCAGTCGCAGCCCGTAGCGGACGCAGGAGACAAGAGGCCCGCGCCCAGGCGCGATGCCCCTACAGCGTGCGAAGCGCGTCCACGAGGGAAACCTTGCCCTCGGCAACCTCGCTCGCCTGCTTGATGACCTTAGCCGGAACGCCAGCAACCACGGCACCAGCCGGCACGTCCTGCACACAGACGGCGCCGGCGGCCACCACGGCGCCCTTGCCCACGCGCACGCCCTCGAGCACGACGGCGTTGGCGCCGATGAGGACGTCGTCCTCGATGATGACGGGCGTGGCGCTCGCGGGCTCAACCACGCCGGCAAGCACGGTACCAGCGCCGATGTGGCAGTTCTTGCCCACCGTGGCGCGACCGCCCAGGATGGCGCCCATGTCGATCATGGTGCCCTCGCCAATGACCGAGCCAATGTTGATGACGGCGCCCATCATGATGACCGCGTTGTCGCCAATCTCAACCTTGTCGCGAATGATGGCGCCAGGCTCGATGCGGGCATGAATACCCTTCTTGTCGAGCAGCGGCACGCCAGTGTTGCGACCATCGTTCTCCACCACGTAGTCGAGGATGGAGCCGGCCTCGGCAGCCTCGGTCAAAACAGCCTCGAGCGCGGACCAGTCGCCAAAGACCACGCGGCCCTCGGGCGTGCCGAAGACCTTGGCCTCGCCGTAGTTGACCTGCGCGCCCTCGGCCTCGCGAACGTAGACCTTCACCGGCGTCTTCTTGGGGGCCGTGGCGATGTAGTTGATGATTTCCTGAGCGTCCATTCGGCGCTTCCTCTCTTTTGTCTCGAACCTCACGGCCCGCATTGTAAGAAAACAGACGGCGGCAGGCACCTGCGCCCGCCGCCTTGTCACGCATATGAAAAGAGCGGCGGCCTGCGCGGGCTAGCCAAACATCACCTGGTCGAACTCATAGAGGCCGGGCTCGCGGCCGGCCATCTTGCGGGCGGCGGCCAAGGCGCCGTTCACGAAGATCCGGCGGCTCGTGGCGCGGTGCGTCAGGCTCACTTCCTCGTCGGGGCCAAAGAAGCTCACCGTGTGGACGCCCGCGACGGTGCCGCCGCGCAGCGCGTGGACGCCGACCTCGCGCGGATCACGCACGCCCGTCATGCCCTCGCGGCCGTAAACAGGCTTATACTCGCCGCGACCCTCCTCGGCCTCGGTGGCAACCACGGCATCAAGCAGCAGCTTGGCCGTGCCACTCGGGGCGTCGACCTTCTGGTTGTGGTGCGTCTCGACAATCTCGACGTCAAAGCCGGCGAGCTCGCGGGCGGCCAGGGCCGACGCATGGCGGAGCGCGGCGATACCCAGCGAGTAGTTGCCCGAGTGCAGCACGGCAGCGTCCTGGGCGAGCGCGGCCAGCTCGGCCATCTGCTCATCGCTGTAGCCGGTGGTGCCGCTCACGAGCGCGGCGCCAGTACGGCGCACATAGCTCGCCACGGCGGGCAGCGTCGCGACGTTGGAGAAGTCGATAAGCACGTCGGCGGCAGGCGCCGTCTCGGCAGCCGTGAGGTCAAAGCCGATCTGGGCCACGACCTCAAAGGCGGCCTCTCCGGCCTCGTCGCGCGCGGCCTCGGCCGTGGAGCGGATGAGCGAGCCCATGCGGCCCTCGCCCATGATGGCAATGCGGACGGGCGAGGCCGCCTCGCAGTTGCAGGCGCCGTCGGCGCAGCAGCAGTTCTCGTTAGCCAAGGATGCCAGCTCCCTTCATGGCCTCGACGAGCGTGGCCTTGGGGCCCTCGCTCATGGGATAGAGCGGCAGGCGGTAGTTGGCGTCGATGAGGCCCATCTGCGCCAGCGCCTCCTTCACCGGAATGGGGTTGACCTCGCCAAAGAGAGCCGAGATAAGCGGCTGGGCCTCGACCTGGATCTTGGTGGCACGCTCAACGTCGCCGTCGAGGTAGGCGCGGCACATCTCGTGCACGAGAGCCGGCTGGATGTCGGCCCACACGCTTACGGTGCCCGAGCCGCCCAGCGCCATCATCGGGATGGTGAGGGCGTCCTCGCCCGAGTACAGGCGGAAATCGCTCGAGAGACAGTGGGAGATGGCGGCGGCGTAGGCCATGTTGCCGCTGGCCTCCTTGATGCCCATCACGTTGGGGTGCGCAGCCAGGCGCTCGACGTTGTTCACCGAGATGGAGCAGCCCGTGCGGCCGGGGATGTTATAGAGGATGCAGGGGATGTCCACCGCATCGGCCGTGTGCTTGAGGTGCTGGTAGATGCCCTCTTCGTTGGACTTGTTGTAGTAGGGCGAGATGATGAGCACGGCATCGGCGCCGAGCTGCTGGTACTCAAGGCTCTTGCGCGTCTGCACGGCAGTGCAGTTGGAGCCGGAGCCAGCAATGACCGGCACGCGCCCGGCCACGTGCTCCACGGCAAACTTCACAACCGAGGCGTCTTCCTCGTCGGTCATCGTGGCCGACTCACCGGTGGTGCCCAGCACCAGGATGGCATCGGTGCCGTTCTCCACGTGGAACTCGAGCAGGCGCTCGAGCTGCTCGAAGTTGACCGAACCGTCCTCGTTGAACGGGGTCACGAGGGCGACGATCGAACCCTCGAGGTTGCGGACGTCCATTTCACTCTCCTTGTCTTGCCGCAGGCGCGGCCTCGCTAGCTGCTTTTTGTTGGGACCCGCGCGAATAAACCGCAGGTTGGGGCATCACCGGCACAGTCATGCGGACACGCGCCGGGAGCCCATGCTATTTGATGCCGTCTAGCCCCTCAGCCGCGGCACTTAGTTTCTCGAAGACCTCCGGCAGCGCGCTGAACGTGGCGAAGTAGTCGGCCGGCGTCTCAGCACGGCGGATCAGCTCGGCCGAACCGTCCTCGTGCAGCAGCACCTCGGCCGCACGCAGGCGCCCGTTGTAGTTGTAGCCCATCGAAAAGCCGTGGGCGCCCGAGTCGTGGATGACGAGAAGGTCGCCCTTCTCGACCGGCGGCAAGTGCCGGTCGCGCGCGAACTTGTCGCTGTTCTCGCACAGGTTGCCCGTAACGTCATAGACGCGGCTCGCCTCGGCGCGCGTCTTGTCGGGACCGGCGGGCTGGCCCACAACGCTCACGTGGTGGTAGGCGCCGTACATCGCCGGGCGAATGAGGTCCACGGCGCTTGCGTCGACGCCGACGTAGTCCTTGTAGATGCGCTTCTCGTGGATGGCGCGCGTCACCACGCAGCCGTAGGGAGCCAGCATGAAGCGGCCCATCTCGGTGTAAATGGCCACGTCGCCCATGCCCGCGGGGACGAGAATCTCATCGTAGGCAGCGTGCACGCCCGCGCCGATCGCGCGGATGTCGTTGGCCGTCTGGCCCGGCAGGTAGGGCACGCCCACGCCGCCGGACAGGTTGATGAACGCCACGTGGGCGCCTGTCTTCTCCTGCAAATCGGCCGCAAGCTTGAACAGGATGCGCGCAAGCTCGGGGTAGTAGTCGTTGGTGACGGTGTTGCTCGCAAGGAACGCGTGGATGCCAAACTCCTCGGCACCCTTGGCCTTGAGCAGGGAGAACGCCTCAAAGAGCTGCTCGGTGGTCATGCCGTACTTGGAGTCGCCGGGGTTGTCCATGATGCCGTTGGCCAGCTGGAAGAACCCGCCGGGGTTAAAGCGGCAGCTCACGGTCTTGGGAATGGGGCCGGCGACCTTCTCGAAGAACTCGATGTGGCTGATGTCGTCAAAGTTGACGATGGCGCCCAGCTCGCAGGCCTTGGCGAAGTCGGGAGCGGGCGTGTCGTTGGAGGAGAACATGATGCCCTCCCCCGTGATGCCCAGGGCCTCGGCGATCATGAGCTCGGTGTAGCTGGAGCAGTCGCAGCCGCAGCCGTACTCGGAGAGGATCTTGATAAGCGCGGGGTTGGGGTTGGCCTTCACCGCGAAGTACTCGCGAAAGCCCGGGTTCCAGGAGAACGCCTCGCGCACGGCCTCCATGTTCTTGCGGATGCCGGCCTCGTCATAGAGATGGAAGGGCGTGGGGAACTGCTCGGACAGGCGCTCGAGGGTCTCCTTGCTTGCGAAGGGAACCTTGAGGTCATAGCCATAGTTGGGAAGGCTTGCGAGGTCTTCGGGCGAGGTCACGCTCGCCTGCGTTGCCGGAAAATCCGGCTGGGTAGAATCGTTCGGCGCGCTCATGCGGCTCCAATCGATAGCGCTCCTGCAGGGATGTAGGGCCGCGCGGGCGGCCACTGCAGACAGTCCAACGGGTATCCCCCGCAGGCCCACCCGGCAACGCCGCGCCCGGCGCCCGAGTTCGGCAGACTCGCCATCCGCGGGGGTCTTCGCCTGCCGGCTCGCCCACGCTTCCTCTCGTCCGCACCTCTATCAGTGGAGCTACCCTAACACATTTGCCCCAGGGCAACCGTGCATAGCGGGCCTACAGGTCGAGAAGAACATTGCGACACCGGAAGCCCGGCCGGCGCTGTTTCCAATACGTATACCGCGCGCCAACGCCGCGCCCCTTCCGCCGGCGCGGCGTATAGTCGTGGCAGCAAAACAGACGGAGAGCCGAACAGGCTGGCCGAGGCGGCAAACGCGGCCGCAGGCCATGTCTGCGACGGCACCGCAAAACCCCAGATGGGAGCCACATGACAGACCTAGAGATGGTCACCACCTTCAGGCGCGACCTACACCGCATTCCCGAGGTCGACTTCGACCTGCCCGAGACCATCGCCTACGTACACCAGGTGCTCAGCGGCCTTTCCTGCGAGGTCAGCGAGCCGTGCCGCAGCTGCGTCGTTGCCTACTTCGACGTCGACGCCGCGGCCGGGCGCGAGCCGGGTGGCACCACGGTGGCCGTCCGCGCCGACATGGACGCCCTGCCCATCGAGGAGCACAGCGGCGTTGAGTTCAGCTCGACCAAGCCCGGCCAGATGCACGCCTGCGGCCACGACGGCCACATGGCCATGGCCCTGGCGGCCGCCTGCTGGGTGAACGACGTGCTCGAGGGCGTGCGCGCGGGCCAGCCCTGCCCCTTGCCCCACAACGTGCTCTTTGTGTTCCAGCCGGCCGAGGAGACCACCGGCGGCGCCAAATCCGTTTGCGAGAGCGGCGTGTTCGAGCGCTACCACGCAGACCGCATCTTCGGCTTCCATGTTTGGCCCGACCTGCCGGCCGGCACCGTCGCGACCCGTCCCGGCCCCTTGCTCGCCTCGTCAAACCAGCTCACGCTCACCATCCACGGCACCTCGAGCCACATCGCCAAGGCCTCCCAGGGCAACGACGCCCTGATGGCGGGCGCCCACTTCCTCACACAGGTCGAGAGCCTCATGGCCGAGCTTTCGGCCGGCGAGCCCTGCCTGCTCAAGTTTGGCCACATGACGAGCGGAACCGTCCGCAACGCCATCAGCCCGCTCAGCGTTATCGAGGGAAGCCTGCGCCTCTACTCCGACGAGATGTTCGACCGCGCCAAGGCCGGCGTGATCGAGATTGCCGACCGCACCTGCGCGGCCTACGGCTGCACCTACGACCTGGACCTCGTCAGGGGCTACCCGCCCGTGGTGAACAACGAAGGTCTCTACGAGTTCACGGGGGACGTTTTGGGCGATGAGCTCGGATTTATTGAGGAACCCCTGCTCATTGCCGAGGACTTTGCCTTCTACCAGCGCCACCTGCCGGGCCTGTTCATGCTTTTGGGTACCGGCACCGGCATCGCGCTGCACTCCGACGAGTTCGTCATGGACGAGAAGGTCCTCGTGCAGGGCCTCGAGACCTACCGCAAGCTGCTGCAAGCCGAGTAATGGTGGGCGCGGCAGGTACCGTCGCCACGCGCCGTCAGCCAAGCAGGTGAACCAAAGCCTCTCGCCACGACGCTGAGGCCCAAATGCGCCCATAATTGCAGAGGACACCCAAGCGCTTCGGCCTCGCGCGTAGTCGCGGCCTTTACGACAGGAGACCTATGAAGTTCCTCATCGCAAGCGACATTCACGGCTCCGCCACCTGGTGCCGCCGCCTCATGGACGCCTTGGGCACCGTGCAGCCCGACCGCCTGCTTTTGCTTGGCGACGTCCTCTACCACGGGCCCAGGAACGACCTGCCCGAGGGCTACGCGCCCAAGGAGGTCATCGCCATGCTGAACCCCCTTGCCGAGCAAATCATCTGTGTGCGCGGCAACTGCGAGGCCGAGGTCGACCAGATGGTCCTCGACTTCCCCTGCATGGCCAGCTACACGACCATCCTCGACCCGTCCGCCAGCCTCATGCCAGACGGCAGCGAGCGCGAGCAGCCGGGTTGCGAGCTCTTCCTCACGCACGGCCACGTCTTTGGCGCGGGCTTCCACAACAGCGTCGACGAGCTGCCGCAGCTCCCGGCAGGCTCGCTTCTGCTCTACGGCCACACGCACAAGAAGGTAAGCGAACCCGCCCCCGGCCACGAAGGCGTCTGGGCCTTCAACCCCGGCAGCGTCTCCATCCCCAAGGACGGAACCCACAGCTACGGCCTCTACGACAACGGCGCCGTCAGCCACGTCATTCTCGGGGAATAACGCAGGCAAGCGAGGACGTTTGCGTGCGGGCATGCTGCGAAGCCAAGAGAAATCTACTTCGTTAGCCGCCCGAGGGGCGCGCCCGCTAAGCAAACATTCCGCAGCCGCCTATGGAACGAAACCCTCTAGTGCAGTTGAGCAAGGACGTTTGCGTGCGGGCATGCTGCGAAGGCGGCCCGCGATCGGGCAAAGGCTTCAGAAAGCAGATATCAAACGAAAACGGGCGACCCAGCTGGGCCGCCCGTTTCATAAGCACCGTTATGCGCGATAGCCGCCGTCGGCTAAAACTTGCTCGGGACGCCACCCTCGGCGACGAGGGCCTCGGTGTGCTCGCGCAGCT
>CAVHWW010000111.1:0-5987 GCA_963639715.1 Acutalibacteraceae bacterium
CGTCTCGTCATCGGGCCGGTCGTTGCCAGCTGCGCTCCGTCTCGCCATCGGCCGGTCGCCGCCTCCTAGCCGCCTCGCCGCCAGCTGTGATCCTCCCCGCCGTAGACCATCCCTCGCCGTCAGTCGCGTTCCCTCTCGTCCCCACCCGCACCCATCTCGCCATCGGCCGATCGCCACCGTCTCGCCGTCAGCCACGTCCTTCATCGTCGTCAGCCACGTGCCTTCTCACCCTCACCCGCGCCCCATTTCGCTGAGAGGCATGTGGCAGCTCTCACGCAGACAGGCACGCGGTGGCTCCCTACAATTATCTACGGACAAACACGGGCGAAGGAGCGCAGATGCAAACGGCCAACCTCTCACGCAGGGCTTTTCTCGCAGGCGCGGGCACCGTGCTTGCAAGCGTCACCGTTCCGCTCGCCTCCACCCCGGCCTTTGCCGCCAACGCCTCGCTCGACGCGGCCACGACGACTGCTCCCAACAAGATCATCGTCCTCGGCACCAACGACCTGCACGGCACGCTCGAAAACCCACGCACCAAGCTCGGCTACGCCGCCCTCAAGGACTACGTAGCCGCCCAGCGCGAGGTCTACGGCACCGACAACGTCACGCTCGCAGACAGCGGCGACTTCGCTCAGGGCAACCCCACCTCGACCCTCAGCGACGGCAAATTCCCCGTCCAGGCCATGGCGGCCTGCGGCTACGATGTCGCCGCTCCCGGCAACCACGACTTCGATTACGGCGTCGACGCCCTTATCGAGAGCGCCCAGGCCAGAAACCTCCCCCTCACCTGCTGCAACTTCACCGATGCCACCGGCGCCTGCGTCTTTGAGCCCTACCACGTCATCGAGTACCCCGCCGGCTCCGACACCGTCCGCGTGGCCTACGTGGGCGTCACGATACCCAGCACGCGCGGTACCTCGGACAACTTCAAGGACGCGGACGGCAACTTCATCTACGACTTCGCCATCGACGAGACCGGAGACGCCCTGGTCAGCGCGGTGCAGGCCGCCGTGGACGACGCGCGCGCCAACGCCGCGGCAGACTACGTCATTCTCCTCGCCCACCTCGGCCAGAGCTGGACCCCCGCCATCTGGAGAAGCGATACCCTCGTCTCCAAGACCAACGGCATTGACGCCGTGCTTGACGCTCACACCCACCAGCTCTACGTGCAGGCCCTCGCGAACAAGGATGGCCAGGAGGTGCCCGTCGTCCAGACCGGCTACAAGTTCACGAGCTTCTCGCGCCTTGAGATTGACCTTAACGCTCGCACCGCCACGGCCAGCGCCGTGGCCACCGGCGTCACGGGCGAGCTCGTAACGAAGTGGGACGGCACCGATGACGAGGTCGCGGCACTTGTGGAAGAGATTGACGAGAAAATCGCCCAGATGACGAGCGAGCACGTTGGCACCAGCGAGGTCAACCTCATCGGGCTCGCCGACGACGGCACGCAGGCGACTTGGCTGGGAGAGACGAACCTCGGAGACTTCGCGGCCGACGCCATGCTCAACGCCGCCAAAGCCGCAGGTGTCCCGTGCGACGTCGCCTTTCTCGACCCCTTCGCCATCTGCGGGGACATCGCCGCCGGAGAGGTTACGCGCGGCAGCGTGATGGAGGCCTTCCCTCTCGCCAGGCCGGTCTACGAGCTCGAGGTAAGCGGCCAGCACCTACTCGACATGCTCGAATGCGGCTGTGCCGTACTGCCCATACCCGCATGTTGCCTATTGCAGCCCTCGGACGGCTTTAGCTATACGGTCCGCACCGATATCGAGACTCCCGTGAGCTTCAGCCCAACCAACTATTCACTCGCCGGCATAGAAGGCGAGCGCCGCGTCACGAGCGCCGAGCTCAACGGGCGGCAGATTGAGGCGGACAAGCGCTATGCCGTCGTTGCGCCGGCTGGCATACTGGCCGGATCGTTCGGCATGCCCAAGCCCGACAGCCTCGACGGGGCCGTGCAAGTTGGCATGCTCAACGACATCGTGATCAGCTACATAACAGACGAGCTTGGCGGCACCATCGGCTCCGAATATGGCGACCCCGCCGGCACCGGGCGCATTACCGTGCTCGATCACATGGATGGCGAGGGTTCCGCCGCGGGCGACGCCACAAGCGCGGGCACGGGGGCAGGCGGCTCACTAACCATGGCCGCCGTCACCGCGGCTGCCGTAGGCGCCGTCGCAGTCGCAGCCGCCAAGGGAGAGTAGCCCGCCCCGGCCGATAGGCTAGAGCTATCGCTTCCGCCACGGCTTCAGGCACAGCGATAAAGCCGCCAAACAAAAACGCCGCGCCCCAGGCAAAGCAAGCCAGCTTTAGGCAGGCCCGCTTCGCCGAGGCGCGGCGCTAAAAACGTCAGGAACGAGCGGCCCCTACCCCACCAGCGGGGTGAGCTCGCCTTGGGCGAGCAGGGTCACGCGGTGCATGGCACGCGAGACGGCCGTGTAGAGGCGGCGACGCGCAAGCGGGGTGTCCGGGTAGGTCTCGGCGCTCGCGTCGGGGATGATGACCTGGTCAAACTCGAGGCCCTTGGCAAGCCTCAGGCTCATGAGCACCACGCCCGTCGCCGGCAGCTCGCGGTCCTTGCCCACAACCTCAACGGAGTCGCCCAGCTGCTTGGCAAGCCAGCTCACCGCGCGGTCGTCGGCCGCCACCACGGCCGTGAGGCCTTCCGCCTCGTGGGCCGTCGCGACCTCTTCGCGCAGGCGAGCCAAGAACTCGTCCTTGCTACCAAGAGCCTCCATCACCGGAGCCACACCGGCGCGCTGCACGCTCGCAAGCTTCACGGGCGCGTCGTGCTCCACAAGGCCGCTGAACAGCGCCGTGATCTCGGGGCTGGAGCGGTAGCTCGTGAGCAGGCGGCACTCGTCCACGCCACCATGTGTGCGACCGAACAGCTCGCGAATCTGGGCAAAGCTCGCCGTACCCTCGCGGATAGCCTGGTGCTCGTCGCCGAGCATGAGGAAGTGCGCGCGGCTGAAGTGGCGCGCAAGCACCATGAGCTGGGTGAGCGTGTAGTCCTGCACCTCGTCGATCATCACGAAGCGCGCGTCGGTGTCGCCGCGGCCGGTCACAAGAAGGCGCAGGTAAAGCCACTCGCTCGAGCTCACGCTCTGGGTGCCGAGCATGCGCATGGCAATGCGGTCGAGCTTAAGCCAGCTGAGCTTGTCCACCTCGTCATGCGCGGCGGCAAAGCGCTGCTCGAGCCACTGGCGTGTGAGGGCGAAGGTCTCCTCCTCGGTCTCGGGGCTCACGGTCTCGCCGAAGAAGCGCACCTGCTCGTCCACGTCCAGAGCAAGCATCTCCTCCTGCATCTCCTCGTCACGGGCCATGCTCGCAATGCGACGGTTCACACGGTCATGCAAGTCGTCGGTGACAAGGGCGCAGAAGCGCGGGCCCACGCCGAACTTGGCGAACTTGTCCACCGCGCCCTCGACCTGGTTAGCCTTGAGCATCACGGTCTCGCCGCAGCGAATCTCGCGCAGGTCAGAGACGCTGAGCGTAAGGCTGTCCATGCCCGCCTCGAGCGCCTCGAGCGCAGCCGGCTCCGAGGCCTCGCCCAAATCTCGCCCACCGGCGCCGAGCTTCTCGCAGAAGTCCCTCCAGGTGTAGACCTGCGGGTTTGCCTCGCCCATGGAGGGCAGAACGTTGTCTATGTAGTGCTCAAAGACGGCGTTGGGACCAAAGAGGTGTACCTGGCTGGGGCTGAGCGTCTCGCGCTCGCGGTAGAGCAAAAACGCGATGCGCTGCAGCATCACGGAGGTCTTGCCCGAGCCCGCGATGCCGTTCACGAGCAGCGCCGGCACGTCGGCGTGGCGCACGACCTCGTTCTGCTCGCGCTGGATGGTGGCCGTGATGTCCTTGAGCTTCTCGGAGTGGTGGCTGCGAAGCGCGCCCAGAAGCAGCGAGTCCTCGATGGCCACCGTAGTGTCGAAGTACATGTTGAGCACGTCGCGCGTGATGGAGAACTGGCGACGAAGCTCCAGCTCAACGGTGCGCGTGCGGCCGTTCACGGTGTAGGAGGTCTGGCCGTTCTCCTGGTTGTAGTAGGTCTCGGCCACGGGGTTTCGCCAGTCCACGATAAGCGGACGGCTGCGCTCGTCGGTCATGCCGGCCGCACCGATGTAGACGTCGCGCGCCGGACGGTCGGGCGCCATCTTAAGGCGGACCTTGGCGAAGTAGGGCTGGCGCAGAAGCAGCAGCAGGCGGCGGAGCTTGTCCACGCTGAAGTCGTGGTACTGGTTGTAGGCGTCGATGACGGCGTTGAGCGTCTCGATGGCCGCGAGCGTCTCCATGACCTCGTCGGCCTCGCCGGCAACGTCGGGGCGAATCTCGTCGGAGAGTGCCCGCAGGTCGGCGGCCGCGCCGGCGTGCCCGCTCTCGAGCTGGTCGGCCAGCTCGTCGCGCATGGCGCTGAGCTTGGCGTATATCTCGCTGAGGTGGGCCTGCTCCTCGGCGAAAATGGGGTCGTCGTTGACCTGCGCCTCTTGGCTGCTGATCTGCTCGCTCGACATGGGGCTCCCTTGGCTCGAAGACTAAACGCTCGTGCGCCGCGATACGGCCGGGAGCAGGCGCCCCCGCATGCGAATGACCCCGCACGTAAGCTGCCGCGGCGAATAGCGGATTAATTACTCTAGCGCACCTCGCACCCGTGCGTGAAGTTGGGGCGAGAGCGAGGCGACGTCCGAACGACCCGCCTGCCATGCGTGGAGTTGGGCGAGAGCGAGGCGACGACGCCCAGACGACCTGCCTGCCGTGCGCGGCCAAAGCCCTCGAGCCTGATGCCGAGGTCGCAATCTTCGCAACCCATAATGTCCGCATCGGCCGCTATAGTTAGTCCTCGCAAAACGAAGGGGCAAGCGGCCTCGCGTCTTGGCCTGGCCGCTCGCCTGCCGGCCAGCCCGCCCCACAGGCGCGCCGCGCCGCAACAAACGAAGACCAAACGCAGCTGGCGCCGCGCGCCACAACCCACCGGAGGCACCATGATCGTCCGCCTGAACAAAGCCGTCCTGCACGTGCTCGACCTCGACTCGGCCGTGAGCGTTCTCTCCAAGGCCGAACTCGACCTCGAAGAGAAGCCCGTCAAGGCCTACGTCCAGAGCATCTGCAAGAAGTCGCTCGGCTCCACCGACTGCCGCCACGGCAAGTTTGGCACCGACAACGACCTGGCAACCAAGGTGAGCCGCTACCTCCACGGCGCCGACGAGTTCGTGCCCCTCACCGCCGAGGTGGCCAACTTCCTGTTCGCCCAGATCATGCGCGCCGACGGCGCCAAGAGCACCGACCTGCTCATGGTCGATTTCATGGACGGCGACGACAACCGCTACCTGGGCATGTACCTGCTCGAGGGCAAGAAGGCCTTCGTGCACGAGGTGAGCCAGGCCGGTTCCATGGTGAGCTGCGACATCGCCCGCCGCTACGGCGTGCTGCCCGCCGCCACCCAAAAGCTCGCGAGCTGGGCGCTCGTGCGCGCAAGCGACCTCGAGATCAGCTACGTGGACAAGCCCCGCTCCATCGACGGCCAGGACATCCTGGTCATTCCCGAGGGCCTGCTGCAGTGCACCTCCGAGGCCAGCGCCCGCGAGACCATCGACTGCGTGACCGAGATTGTGGAGCAGGTGGCCGAGGAGCACGGCGCCAACGCGGCGCTCGCCCTCTCGCGCGCCAAGGCCTACGTGGCCGAGCAGGTCGACGAGCAGGATTCCTTCTCGCGCGACGGCCTGGCCGAGAAGGTCTTTGAGGACTCCGAGCCCGCGCGCCGCGCGTTCGAGACGGCCGCCGACGTGCGCCACCTGCCCGAGCGCGTCGCGGTCGATCGCCGCGCCGTGGCCCAGAAGCGCGTGCGCTGCCACCGCATCGTCACCGACACGGGCATCGAGGTCTCCTTCCCCGCCGAGTACGGCGATGACCCCGAGTTCATCCAGTTCTCCACCACCGACAACGGCCTTATCTCCATCGAGCTCAAGAACATCGGCAGCATCGAGAACAAGTAG
>CAVHWW010000111.1:6245-10185 GCA_963639715.1 Acutalibacteraceae bacterium
GCAAACACCTAGACCCTGGAGCATCCATGCGCAAGCCGCCCGTCCTGTTCGTCGTCATCCCCTGCTACAACGAGGAGGAGGTCCTGCCCGTCACCTCGCCGCTGTTCAAGGCCGAGGTCGAGGACCTCGTCGCCAAGGGCAAGGCCGACCCGGCAAGCCGCGTGGTCTTCGTCAACGACGGCTCCAAGGACCGCACCTGGGAGCTCATCCGAGAGCTAGCCGCCTCCGACCCCGTCTTCGAGGGCTGCTCGCTGTCGCGCAACCGCGGCCACCAGAACGCGCTTCTCGGCGGCCTCATGGAGGTCCGCGGCCGCTGCGACGCCGCCATCTCCGTCGACTGCGACGGCCAGGACGACATCTCCGCCATGGAGGCCATGGTCGACGCCTACCTCGACGGCTGCGACGTCGTCTACGGCGTTCGCTCCAGCCGCGAGACCGACACCGCCTTCAAGCGCGCGACCGCCCAGGGCTTCTACCGCCTGCTCGAGCGCATGGGCGTGGAGTGCGTCTACAACCACGCCGACTACCGCCTCATGGGCGCCCGCGCGCTTGACGCCCTCTCCCAGTTCGGCGAGGTCAACCTGTTCCTGCGCGGCATGGCGCCCATGGTCGGCTTCAAGTCCACGAGCGTCTACTACGAGCGCCACGAGCGCATGGCCGGCCAGAGCCACTACCCGCTCTCCAAGATGCTGGCGCTGGCCATCAACGGCATCACGAGCCTGTCGGTGAAGCCCATACGCCTCATCACCTGGGTGGGCCTGGCCGTGGCGCTGGCGAGCCTGGTGGGCATCGTCTGGGCGCTCGTGGTCCACGCGACGGGCGGCGCCGTGGCCGGCTGGGCCTCCATGACGGCGGTCACCTGCTTCATGGGCGGCGTGCAGATGCTGTCGCTCGGCGTCATCGGCGAGTACGTCGGCAAGATCTACCTCGAGTCCAAGAGGCGCCCCCGCTACATCATCTCCGAGCGCACCTGGGACGGCGAGCAGGAGTAGGCCGCGCCCGGCGGCGGCGCCCGGCCGAGCGACAAGCCCGATACGCAGAGGGCCCGCCAAAAGCGGGCCTTCGTTTGGCTATAACCGCAGGCTGCGCGCGAGAATCTATAGTCTCAGTCCGGCGCGCACGTATTTGCTGCTGAAGCTTGTTACAAAAGCGTATGGCTATGGCCTGGGCGTAAGTGCTTACGACGGCAGCCTAATACACAAAAAGGGCCCAACAACCGATGGGCCCCCTTACGCATCTATATGGCAACCCGCCACACCGCAGGCCTCGGTCAGGGCGCCTATCCAGGCATCCCCACGCACGCCGGCCCAAACGCCAGGCAGCAGACGCCCCTACTCCGCGTCCTCGCCGTCGCCCTCGAGCCACTTCTTGCGCGAGAAGAAGTTCCACACCATCACGATGACGGTAGCGACGAGCTTCACGGCCGTGACCATGAGGGCAGAGTTGCCCAGCGCCCTCACGCCGAAGTACATGATGATCTCGTTGATGACGAGGCCGATGAGAGACAGGACCACGAAGATCGTGAACTCGCGACGGCGGCTGATGTCGTCGCGGCGCGTAAAGACGTAGCGCATGCTCGCGACGTAGTTGAAGATGACCGAGACGATGTAGGAGATGAAGGCCGCGACGGCCGCGTCCATGCCAAAGCCCTGGTTGAGCAGCATAAGCACGCCGTAGTCGATGAGGAAGGCGATGGTGCCCACCACGCCGAACTTCAGAAACTGCTCGATAAGGTCCTTCATGCTTCTCCGCATCAGCCGGCGCCTCATACAAGTCGGCGCGCCTCAAATACTCACCGATTCTATCCCCTATCTCGCAAACTTACATAATCTCGAGATTTCAGACCGCGTACAGGCCCGTCCGCTAAATCAAATATCGTATGAAACCAGTCCCGCTCCTCCCTCTCTCCGAAGCAATCCTCGCGCTTACGGAAGACCTTACGTTGCGCCCCGCCTACGGTGCCTACCATGGGCTTTGGGGAAAGTCACGAAGTGAGAGGAGCACTAATGAGTGACTTGTTTGATCGCACCGCCATCGGCACCATGAAGTTGAAGAACCGCATCTTCATGTCGCCCATGGGAACCACCGGAGAGGCCGATGGCGCCTACTGCAACGAGGGCATCGACTACTTCGAGGAGCGCGCGAAGGGCGGCGCCGGCCTCATCATCACCGGAGCCAACGTCGTCTCCTGCAAGTTTGAGCCGCGCCCCTGCACCGAGCTGTCGGACTTCCACCACGTGGAGCGCCTGAACATGCTTATCGACCGCTGCCACCACTATGGCGCCAAGGTCTGCGTCCAGCTCTCGCCCGGCCTCGGCCGCCAGCAATTCACCGACCCCTTCACCCCGCCATACTCCGCGGGATCGGTGGGTGCCTTCTGGTTCCCCGATCTCATCTGTAAGCCCTTTGCCGTCGAGGATATCAAGTACCTCGTCGAGCGCATCGGCTACTCCGCAAGCCTGGCCGTTGCCGCCGGCGCCGACGCCATCGAGCTGCACTCTTACGGCGGATACCTTCTCGACCAGTTCATCTCCACGCAGTGGAACAACCGCACCGACGAGTACGGCGGCTCGCTTGAGAACCGCATGCGCTTCCCGCTCGAATGCGTCAAGGCCATCCAGGACAACACGCCCGCCGGCTTCCCGCTCATCGTGAAGTTCACGCCCGACCAGCGCGTCGAGGGCTTCCGCACGCTCGACGAGGGCCTCGAGATTGCCAAGATGTTCGAGGCTGCCGGCGTCACGGCCCTCCACGTCGACACGGGCTGCTACGAGGAGTGGTTCCAGGCCATCACGACCGTCTACTCCAAGCCCAAGCACAAGCTCGACGTCCAGAAGGCCGTCAAGCAGGTCGTAAGCGTCCCCGTCCTGGGCGACGGCAAGCTCATTGACCCGGCGGACGCCCGCTACGCCGTCGAAGAGGGCGTCCTCGACTACGTTGGTCTCGGCCACCAGATGCTCGCCGACCCCTACTGGCCCAAGAAGGTCAAGGAAGCCCGCGAGGACGAGATTCGCCCCTGCATCGGCTGTAATGAGTGCCTGCGTTCCGGTTTCTCGGGCAAGCACTACTACTGCGCCGTGAACCCGCTGTGCTACGCCGAGAAGGCCTACGCCCTGCCCAAGCCCGACGGTACGAAGCGCTCCGTCCTCGTCATCGGCGGCGGCCCGGCCGGCATGCAGGCCGCCATCACCGCTCGCATGCGCGGCTTTGACGCCGAGCTTTGGGAGGCTAGCGACCGTCTCGGCGGCACCCTGTGGCCTGCCGGTGGCCCCAACTTCAAGGCCGACATCGTCCGTCTCATCGAGTCGATGGAGCGCGAGTGCGCAAGGCTCGGCGTCGACGTGAAGCTGAACCACTCCGCCACCGAGGAGAACCTTGCAGGCAAGAGCTACGACAGGGTCGTCCTTGCAGCTGGCTCCACCCCTGCCAAGCCGCCCATCCCCGGCATCGAGAACGCGCTCGGCGTCGTGGACTACCTCACCCACAAGGCCGAGGTCGGCAAGAGGGTCATCGTCATCGGAGGCGGCCTTGCCGGCACCGAGGCGGCGGTAGACATCGCCTCCAAGGCCGACGAGGTTACCATCGTCGAGATGCTGCCCGACATCTTGCTTGCCGCCGCCGATTGCCTCAACAACGACCAGCACCTGCGCAAGATGGTAAAGACCGCCGGCGTCAAGGTTCAGGCCGACGCCAAGGTGACCAACATCGCGCCCGACTCCGTCACCTTCGAGAAGGACGGGCAGACCGTCACTCTCGACTGCGACACCGTCGTCAACGCCGCTGGCTTCAAGGCCGCCAACCAGCTCGAGGACTTCCTGCTGGACAACTTTGACGACGTGGCCGTTATTGGCGACTGCGAGCGCCCGCGCAAGATCATGGACGCCATCCACGAGGGCTACCACGCCATCAGGACCATGGAGTAACGGCCAGGTAGGCGCCG
>CAVHWW010000111.1:11120-13758 GCA_963639715.1 Acutalibacteraceae bacterium
CCTCTGTACGTTTGAGGTGTTTGCATCTCCATGCGACAACCAGCTAGTCATCAGCGCATTTACATAGCTTTCGTCCGCCTTCCCGCAGGTAACACCGTACGCAGCAAAAAGGGGTGGGACCGCACACGCAATCCCACCCCATAATCTGGCGCTATGTCAGCTGCGCCTCGAGGGACGGCCACTCATTACACGCAGGCCGTACCTTCGTGTCAGCTATGCCTTCGCACAGGCAGTTCGTTTCCGCAGCGTAGTTCCCCCACTCGAGCAGCTCGTAGTAGCCCCCCTACGCGAGCAGGTCGTTCTTGGCGGCCTCGGCAAGCTTATCGTTGAGGGCCTGGGACTCCTCGCGGGTAGCGCCGTTGCTGAAGAGGTAGGCCTTGATCTTGGGCTCGGTGCCGCTCGGGCGAACGATGACCTTCACGCCCTCGCCCAGCTTGAACTCGAGCACGTTGCTCTTGGGAAGCAGCTGCTTGGGGCAGGAGCCGTCACCGCCAGCGACGCTCATCTCGACGTCGGCCTTGTAATCGACGAAGCCCTCCACGGCAAGGCCAGCGATCTGTGCGAGCGGGTTCTCGCGAAGGCCGCTCATGATGGAGGCCATCTTCTCGGCGCCGGCAGCGCCCGGGAAGCTCACGTTCACGACACCGTTGAGATAGTAGCCGTACTCGGCGTAGAGCGCCTCCATGGCCTCGTAGAGGTCCATGCCGCGCTCGGCGTACCAAGCGGCCATCTCGCAGGTGAGCATGCTGGCCACGATGGCGTCCTTGTCGCGAGCGTGCAAGCCCACGAGGTAGCCATAGCTCTCCTCGAAGCCCATGAGGAAGCGGTCGCCCTCGCCGGCCTCGACGAGCTGGTCCATCTGGCCGCCGATGTTCTTGAAGCCGGTGAGCACGCGGCGCACCTCAAAGCCGTAGTGCTTGGCCAGGGCATCAGGCATGGCGGTGGAGACGATGGTGGTCACGACGACCTTACGGCTGGCGTCCTCACCGGCCTCGGCCTTCATGCGGGCAAGCCAGTCGACGAGCAGGATGCCCATCTCGTTGCCGGTGAGCAGCTTGTAGTCGCCGTCGTGCGGGACGGCCACGCCCATGCGGTCGGCGTCGGGGTCGGTGGCGAGCATGAGGTCGGGGTGGACCTTGTCGCACAGCTCCAGGCCCTTCTCGAGCGCCTCACGGAACTCGGGGTTGGGGTACGGGCAGGTCGGGAAGTTTCCGTCGGGCTCGGCCTGCTCGGGAACCACAGTGACGTTGGTGATGCCCACGCGCTCGAGAATCTTGCTCATGCACTCGATGCCCGTGCCATTGAGCGGGGTGTAGACCACCGAGAAGTCGGGGTTGGGCTTGGCGCCGATGGACTGGGAGGCCACCGCATCGATGAAGCGATCAAGCACGGCGTCGTCAATCCACTCCACAAGGCCGGCCTCGAGGGCTTCGTCGAAGTCCATGTGCTTCACACCGGTGAAGATGTCGGTCTCGTTGATGGTGTTCTGAATCTCGTCAGCGGCCTCGTTGGCGATCTGGCAACCGTCCTCGCCGTAGACCTTGTAGCCGTTATAGGGCGCCGGGTTGTGGCTGGCGGTGACGCAAATGCCCGCGGAGCACTCGAGGTCGCGAGTAGCGAAGGACAGCGTCGGCACCGGCTCGATGCGCGGGTAGACGAACGACTTCACGCCGTTGGCGGCAAGCACGCCAGCCGCGGCCTTCACAAACTCCTCGCCCTTGTTGCGCGAGTCACGCGCGATGGCGACGGTGGGGTTCTCGTAGTGGGCGTTGAGGTAGGTGGCGAGGCCCTGGCTTGCCTGCGACACCGTGTAAACGTTCATGCGGTTGGTGCCGACGCCGAGGGTGCCGCGCAGGCCGGCCGTACCAAAGGCGAGGCTGCGGTAGAAGGCGTCCGAGAGCTTCTCGGGGTCGGGATCGGCCATAAGTTCGTCGAGCTCAGCGGACAGATCGGGCTCGGTAAGGTTTTCCTTCCAGAGCTTGGCTGCGGCAGCAATCTTCTCGTCCATGTTCTCCCCTTCATTGCCATGCCCGTCCATGCGGACGAGCATCCAATCGTCAGTTCTTTAAGTGTAGCCCGGCGAACTTAAACGAGGGACGAAACCTTCCTTTACTCGGCGGGCGGAAGGATGGAATGGATCCCGCGCAAGCGGGGAATGAGCCGCGAAGACGAGCTGAGAGATGAAATAGGCCCTACCCAGGCAAGAAATGAGGTTCGAAGAGGAATGGAAAGGACTCCGCGAAGAATAGAAGGCCAACATGGAGCACGAAAACCCACTCGGGAGGCCTTGAAATCACGTTCATTCAACCTGTGGAGCGCAAAGGCGCGTTCGAATCGCGCAGGAACCACGTTCGTTCAACCTATGGGGCGCGAAAGCACCACTCGAGACGCATGGGAGCCACATTCGTTCAAGTCATGGAGCGCGAAGGGCCGTTCGAGGCGCGCGGGAAGCAAGTTCGTTCAACTTATGGGGCGCAAATTCCGGTTTGGTCAAGTAGAGGGCTACAACGCGATTGCAAAACCGCAGGTAAATTGATTTCAAATAAGGGGACTACTCCGCCCGTCATCGATTTGCGCCCCATAAGTTGAACGAACTAATTAAGGGACAGAAAAGAGCGCAAAAAGCGGCCCGCAGTGC
>CAVHWW010000111.1:13983-18080 GCA_963639715.1 Acutalibacteraceae bacterium
GCCCGCAAAAGGCTACTTGCCCTCGCGGCAAGCGGCGCCGAGCGATCCGCCCGGGTGCCACTTGACGTACTGGTTGGGCTCGAGGCCGAAGTCCTCCTGCAGCAGGATGGACAGGCTCTGGAGCATGAGAATCTCAACGATGATGGAGGCGCGGGGCGGCTTGTTCATGGGGTCGCCCTCGTGCTTCACGCCGGCGATGAGGGTGACGTCGCCAGCCTCGGCGAGCCAGCTCTCGGGGTTGCCGGTGAGCGAGATGATCTTCACGCCATTGCCCTTGAGGCAGTTGACGGTGGCCTGGAGCTCGGTGGTGTTGCCCGAGTTGGAGATGGCGATCACGACGTCGCCGGGCTTGACCTGGCCGGCGGAACCGTGGACGCACTCGGTGCCGTGGAGCTCGTAGGTGGGGGTGCCGGTGGAGGAGAACAGGGAGGCAGCGTAGCCAGAGACGTGGCCCGGCTTACCAATGCCGGTCACGTGCAGGCGGCCACCGTTGGCCTCGGACTCCTGGATAAGACGCTTGGCAGCGGTAATGGAGTCGTAGTCAATGGTGTCAATGAACGCCTTGACCTGCTCCTGCATGATGCCGAGGAAGACGTCGACCGCCTTCTTGTCGTCTGCCGCGGACGGCATGTTGTCGTGTGCCACGATAAACTCTCCCATCTTTTCGCCGATCTCTTCTTCGTTGGTAATGTCGAAGACGCTGACGACGTGCGGGAACTTGCCCTCAATCTCAGGGGCGAGGTCGCTCATCGTGATGATGACATCGCCGTCGAAGCTAGCCAGATCGTCGAGCTTGCCATGGTTGACGTCGATCTTGTAGCCGCGCTTTGCGCAGATATCCTCGACCTTCGCCTGGAGCAGCATGCTCGATCCAACGCCGGCACGGCAGACGACCAATGCCTTGACCATGAGACCACCTCTTTCGTTCCCCGTTGTCAGCCGACGGCCTCGCCGTCTACTTAACAACATAACCAACGAGCTCATATTAGCGAAAACGCGCCCTCGTTTGGAGGACGCGTCACATTTTACAAATTCTTGTTCGATTTAGAGTCGCACAGAGCCGACATTTGCCCCATGAGCAGCTAATACAGCGCTGTGGAGACAGCGTAGAGAGGGTTACCTCTCCCCTACATCTCGTAGGCGCGGGCGTCGTTGGCGGAGAAGACCACCGTGCTCGCGTTGTGCAGCAAGCTCGAGGTCTGCGGCGCGATGACGCCGGCGATACCCAGCGCGAGCAGCGCGGAGTTGAAGCCCATGACCTTGGTGAAGGCCGAGTCAAGCCTGCCCATAAGCTCGCAGGAGAGACGACGCAGACGCACGATGGAGTCCAGGTCGCTCTGCGTGAGGGTGACGTCGGCCACCTCCTTGGCGATGGCGGTGCCGTTGCCCATGGCGATGCCGACGTTGGCCGCCGAGAGCGAGGGCGAGTCGTTCACGCCGTCGCCCACCATGACCACACGCCTGCCAGCGGCACGCAGGCTCTCAACATAGGAGTGCTTGTTCTCGGGCAGCAGGTTCGCCTCGAACTCGGTGATGCCGGCGGCGTCGGCGATGCGCTTGGCGGCGACCTCGTTGTCGCCCGTGAGCATGATGATGTGCTCAAAGCCGAGGTGGCGCAGCTCGCGGATGGCCTCGGGCACACCGGTCTTGATGGGATCGGCAATGGCGAGCACGCCCACGAGCACACCGTCAACGGCGAGGTAGAGCGAGGAAAGGCCCTCGGTCTCGGCCGCGATCTGGGCGGCCTGATCCTCACTCACGGCCACGTGCTCGTCTTCCACCACGAAGTGCTCCGAGCCAATGACCACGCGCTTGCCCTCGAGCGAGCTGGCGATGCCGTGGGCCACCACGTACTCCACCTCGGCGTGGCGCTCGCGGTGCTTGAGGTTCTTGTCCTCGGCGGCGGCCACGACGGCGCGCGCCACCGGGTGCGGGAAGTGCTCCTCCAGGCAGGCCGCCAGGCGCAGAACCTGGTCGCGGCGCCAACCGTCGAAGGGCAGAACGCAGGCGAGCTCGGGAGTTGCCTCGGTGAGGGTGCCGGTCTTGTCAAAGACGATGGTGTCGGCGGCGGCGATCTCCTCAAAGTGCTTGGAGCCCTTCACGGTGAAGCCCGCCTTGGCGCTTTGGCTCATGGCCGAGAGCACCGAGATGGAGCTCGTGAGCTTGAGGGCGCAGGAGTAGTCCACCATGAGCGCGGCGCTCGTCTTCACGAGGCTGCGCGTACTGAGCGCGACGATGCCCGCAAGCAGGAAGTTCCAGGGGACGATGGCGTTGGCAAGGCGCTCGCGGCGACCCTCGGTGTCGCTCTTGAGACCCTCGGACTGCTCCACCATCGAGACGATGGAGCGAATCTTGGTGCCGCCCGCCCCGTGGGTGACGCGCACGAAAATCTCGCCGTCCTCGCAGGCAGTGCCGGCATAGACCGAGTCACCCACGCCGCGCTCCACCGCAAGCGGCTCGCCGGTGAGCGTGGCCTGGTTGACCATCGCCACGCCGCGCTCCACCGTGCCGTCCACGCAAACGGGCATGCCCGTGCGGATAACGACGAGGTCACCCTCGGCAAGTTCGCTGGCCGCAACGCTGACCTCGGCCTCGCCCTCGATACGCTGGGCGGTCTCGGGCAGGGCGAGCAGCGAGTAGATGAGCTCGTGCTGGGAGCGGGCCTTGGTGTAGTCCTCGAGCGCCTCGCCGATGTTGAGGAGAAACATCGTGCTGCCAGCGGTGGCGAAGTCGCCCGTCACGAACGAGATGCCCACGGCGGCGGCATCGAGCACCGGCACGTCGAGGCGACCGTTTATGAGGGAGCGCAGGCCGGCGGCCAGGAACTTGCGATACGACCACACCGTCCAGATGGCGCGAATGGGCGCAGGCAAGAACCAGCGGCGCATATAGTGGAAGCCCACGAGCTCGGCGATGTCCATGAGCAGGTCGTCAGTGCGCAGGGCGAGGGCGCCAGCGCAGTTCTTGCGCTCGGCGTCCACGGCGGCGGCGTCGATGAGGCCAGCCCAGTTAAGTGCTTCCTCGCGAGCGCCGGCGAGGCTGGCGTCATAGGCCAGCGCCACCGAGCCAATGCGCGGGTACACATGGGCGCTCTCAACCGCCTGCCCGCGCTCGAGCGCAAGGCGCAACGGTTCGACGTCCGCAGGGGGCACGGTGCCCGCAAGCTTCAGACGAAGGCGTCCCGGAGTGTCATTGACGATTGAGTAGCGCATCTTGCTCGCTTCCAGTTGCGGCAGCCCGCACGAAGGCGCAGGCCAAAGGTCCCATCCAATTGCGACGGCCCGTGCAAAGGCACAAGCTCGTCGTTTCCCCATTACGTCGGTTTACATATAGGTGCTAGACGGCCCGGTTTATCCGGCCGCGGCCGCCCTGCGAGGTCACGGGCCCGCCCGACTCGCCTGGCTGTGGCCGCTGTACGGGGCCGCGGGATTGCCCGACTGCGGCAGCCGGAGGACCCACGGGCCCGCCCGGTTCGGACGCCTGGCCCGGGCCAGCGCAGCCGCCGAGCGCCCATCCGGCTTAGCCATGCGCCCGCATGCGCTGGGCACGCGGGCGCATCTTGCACCTATGCGGGCATCAGCCCAAATAAACGGGCAGCTTGCCCGAATACCCGCGCCTACTCGGCGTCGGACTCCTGGTTGGTGAGGTAGCTGGCCTCGTTGACGATGTCGTCGACCTGGGCCTTGGCCTGCTCCACGATCTGGTCGTAGGAGTTCTTGGCACGCATGCCGCAGGCCACGGCCTGGACGTAGCCCTTCTTGGCGGTGTCGGAGGCGAGGGCCTTCACGCCCACGGTGCCGAGCAGAAAGCCGCCGGCGACGAGCAGGCCGTTCTGGGTGGACTTCTTCATGGTGGTGCCTTTCTCTTCTGCCCTTGTCCGGGCTCGGTTGCCCAGTCTGTGGCCGGGGGCGTTTTTCGTTCCTAAGTTTACCTCGGCTCACTTGCGAACGACCCGCGTTTTGGAGCGACTTGAGGCAGCCCCACGCTGTCCTTCGAGCAAAGCCGAAGTATTTGAACAACGTTCAATATACGCACGATTGAACAACCGTCAATTGTTAACCAAAGGTGATATGAAAGGACTGTGACGCTCCCCCGCC
>CAVHWW010000112.1:0-14545 GCA_963639715.1 Acutalibacteraceae bacterium
TTGCCGCAGCGTCAGCTGAGTTGCAACGCACCGCCTTCGCCAGCTCCGCTCTGCTCGGCACGGGAGAGAGCGACTCGGCACGGCTCACGTATGGGGCGAGAATCGCACGCTCAAGCGCCTCGCAGGCAGCGGCGCGCACCTTGTGCACGGCCGAGAAGCCCATGCCACAGCCCTCGTCGAGTTCCGCCTCAAAGGAGACGGGCTCAAAGGCCGAGTTTCCCATGCGGCCCACGTGCTCCACGAGCTCGTCGCGGCCCACGGCCTTGGTGCGCGCCGGCTCAACCACAAAGCCCTCGGCCACGGCACTGGGCAGATCGGCAGTGCCATTCGACGCATCCACGCAGGAAAGCTCGACGCGGAACGGCTCGCCAAGTCTGGCCACCACACGCACGGCCACCTTGCGCTTGCGGGAGACCTCGCGCGCAAGCGCAGCATCCGCCCCGTCATGGGCCGCCTTGCTGCGGATGACGCGAACCGGGCAGCCCGCCGGCATGGGGCGTGCCACCTTGCACTCGATGGTACCGCCGGCAGCCACGTCCTGCGTCACCTGGGCGGTAAGGAAGGAATCGGGGTCGTCATCGGGCCTCAGCTCAAGCAGGTCGCCCGCACCAATCGGCTCATTGAGTCGGATCAGCACGGTGCAGCGAGCGCGGCGCTTGTCCTGCCTTGGGTCGGCGTGGAGATTGCCGCGGCCGTCGCGGCGCTGCACCTGGACGCCCTCGCTCGAGAGTACCTCGCCCGCGAGCTGGCCGCGGTTGTTCGAGCGCTCGTAGCTCATAAGCTCGTCACCCGAGGTTCCGCGCAGGTAGGCGTCAGTAAAGTCACGGTTGAAGGCACGCTTGAGACGACGAGCCACCTCGTCGCTCACCGGCGTGGAGCCGAGCTTGGCGGGCCCATCCGCGATGCCGGCCACGTCACGGGCCGCAAGCACGGAGTTGATCTGCTCACGGTAAGCTCCCACGACGCTCCAGACGTAGTCGGGTGCCTTCATGCGGCCCTCGACCTTGAGCGAGCCCACGCCGGCGTCCATGAGAGCGGCCACGCTGCCGGCCGTGCAGGCGTCCTTGGGGCACAGGGGCCTCGTGCGGCCAGGCGCGCTGACGTCGGCGCCCTTCTCGTCCACCAGCTTGTAGAGCAGGCGGCAAGGCTGGGCGCACAGGCCGCGATTGGCGCTGCGGCCACCTGCCATGCTCGACATGAGGCAGACGCCCGAGTAGCAGAAGCACAGGGCGCCATGGCCAAATACCTCGAGCTCAACGCCCTCTTCCGCGATTCGCGAAATCTCTTTGAGGGAAAGCTCTCGCGAAAGCGTGACGCGGTGCGCACCCTGCTCGCGGGCCCACGCCGTCGCTCGCGCGTCATGGACGTTGGCCTGCGTCGAGACGTGCAGCTCGAGTTCGGGCCACGTCTTGTGGATGAGCTCGAACAAGCCCCAATCCTGAATGATGAAGGCGTCGGCCCCGCGCACGCTCGCCTCGCGCACGAGGGCGAGGGCCCGGCCCATCTCGTCGTCGCGAACCACAACGTTGATGGTCACGTAGACCCGCGTGCCCGCAAGATGGGCGGCACGGCAAGCCGCCTCAAACGAATCGAAGTCGAAGTTGCTAGCGTTTCGGCGCGCGTTGAAGTCGTTGCCCACGCCGCAGTAGATCGCGTCGGCACCTGCGGCAAGCGCGGCGCGGAACGGCTCCGGACCTCCGGCAGGTGCTAGCAGCTCTATCGACATCGAATCCTCCATTTGTTCGTAGACCGCATAACAATAGCGCAGGGAGCGTGTTCAACCTGACGGAGTGGCCGGGGTGTTCCTTGCGAGCGCTCTCGCGACCACACTCGACCTGACGGAGGGGCCGGGGTGTTCCTTGCGGACGTCCTCGCGGGCGAGGCTATGCCAAGAAATGCGGTGGCGGGCGCTGCGGAATGTCCGCTGCGGAATACTCCGGCCCCTCCTGTCGTCACAACGGCCGAAGAACTGTGGGGCCTCTTCTACCCGCCGCCTACGCTCGCCCTCTGGCAAATGAACGCAAGCGCCCCGCACGGTTTGGGCGTGCGGGGCGCGCGGGCTAGCTTGGTTGCGGATGATACCGCGGTTCGCCTTAGGCCAGGCGGGCGAAGCGGAGCTTGCCGACCTGCAGGATAGCGCCCTTCTTCAGAAGCGCCGGGTCGACGTTGTAGCTCTTGGCGGGCAGGGCCTCGCCGTCAATCCTCACGCCGCCACCGTCGATGTCGCGACGGGCCTGGCCGGAGGAAGCGGAAAGACCGGCGGCCACCAGGACGCGGGGCAGGTAAACCAGGCCCTCGTCGTTGACCTCAATCTCGACCGAAACCTCGGCAATCTCGGTGGGCATCTGGCGGTTGGAGTGCACGCGCGTGAACTCGGCGGAAGCGGCCTCGCCGGCACCGGCGCCATGGTAGAGGTCGCAGATGTTGGCGGCGAGCTGGCGCTTGAGCTCGTAGGGGTCGGCGGAGCCATCGGCCAGCGCAGCATCCACCGCGTCGACCTCCTCGACCGACAGGGTGCTCGCGAGGCGGAAGTACTTGCCGATCATGGTGTCGGGGATGCTCATGAGCTTGCCGTACATATCGGCCGGCTCGTCGGTGAGGCCGACGTAGTTGCCGTAGCTCTTGGACATCTTGCGCACGCCGTCGGTACCCTCAAGCAGCGGCATGGTGAGCGCAATCTGCGGCTCCATATCCATCTTCTCCATGAGCTCACGGCCGGCGAGCAGGTTGAAGAGCTGGTCGGTGCCGCCCATCTCCACATCGGCCTTGATCTGGACGGAGTCGAAGGCCTGCATCACCGGGTAGAGGAACTCGTGCAGGGCGATGGGGGTCTGGGACTGGTAGCGCTTGGTGAAGTCGTCGCGCTCGAGGATGCGGGCGACGGTGAACTTGGAGCACAGCTCGAGCATGCCCTTGAGGTTGAGCGGGAGAATCCAGTCGCCGTTGTGGACGATGTTGGTCTTCTCGGGATCAAGAATCTTCATGGCCTGGGCGACGTAGGTCTCGGCGTTGGCCTCGATCTGCTCCTGGGAGAGCTGCGGGCGCGTTGAGTTCTTGCCGGACGGATCGCCGATCAGCGCGGTGCCGTTGCCGATGATGAGGGTGACCTGGTGGCCGAGGTCCTGGAACTGGCGCATCTTGCGCAGCGGGACGGCGTGGCCAAGGTGCAGGTCGGGGCTGGTGGGGTCAACACCGAGCTTGATGTTGAGGGGCTCGTTGCGCTCGAGCTTCTTGCGCAGACCGGCCTCCGGCACGATCTGGGCAACGCCCGAAGCAATGACCTTCATCTGTTCGTCGACACTGAGCACGTTTCCTCCTATGTGCGGCTAGCGCCCTCGCCCAGTCCCGGGCGGTGCTTCTGTAATGGACCTGCCAGCGGCAACACTGCAGCCGCCGAGCTAGGCAAACTGTTAGTGTAGCGAAATCTTGGATGATTTTGATGCCGAGTAGCATCTGCCTGCGAACTTACGAATCCCTGAGCTAGGTGACCGGCTTGAGCTCACGGATCCCTGGGCCAGGCGACCGACCCATGGGGTCGCCTGCTCAGACAGTCCTGCTCGCACGAAGGCCACATTAAGTGGCCTTCGGCTCGTGCGGAACTCGCATTCGACCCCATGGGTCGGCTCGCCACTACTAGCGGCCGGAGTTGATATGAGCGCGGAATCACCCCGCCACTGCGGCGCGCAAACTACGCCGTGGTGAAACGCCAGACGGAGATGACGGAGTTCGAGACGGCGCCGGAACCGAGGTCGGTGACCTTCTGCTTCAAGACGCCGGAAGAGACGTGCTCCTGAAGATAGGTCTCGTAGAGGTCGGCCGTAGCCTCGGTGGCCACGAGCACCATGTCGTCCCTGGTGGCAAGGGCCTGCAGCGGCGCATCGTCTGTGAGGTTCCAACGCTGGAGGGTCTCGTCCCACGAGGCGGTCTCGCTCTCCCAGCCACCCACGAACAGGACGTTTTCCGGACAGTCCCAGCTGGCAGAAGCAAAAGCATCGGTACCGCTGAACCAGGCACTCTGCGTGTGGGCAAAGACCACGAGCTCGTCTTGGTTCTCCTCCACATACTGGCCCACGTTGGTGGCGAAGGGCAGCGAGAGGCGGTTCTGGAGCGGGCGGACGCTCGTGTACCAGAAGCCCGCGAGGCCAAGAGCGCAGACGACACAGGCGGCGCCTGCCACCACGCGCGGCAGCGGGCTTGGCGCAGGCGCGCCGGTGGCATGAACCGCATGCCTACCCTGCTTCTTGCGCGGACCTTGGCAGCAGACAATCAGCGCCATGAAGGTGACGATGGCCACCGGGATAACGATGTGGAGCCTGGGACGGCCGCGCATAACAATGAGCAGGTAGCTTACGAAGGCCATGGCGACCACGCCGAACGCGAGCACGCGCGCGGGACGCGCGAGACCGCGCAGGCGAGCCAGCACGTAGGCCGCCGCCGCAAGCAGGGCCGTAAGGGCAATGAGCAGGTAGGTGATCTTCGCTTTGAACGAGGCGAGGAAGTGCGAAAGGCTGTAGGTGGAGTCAGCCGCACCGATACGCTCGAAGACGTCGATGCTATAGACGCCGTGGTCCACGAAGTCCCAGCTGTACATGAAGGCCACGTCGTTCTCGGAGAGCTCGGGGGCGGCCGCGCGCACCTCGTCGACGCTCATCTGCTGGGTGTCGAGCACCTTGCGGCCCGCGTCGAGATAGCTCGGGAAGTCTTCCCAACCCGAGGTCGTGCGATAGGCGAGCTGGCCGGCCGCGTAGCACGCGCCGATGACAGCCACCACGGCAAGCGCACGCAGCAGTGTGCCAGCACGACGGCTGCGCACGAGCGCGTAGACGAGGAAGGGCACGAAGAGCACGAGGGCCGCCAGGCCGGATTCGGGACGAAGCGAGAAGCCCACGGCCACGAGCAGCAGGCCAAAGACGTCGTTTGCGACAGGTCTGCCGGCGTCACCAAAAACGGCACGCGGCATGATGAGCATGAGACCCGCAGCAAGCGCGAGGAAGGCCACGATGGTGTAGGTGAAGTACCACACGCAAAGGACCTCGCAGGAAAGCACCACCGCGCCAACGACCACGAGCCAGGGGCGGCTCAGGCGCAGGCGAAAGACGCTCGCCCATAGGATCGCAAACGAGATGACGATAAGGGCAAGCAAGGTGAGCGCGTACCAGGGCACCTGGGCGGCGAGCTTGTAGAGGGCGGCAATCGGGGCGCTCACGAGCACGAGCGTGTAGGGCATGAGCGTGCTCGAGCCCGCCTGGAACTGGCCACGCACGAAGAGCTCCTGGACGAAGTCGTCAGGGGAGGTCGCGTAGACGGGCGCATGAACCAGACACAAAACGACGGCAGGAACGAGCGCGAGAAGCACGGCAGCAAGGACCTCCTTGGTCGTGAGATGCACAGGATCGATGCCCTTCTCGGCCAAAGACGCGGCCTTGTTCGAGGGGACAGACTGGGCGTCGACATAGTCGAATTCGCTCATGCACGTAACTCCTTAGCTCGCCATGGGCGGCGAATCAGCGCTGGTTCTTGGCCCATTGTAGGGCACCGTCGAGACCGGCCGCGGCCAGCGGCAGGGCCACGATCGCGTAGGGCAACAGGTAGACCGACTTGGCCTCCCACAGAAGGTAGCAGCCAAAGCCGGTAAAGAAGGTGGCGGCAAGCAGCAAGACGGCCTCATTGGGAGCATAGGCGCCCGCGCACTCCAGGCCCGTCTGCGCAAGTCCGGCTGCGCGCTCGTCCTGCGGCGTGGAAACGCTCGGGCAATCGCCCTGCAGCGAGGGCGCATTCTTCTCGACATCCGAGGTCGCGGGCTCGGCACCCTCGGCGTCTCGCACGGCTGCGGCCCTCCCCCACTTGCGGGCCGACCACACCAGAAAGCCAAAGACAGCGGCAAACTCGACGGTCTGGTAGCCGTCGAGCACGAAGGTCACCACGGCGCTCACGGCACCGAAGGGTTGGGAGATATCGGCCGGGTTCGGTCGCGCACCGCTCGGCATGCCGCACATCGACAGGTAGTAGAGCGCCTGGTAGGTTGGGTCGGCCCACTCGGTCGCAAGCTTGATGGAGAAGAAGCGCGCCGCATAGGCCGGGTCGGACGCGAACGCGACAAGGTCCTCGGCGATATAGGAGAGGGCGAGCTCGTTTTGCACCTCGCTGTCTTGGCCGGAGAACTCCCAGACCGAGTTGGCGTGGTTGGACCAGCCACCGGGCGCATACTCGGCCGCATTGCCGTCGACGCTCACGTAGAACTCGCCCTTGCCCATGCGAAGCCCGAGCTCAAGATGGTTGAGCGTCGTCAGGGCGTCGCCAAACTCATAGCCGCCCGAGGCCACGCGCAAGGCCTCGAAGGGAAGGCCCGAGAGACTCCTTGCGACCAAGACGGCCGCCAAGCAGCCCACAAGGCCCCACGCGCTGCGGCGGGAGACGGCCAACACAATCCAGGCCAGCACGGCCGCGATGGCGAAGAGCATGAAGGTGGCCTTGAAGCACCACGCGGCCGCAAGCACCGGCAGGCTGGCCGCGCACCACAAAAGGGTCTGCCTCGCGCTACTCGCCCGCATGGCCCTCGCCTGGAAGACGAGAAAGCACAGCGCCAGGCCGCAGCCGAGGGCGTTGCCATAGATGAAGGTGGAGAGCCAGTACATGGGAAGACAAGCCGCAAGCAGCACCACGAGCACGCGACGCGCGCCCGGACGGGGGCAAACGAGGCTGCCGAGCTTAAGCAGGCTCCAGACGCCCAGACAGGTGGAGAGAGACGAGAGCAGCTGGAAGACCATATAGGAGCAGTTCCCAAAGACCAGACGCAGCCCGTACATAAGCCAGAACAGGGACGCCTGGAAGGGATAGCACGAGAAATAGAGGCGCGCGTCATAGAACAGCGTCTTATAGGGGCCGGTGAAGGCCGCCTCGACGCTGCCGCCCTCGACAGCCTGGCGAACAAAGTCGCGCAGCATCCAGGAATCGCCCCAGTAGGTGTCCTTGGTCCTCAGGCACACGATGAGGATGAGCTGGAAGAGAAGCGTGCCGCCGATGAGGGCGCGCGTGGCCTTGGGGCCCTCGAACACGCGGCCGAACCTCCAGGCCAAGATGCACAGCCCAAGCACGGCCACGGCGCCGGCAACGCCGGCGAGCAGCATCTTCTTGGCGCCGACCCAGGTATAGAGCGACATCGACTGTGTGAGGTTGCCGTCGTCTGCGCCCTGCATGAGCCAGACGGTCGAGAGGGCCACGACTGCTAGCACCACGCCGGCGGCAATGGCCGACAGCACCAGGCCAAAGCGAGCCAAGCCTGCGCCGGCCCTCGCCCACCTCTGCCTTTGGTCCGTGCCCAACACGGACTTTCGCGCCGCCATCACTGGGCAGACCCCGACTCGGCAGAGGTCTCGGTCGTCGTAGCGGCACGATAGCCCACGATGGACTCCTTGCCATACCACTGGCACAGGCGGTAGTTGATGTAGTTGTCCATGTTGTCGCGGATGTCACCCATGAGCAGCACGTGCGGCACGTTGGTGTAGTAGGGCACCCGCAGGCTCTGCTCGTCGGAATTCTCGATGGTCTCGAGGCGCTCCCACACCTGCGCGTCATAGGCCGCGGCGGCCCCCGACGCCAGCGAGCGAGCGGCCGAGACGCTCGAGAGGTCCTCGCCCAGGTCCTTGTCTGTGGCCATGGAACCAACCACACAGCAGAACACGAGGGCGAGAAGGCCGCAGCCCCACGCCACGTATCGGCAGGTAAGCACCTGCGAGCCAGGCTGGCAATCGAGCTGACGGCGACGGGCCGCTACCCAGCCGCAGAGCCAGAAGACATTGAGCACGACGAGCACCACGAACAGGTCGAAGCGGCAGTTCTGCACGCGACCGGGCCCGACCGAGCCCTCGGCCCAAAACGTCGGCGTAAAGCTCGTGGCAAACAGAGCGACCGAGCCAGCGAGCACGGCCAGGGGAAGGGGGAAGCGCCAGCCGCGCTCGGCCGCGCCCACGCTCGCATGCACGGCGATGACGGCTGCGAACAGGGCGAGCAGCACGACCAGGCCACCGGACCACTGCTGGATGTACTGGAAGGCGGAAAGCGACGACTGCCAGATGGTTCCCACCACGCCAGCCGAGTCGTCGGGGAACTGCGTCTGCTGGCGTACGTCGTTGCCCGGAGCGGCCAAGGAGACCGCAAGCCCCACCACAAGCAGGCCAAAGGGCCAGAGCATGTCGGTTGAGCAACGACGGGCGCGCGCGATGAGCACGACCATGACCACGAGCATGACCTCGGCCGCCACAAGCGCCGTCACGAAGTTGCCGCCCGCCACAAAGACGGCGAGCAGGCTCGCGGCGATGATGGCGCCACGCGGGCGCGTCATGCGGGCGGGGTCGGCGATTCTGGCCACGCAGCCGAACATCGCAAGGGCAGCAGCGTGATAGGTAGTGTAGTAGACGGCGCTGTTGTACCAAAAGATGCCCTCGACCGGGCTCGGCTGCAAAAGCAGCTGGACGACCACCATCAAGCACGAGAGCCCGAGCCAGTGGCCCCTCTTGCAGCCAAGCAGCTCGACCATGAGCACATGGGTGAAGAAGAGGGTGCCGGCGATGAGGCTCGTAAGGACAAGCGGCGCGGCGAGGACATAGAACTTCTCGCCAAAGACGCTGGGTTCAATGGCCATGAGGAAGATGGCCGAGTAGCTCCCCTGCCAGTCAAACCAGGCCTTGCCCACCTGCTCGAGCGCCGTGACGAGCGCAGCAAATACGTTGCCCGTCTCTTGCAAGGTGAGGTGGGCCCATACGCCGTAGTGCCAGTCATCGGCGTAGGAGTGGTTATAGGCGCTGATAAGCAGAAGCGGGATGAGGGTGGCCACGAGCGCGGCCACGCCGAGGGCGCCCACGAAGGCCGAGGCACGCCCGTCCGCACGCCGAAGCGCAACTGCGCCGTCTTGCACGCCGTCGCCAGCATCCACTTGCCCGAACGGCTCGCGGTGCGCGGCCGCAGCCTCGACAGACTCAAAGGCAGCTCCAGCCGCCGGGGCGCCTGCCGCCTCTACGTCACAAGAGAGACCCGCGTCAGCCCGGCATGCGGCATTGGCAGCCTCGCGATCAAGCGCGGCGTCATCCCCTATGTCAAAACGCTCCATGCGGCCCTCCTGTCTCATAGCCAAACCAGTCTATGACACAGCCGGCCAAGCGGCGGCAACGCACGGCAAGCCGACAAAAACTGTTGACCTCGCCAAACCTTCCTTGGGTATCTGAGGAGCCGCCAAGCCATGTGAATGCGGCGTTGACACCTATCTCCCGCGCGCGAGAAAAACCGATATGGCGGATAATGAGAAAGTCTGTGTTTTGCGCATTGGAGGAACGCATGGGAATTCGCAAGCGCCGCGCTCGCACCCACTCAAAGACGCACATCATCGGCTTCACCGCCGCCGGCATACTTGGCTTTATGGTGATGCTCGCCATCGCCTTGTGTGTGTCGCTCGGCGCCGTCATTGAGTCGTGGCTGCAAGACCTGCCCGACTACACCTCGGCCGACGCCTACCTCGTGGCAGAGCCCAGTGAGGTCTATGACGCGCAGGGCAACACCATCGCCACCTTCTATCTCGAGAACCGCCGTTCCATCTCGCAGGAAGAGGTCTCTGAGTATGTGTGGAAGGGCACCGTCGACGTCGAGGACGAACGCTTCTACACCCACAACGGCGTAGATCCCATCGGCATCGGCCGAGCCGTTCTCTCGCAGCTCGCCGGCCGCTCCGAGGGCGCCTCCACCATCACCCAGCAGCTCGTGCGTAACACCGTCTTGTCCGACGAGCAGTTCGAGAAGTCGCTCAAGCGTAAGGTCCGCGAGGCCTACATCGCCGTCGAGATGGAGAAGACCTACTCAAAAGACCAGATCCTGCTGATGTACCTCAACACGATCTACTACGGCCACGGCGCCTACGGCATCGAGGCCGCCAGCATCACCTACTTCAACAAGCACGCCAACGAGCTCACCTTGGCCGAGGCGGCCACGCTCATCGGTCTGCCCAACTCGCCCTCCTACTACGACCCGACCGTGAACCCCGACGCCGCCAAGGACCGCCGCAACAAGGTCCTCGACAACATGCTGCGCTGCGGCGACATCACGCAGGAGGAGCACGACGCCGCCCAGGCCGAGGAGCTCGTCTTGAACCTCGGCGACACGAACATGGACAGCACGGGCACCTACCCCTACTGGACCAACTACGTGAAGGGCGTGCTTGAGGGCGACTTCTCGCAGGACACCATCGTGCAGAGCGGCCTGAAGATCTACACCACGATCGACCCCACCTACCAGGACGCCGCCCAGGCCGCCGTTGAGCAGATGCTTGACGAGACCGGCAACAGCGAGCTCGACAGCGCCCTTGTGGCCATCGACCCCAACACCGGCTACATCAAGGCCATGATCGGTGGCCGTGACTTCTACGCCGACACCGACAACGCCCAGGTGAACGCCGCAACGACCTCGGCCAAGCAGACGGGTTCGACCTTCAAGATGTTCACGCTCGTGGCGGCGCTCAAGGCCGGCATGAACCCCAACATCCTGCTCAACTGCAACTCGCCCATCCAAGTGAACAACTCCTGGAAGGTGCAGAACTTCGGCAACGAGTCCTACGGAACCATGTCGCTCAAGGACGCCACCGCCATCTCGTCCAACACCGGCTACGTGCAGGTGGGCATGGCCATTGGCGTCGACCAGGTCATCGAGACGGCCAAGTCCATGGGCATCGACTCCGACCTGCAGCCCTACGGCTCCACGATCCTCGGCTCCAACGCCACCTCCCCGCTCGAGATGGCCGAGGCCTACGCCACGCTGGCCAGCGGCGGTCTGCACCGTGACGCCGTGGCCATCTACAAGATCGAGGACCGCAACGGCAACGTCGTCTACGAGCACAAGGACAACCCCACCCGCGTCATGGACGAGAGCGTGGCCAAGGCGGCCACCGAGGTGCTTTCCACCGTCCTCACCTACAGCCGCGGCACCGCAAAGCAGCTGCCGGGCATCCTCACCATCAACCAGCCCGTCGCCGGCAAGACCGGCTCCACCGATAACCTCGAGAGCCTGTGGTTCTGCGGCTACACTCCGCAGATCGCCGTCTCGGTGTGGACCGGACACAAGGGTAGCGACTACACGATTAAGCTCGGCTCTGGCGCCGACGGACACCCCTACACGACCTCGAACAAGGCCTTTGCCTACTTCGTGAACGCCGTGCTCACCGGGGTCGATAGGCAGGAGTGGCCGATGGCCAATGCGGCCGACCCAACGTATAAGGCCAACACCTCATGGTCGTTCTCGAACACGAGCGCTAGCGTCAACGACGGTACGGCCGCAACCACCGAGGCCGAGACCGAAGAGGCCGCGGAGACCACTGACGCCGCGTCCGGCGATGGTGGCACCTCCGGTGGAGATGGCGGCACCTCCGGCGGCGATTCGAGCACCGACGGCGGCACCACACCCACCCCGACGCCCACGCCGACGCCCGACCCAACGCCGACGCCCGATTCCGGGACCGACACCACGGGCCAGTAAGCACGACAAAGAAAGCCTCCCATTTCTCGAATCCAAGAAATGGGAGGCTTTTTACATACAAGCGGCCTTCGCCGTAGCTATGCGAGCATCGGCCTAGGCCTTCAGACCTGCGACTTAGCCCTTCAGCTCGGCCGACCTTGGCCTCGGCTGCCTCGCAGACGGCGCGGGCCTGCTTGAGCTGCTCGGTCACGGCGTCGTGGCCGGTACCGCCAAAGGTGGTGCGGCGGCGCACGATGTTGTCGATGTCGAGCGCCTCGTGCGCGCCCTCGTCAAAGAGCTCGGAGTAGCTGCGCAGCTCGTCGGTGGTGAGCTGCTGCAGGGTCACGCCCTCGCGCACGCAGTCGCCCACGATACGGCCCACCACAGAGTGCGCCTGGCGGAACGGCAGGCCCTTGCCCACGAGGTAGTCGGCCAGGTCGGTGGCGGCCATGTAACCCTCATGCGAGGCCTCGCGCATGCGGTCGGCCTTGAAGGTGCAGGTGGCGAGCATACCGGTGCAGGCCATGAGCGAGCCCAGGACGGTATCGGCCGCGTCGAACAGCGGCTCCTTGTCCTCCTGGAGGTCCTTGTCGTAGGTGAGCGGCGTGCCCTTCACGGTCACGAGCAGGCTCGTGAGGTCGCCGACCACGCGGCCGCTCTTGCCACGGACGAGCTCGGCGAAGTCGGGGTTCTTCTTCTGCGGCATGATCGAGGAGCCAGTGGAGTGGGCGTCGTCCATCTCCACGAAGCCGAACTCGGCCGAGCTCCACCACACAAGCTCCTCGCACAGGCGGGAGAGGTGAATCTGGCAGACGCTGCAGGCGTAGATGAGGTCGAGCAGGTAGTCGCGGTCACTCACAGCGTCCATGGAGTTGGGCACCGGCGCGTCAAAGCCGAGCGCGCTTGCGGTGGCCTCGCGGTCGAGCGGGTAGGTGGTGCCGGCCAAGGCGGCGGCACCCAGCGGGCAGAGGTTGGCCGCGGCGCGGGCGTTCTCCACGCGAGTGAAGTCACGGCTGAACATCCAGAAGTAGGCCAGCAGGTGGTGCGAGAGCAACACGGGCTGGGCCGGCTGCATGTGGGTGTAGCCGGGCATGACGACGCCAAACTGCTCGTCGGCACGCTCGAGCAGCACACGCTGCAGCTTGGCGAGCGACTCGAGCAGCTCGTCGGCCAGATCGCGCGCAATCATGTGCGTGTCGACGGCCGTCTGGTCGTTGCGGGAACGGCCGGTGTGGAGGCGACCGCCGGCAGCGCCGATGCGCTCGGTAAGCACACGCTCGATGGCCATGTGGATGTCCTCGTCGCGGTCCACATCGAAGACGAAGGTGCCAGCCTCAATCTCGGAAGCAATCTCGTCGAGGCCCTCGCGGATGGCCTTGGCATCTTCCTGGGAGATGACACCCTGGTTGGCCAGCATGGTGGCATGGGCCTTGGAGCCGCGGATGTCCTGGCGCCACATGCGTTTGTCAAACGGCAGAGAAGCGCCAAAGCGCTCGAGCTCGCCGGTGGGCGCGGCACTGAAACGGCCGCCCCACAAAGGCTTTGGCTGCGCGGCCTCGCTGGCCTTGTTCTCAGTCATGGTTCCCCCTATAACGAAGCGCGGCCCGAACGCCCGTCTTGGCGCTCGGGCCGCCCATTAGTCTACGGACACCCTATGGTAGCCGACAGCACGCAGGTTTCGCGCGCCGTTGCCGAAGTAGCCGAGCTTGGCGCCGCTACTCCTGGCCCTCCTCGGTCTCAGAGGCGGACGGCTCCTGCTCGCCGGCGGCCTCACCCTGCGCAGCGTCGTCCTTGGCGCTCGACCCCTGCTGGGCGGCGCGCTCGGCGGCGCGGGCCTTGGCGGCCTCGATGCGGTCGAGCTGCATGCGGCTGAGCGGCAGGGAGTTCTCGGACTCGCTAACCTCGCAGCTCTCCTGTCCGTTCTCGCCGCGGCCGGTGTAGGGCATCACCACGTGGGTGGTGGGGTCGTCGGGGTTCTCGAGCTTGAACTCGGCGACGTTGTCGGCCGCACCGCCCATCTCGGCGGCAAGGGCGCGCGCTCCCCTGAAGTTCTCCTTGGCCACGCTAATCATGAGCTTGATGCGGTTGAGCTGGTTGACCTCAGAGGCGCCCGGGTCGTAGTCGACGGCCACGATGTTGGACTCGGGGTGCATCTGGCGCAGGCGCTTGATGACGGCCTTGCCCACGACGTGGTTGGGCAGGCAGGCAAAGGGCGAGCAGCACACGATGTTGGGCGTGCCCGTCTCGATGAGGTCGCACATCTCGGCCGTGAGCAGCCAGCCCTCGCCCATGGTGTTGCACAGGGAGAGAATCTGGGAGGCCTTCTCAGCCAGCTCGAAGATGTCGGGATAGGGTGCGAACCTCGTGGTCTTGGAAAGCATGCGGTTGATGGGCTCGCGCATGGACTCCACGACCTTGATGCCAGCCTGGTGCGTCATGCGGCGGCGCAGCTTGGTGCCGAGCTCGTGGTTCATGTTCGTGGGGTTGGACATGCCAAAGAGGAAGAAGTCCACCAGGCCCGGAACCACAGCCTCGCAGCCCTCGGCCTCGATGACGCGGACGACCTCGTTGTTCGCCGTGGGGTGGAACTTGACGAGAATCTCGCCCACCACGCCGACACGCGGCTTGGAGCGGTCGGCCACCACCGGCAGGGTCTCGAAGGCGTCAACCGCGTCCTGGCACAGGGAAAGGAACCCGCGCTGGCCGCAGCTCGTGAGGTCTTCCTTGGCGCGGGCCATGAATCTGTCGAACAGCGCGTCGGTGGCGCCCTTCTCGGCCTCGTAGGGACGCACGCGGTAGAGCATCTGCATGATGAGGTCGCCAAAGAGCAGCGCCCAGATGGCACGCACGATGAGGTCGGGCTTGAACACGTTGAAGCCCGGGTTGTTCTCGTCCAGACCGCCGGCCGCAGAGAGCGAGACCACGGGAATCTCGGGGTGGCCGGAGTCACGCAGGGCCTTGCGGATCAGCGCGATGTAGTTGGTGGCACGGCAGCCACCGCCCGTCTGGGAGATGATGACGGCCGTCTTGGTGAGGTCGTACTTGCCGCTCT
>CAVHWW010000113.1:0-2261 GCA_963639715.1 Acutalibacteraceae bacterium
AGGTCAATCTCGCGCGTACCAGCGGGCACCTGGGCCACGGCGGAAGGGCCCACCCAAGTAATCTTTTGGCCGTCGGTGATGACGGCCATGTTGGGCTTGGGCTCCATCTTCTCGCTTCCGTCGAGAAGCGTTGCGTTCAGAAGCGCGTACGACTCGTGCTTGCGGCGTGCCATTGGTCCTCCCCTGCCTATGCAAAGCTGCCCGCAACCCTCGCTGCGGGCAGCCTTCCGTGTTGTATTGGACGCTCAAGATAGCAGGTTTACATAACTTAGAGCGGCGCGCCTCGGGCAACGGGGCCGCGATTCGGGCGACGGGCCAAAGCCCGCGCCCTTAACCGTGGTAGTTGGAAGCCCTCTCGTACTTGGGCTCGCAGCACACGTTGATGCCCAGACGACGCAAGACCTGCTCGTCGGTAGCCGAGATGATCACGCTGAAGAAGGCGTCGCAGCCGCGCAGCTCGTCCAAGGCGGCCAGCACGCGGGCGGCCTGCTCGTTGGCCGCGCTCGTGATAGAGAGCGCCATGAGGGTCTCGTCGGTGTGCAGGCGCGGATTCCTGGCACCCAAGAAGTGCGTCTTCAGGCGGCTAATGGGCTCGATCGCCTCGTCGGAGATGACCTCGACGTCGGTATCCACACCCGCCACCTGCTTGAGTGCGTTCATGAGCAAAGAACTCGCGCAGCCCAGGCGCGTGGAGGTCTTGCCCGTGACCACCGTGCCGTCTGCCAGCACCATGGCGCCGGCCGGCGAGCCGGTGACCTGCTCGCGTGTAAGGGCGGCAGAGCGGGCGGGCGAGAAGTTCTTGTCGACGCCGGCCTTCTTCATCGTGCGCTCGAGCCTGTCGACCTGCTCGGCGCCCGCGCCAGTGCGCTTGACCTGCACCACAGCCGAGAAATAGCGCCTCACGATCTCCATGCGGCTGGCCTCGCAACAGGCTTCGTCGTCGCTGATGGCGAGGCCCACCATGTTCACGCCCATGTCGGTGGGGCTGCTATAGGGGCTCTCGCCCATAATGCGCTCCATAAGGGCGCGTACCACGGGGAAGGCCTCGACGTCGCGGTTGTAGTTGACGGTGGTCTGGCCGTAGGCCTCGAGGTGGAAGGGGTCAATGATGTTGGCGTCATCGAGGTCTGCCGTGGCGGCCTCGTAGGCGACGTTCACCGGGTGGTTGAGCGGCAGGTTCCACACCGGGAAGGTCTCGAACTTGGCATAGCCGGCAAGCGTTCCCCTCTCGTGCTCGTGGTAGAGCTGCGAAAGGCAGGTGGCGAGCTTGCCCGAGCCGGGGCCGGGCGCCGTCACGACCACGAGCGGACGGCTCGTCTCGACGAACTCGTTTTTGCCGTAGCCCTCCTCGGAAACGATGAGGTCGACGTTGTGCGGGTAGCCCTCGATGGGATAGTGCAGCTTGCAGGTGATGCCGAGCGAGTCCAGGCGACGGCGGAAGGCATCGGCGGCGGGTTGGCCCGCATACTGGGTGAGCACGACGGCGGCCACGCCCATGCCGTTGGTAGCGAATAGGTCTACCAAGCGCAAGACGTCCTCGTCATAGGTGATGCCGAGGTCGCCTCTCGCCTTGTTCTTCTCGATGTGGTTGGCGTTGATGGCGATGATCACCTCGACGTCGGCGCCGAGGCTCTTGAGCATGCGGAACTTCACGTCCGGCTCAAAGCCAGGCAACACGCGGCTCGCGTGGTTGTCGTCGAACAGCTTGCCACCAAACTCGAGGTAGAGCTTGCCGCCGAACTGGTCAATGCGTTCGCGAATGCGCTTCGCTTGCAGCTCGATATACCTGTCGTTATCAAATCCTCGGCGCATGCGTCCTCCCTTTTTGACGTCTGTGCTAAGGCCTTGCGGACCTGCCGCAGACGCGCACTTTGGCGCTGCGGCTATGATGGATTCTGCCATAACGAAATGACCCGCTCGGCGCGCCCGCGCGTGGGCGGTAGATGCAAGGGGTTTGGAACATGCAGGACGAGACGTACGTGAACGGCCAGGCAGCTGGTGAGAACGAGGGCATCGCAGCGAACAGCGACTGCGGGCAGGCGGCTGCGGCAGCTGCGACGGGCGCGGTGGATAGCGCGGCATGTGCGAGCGGCAACGAGACCAGCGCTGAGCTCGGCCACGCCACGGCACAGACCGCGAGCACGCCTGATATCACCACGCGCCTTCGTCCCATCTTCACCCAGGAAGGGCTTGACTCCCTGGCCGGCTCGCGCGTGCTCGTGTTCGGCCTGGGCGGCGTGGGCTCGAGCTGCGTCGAGGCC
>CAVHWW010000114.1:0-5061 GCA_963639715.1 Acutalibacteraceae bacterium
TGGACAGCTACGACGGCGCCATGAAGGAGCCGCGTCTTTTGCCCACGACCTTCCCGAACATCCTGGTTTCGGCCAACAAGGGCATCGGCGTGGCCATGGCCTCCGACATCTGCGGCTTTAACCTCAACGAGGTCTGCACGGCCACGATGCACTTCCTCGACGACCCGGATTGCGACCTGCACGAGTACCTGCCGGCGCCCGACTTCTCCACCGGCGGCGAGATCATCTACCGCCGCGAGGAGATGGACAAGATCTATGAGACGGGCCTCGGTGGCTTCCAGATTCGCTCGCGTTGGCGCTACCTGCCCGAAGAGCGCATCATCGAGGTCTACGAGATTCCCTACACCACCAAGACCGACGTCATCATCGAGCGCATCGTCAAGCTCTCCAAGGAGGGCAAGGTTCGCGAGATCGCTGACATTCGTGACGAGACCGACCTCTCGGGTCTGCGCATCGCCATCGACGTGAAGCGCGGAACCGACCCCGAGAAGCTGATGGCCAAGCTCTTCAAGTCCACCACGCTGCAGGACACCTTCTCCTGCAACTTCAACGTGCTGGTTGACGGCTACCCGCGCGTGATGGGCGTGCGCCAGATCCTTAGTGAGTGGGTTGCTTGGCGCATGGACTCCACGCGCCGTCGCATCACGTACGACCTGCAGAAGAAGAGCGACCGCCTGCACCTGTTGCACGGCCTTGAGGCCATCTTGCTCGACATCGACAAGGCCATCGCGATCATTCGCGGCACCAAGCTCGAGGTGGAGGTTGTGCCCAACCTCATGAAGGGCTTTGGCATCGACCAGACGCAGGCCGAGTTCGTGGCCGAGATTAGGCTGCGCAACATCAACGAGGAGTACATCCTCAACCGCACCAAGGACATCGCCAAGCTCGAGGACGAGATCGCCGAGCTCAAGGCCACCCTTGGCAGCGAGCAGAAGATCAAGGACGTCATTCGCGGCGAGCTTGCGGCCGTGAACAAGAAGTACGTGACCCCGCGAAAGACCGGTCTCGTCTCTCCGGAAGACGTGGTGGAGGTCGACCTTGAGCCGGTGGTCGAGGAGTACCCGGTGACGATCATGGTCTCGCGCCACGGCTACCTCAAGAAGATGACCGAACGCGTGCTCAGCCGTGCCGCTGCGCTCAAGTACAAGGACGGCGACGAGCCGTTCATCGAGTTTGCCTCGAACAACACGCATGACCTGCTGGTCTTTACCGACCAGTGCCAGGTCTACAAGACCAAGGTCTCTGCGTTTGAGGACACCAAGTCCGCCCAGCTTGGCTCCTTCTTGGCGACCGACCTCGAGCTGGGTGCGGATGAGAACGTCACCTGGGTCATTGACCCCGAGGACTACAAGGCTGACCTGCTGTTTGTTTTCGAGAATGGCCGCGTGGCGCGCGTCGCGCTCTCTGGCTACGCAACCAAGACCAACCGCAAGAAGCTCAAGAATGCCATCTATGGCGGGTCCAAGCTGCTCTTTGCGACGGTGCTCAAGGAGGACATCGACATCGCGCTTGCCACCAATGACCAGCGCCTGCTCAACTTCAACACCTCGCTGCTCAAGACCAAGACCACGAACAGCACCCAGGGCGTTCAGGCGCTTACGGCCAAGAAGGGCCGCGCGGTGCTTGCGGTGGGCAAGGTCGAGGACTTTGTTGGCGCCGACGCCTTCGTGGAGAAGTTCCGCGGCGAGCGCCTGCCGTCTTCGGGCGCTTCCATGAAGGAAAGCGACATGAAGAGCCTCTTCGACCTGGAGGAGTAGTGCAGCGGGCGCTGGCCTCGCGGCGCGCCACCCCGGCTGGAACGTAATCTGAGCTTGAGCGGTCGTGGGTTGTTTACCCGCGGCCGCTCACGTGTTTGTTGGGCGATTGCGAAGGCGCAGCTTGCGGCCCGCCTGCGCGGGGTATCATTGGGAACGTTTATGCGCCCGCACGGATGGGCGCATCACGCGCCCCGCGGGGAAGGGGCGCACGTTATGCGCCCTGGGGAAGGGGCGTCCTACTGGATGGGAGAGGGCCTTGGCCGAGGAAAAGCGCGATCTGCTCGATGAGTTTATCGACATAAAGAACGACTTCCAGTCGCTTTCGAACCCGGTGCAAGACATCGCCGGCGCCCTGGCGACCAACCCGGAGGACGTCGACACCTGGAACCCGGCCGACTACAAGGACCGCCCGCGCGGTAACGTCAACAACTGCATCTCGTGCCAGGGCAAGAACCCCAAGCTCTGCACTAAGTGCCAGGACGTCTGCCCCACCAAGTCCATCGATCTTTCCGAGGGTTCGATTGAGATTGCGGACAACTGTCGCAAGTGCGGCCTATGCGTGGCCGTGTGCCCGAGTGGCTCGCTGACGGCGCCCAAGATCAACCCACGCCGTCTCTACGAGCGCATTGTTCGCGCCGCGAGCGCTTACGACCACGCCTACGTCACCTGCACGAGGGCCATCGGCCGCAAGCCGCAGGAGAACGAGGTTGTGCTGCCGTGCCTGGGCGATGTGCCGGCCGAGGTCTGGTTCACTATCCTCACCGACTACCCCAACGTGAGCGCCTACCTGCCGCTTGGCATCTGCGACCGCTGCCGCAACACCACCGGCGAGGAGACCCTTGGCGAGCAGATTGAGCTTGCCGAGCAGATGAGCGGCAAGGGCCTGGGCCTTGAGGTGGACGAGAAGTCGCTCGACTACACCAAGGACCACGCCTTTGAGCGCAAGGAGTTCATCGACAGCCTGGGCAAGCAGGGTATGGCCGCCATCGGCGCTGTGAACCCCGCCGTTGCCATGGCGCGCTCCATCACGCAGAAGATCGACGAGAACACTCGTCGCATCAACGCCATTACCCACACCATCGAAGGCGCTTCGGCCCCCGCGCCCACGCGCAAGCGCCGCGTGCTCACCCAGCGTCGCCAGCTGGTGATGACGACGCTGCAGCGCCACCCCAAGCTTGCCGTGCGCCTCTCTCCCAAGAGCCCCGCTTGTGACACTGAGCGTTGCAACCTCTGCGGCGAGTGCGTTGAGGTTTGCCCCACGCGCGCCTGCGAGCTGGCCGAGAACGGCGTGTTCAGGGTCGAGAACGCCTACTGCGTCGAGTGCGGTGCCTGCATCAAGGTCTGCCCGGAGAAGGCGCTTGCCTTCGCGCCCTTTGACCCTTCCGAGCTTGTCGTTCCCGACAAGGAAGAGATTGAGCGCAAGAAGCGCCAGGAGCAGCAGAAGGCCGAGATGGCCAAGCTCAAGAAGCAGGGCATGGAGCAGCTCAAGCGCGGCCTCGACTTCCTCGAGAAGCTCGACGTCGAGTAGGGGAGCCTGGCGGAGGCTTTGCCCCGCGTTTCGTGGCGCGGCATTCTCTGTGCGATGCGGCATCGCGTCGGGCGGCGTTTCGTGCGCGGCGGCGCGGCACGGCGGGCGGCGGTGCGGCAGGCGGCCTTCCTGCGCGGCGTTGCATCGCGTCGGGCGGCATTGCTGCACGGCGGTGCGGGCCGGTGGCTTTTGCTCCACCATGGGCTGGCCGTCTCGCCCGTGGGCCCTGCTCGGCGTAGAATATGAAAGGTTTGGCGCTTGCCGCTTGTGGCCGCTGTCGCCTCTCGGCGATGTGCGTGACGTCATCCCCTTGTGTAGCAAGCGGAGCTTGTCCGCATGTAGATAGAGCTGCCGGCTTGGCCGGGCAGCGATGAAAGGAATACCGTGGCTCTCTCCATCGGCATCGTCGGACTGCCCAACGTCGGCAAGTCCACCCTGTTCACCGCCCTCACCAAGAAGGGTGGCTTGGCCGCCAACTATCCCTTCGCCACCATCGAGCCCAACGTCGGCATCGTCGACGTGCCCGATGGCCGTCTCCAGAAGCTCGCCGACATCGTGCACCCGGGCCGTATCGTGCCGGCCACGGTTGAGTTCGTGGACATCGCCGGCCTTGTGAAGGGCGCCTCCGAGGGCGAAGGCCTGGGTAACCAGTTTCTCGCCAACATCCGTGAGACTGACGCCATCTGCGAGGTCGTGCGCTATTTCTCCGACCCCAACGTCATGCGTGAGGTGGGCCGCTCGACTGACTTCGTCGATCCGGCGGGTGACGCCGAGACCATCATGACCGAGCTCATCCTGGCCGACATTCAGACGCTAGAGAAACAGATTCCCAAGCTCGAGAAGGAGACGCGCCGCGACAAGGAGCTTGCGCCCAAGCTCGAGGTGGCCAAGCGTCTCGTTACCTGGCTCAACGACGGTAACCGTGCCGCCACCATGGACATGACTCCCGAGGAGCGCGCCGCCGCCCGCGACCTGTTCCTGCTCACCATGAAGCCGATCATCTACGTAGCCAACGTCGACGAGGACGCCCTCACCGACGAGCTTGCGCCCATCGACGGCATCACGCCCATCCCTGTCTGCGCCAAGATCGAGGCCGAGCTTTCCGAGCTCGACGCCGAGGAGGCCCGCGAGTACCTGGCTGATCTGGGCATCGAGGCGAGTGGCCTGGACGTGCTCGCTCGCGTGGCCTACAGCACGCTTGGCCTGCAGAGCTACTTCACGGCCGGCGAGATGGAGGTCAAGGCCTGGACCATCCCGGTGGGCGCCAAGGCCCCGCAGGCCGCCGGCGTCATCCACTCTGATTTTGAGCGCGGATTCATCAAGGCCGAGGTCGCCAGCTACGAGGATTATGTCGAGCTGGGCGGCGAGGCGGGCTGCAAGGCTGCTGGCAAGCTGCGCATGGAGGGCAAGGAGTACGTCGTCAATGACGGCGACGTCATGCACTTCCGCTTCAACGTGTAGGTTGTCTTCGTCATCCTACCTTGGACGACGTTCGCAGGTTTTGATTTGAACTAAAGCGTCCCGAGGCCGTTGGCCTCGGGACGCTTCTCGTTTAAGCGGGAGTCGGTGGACAGGGTCGCGGCTCCTCGAGTCTGAAATTGGACCGCTATCTGTCCTTTAATATTGTTCGTTCAACTTATGGGGCGCAAATCGTTGACCTGGCGAGTAGAGCCTGGTTTTAGCAAGCTGCCAACTGGGGTTTTGCGTCTGTATTTGCGCCCATACTTGGCGACTGGCGAATTTGCGCCCCATAAGTTGAACGAACTTGTTTGGCGG
>CAVHWW010000114.1:5894-9598 GCA_963639715.1 Acutalibacteraceae bacterium
TGTTGTTCTCCTCGCGGTACTCGTCCTTGTCGGTGCCAACGAGCAGCATGTAGAAGGGCTGGCCAGGGAGCGCAGGGCTAAGCGCCGCACGAGTCTGAAGCGAGATGCCCGAGTTCATACGGACGGTGATGACCACCGAGAAGACGACGATGAGGGCGACGAGTCCGATGAGGGTGCGCTTGGCGTAGGTGGCAGCTCGGCGTGCGTCAAAGCTGCGGCGAACATGCATGCCTTGGGCATCGGCGCCTACGCCGCTGGCGTTTCCGCGAGGCTTACGCAGGCCACCGCCGGGCAGCGACTCCTTGCCCTGGCGTACGGCGCGGCGCAGCGGGCTTTCGTCCTTTGCCTGGCGCATCCGGCGGTAGCGGTCGACGTCGTTCGCCTCACTGCGCGAAACGATGCGGCCTTGGTTTCCCTGCGAGCCGTAACCGCCGCGGACGTTGCCGTATCCGCCGCCTGAACGCTCAAAGCGCGAGCCAGATTGCGGCGTGCCGGCAACGTGTCTGCCTTGGGCAGCTGCGCCCGCGGCGCGCTGCTCGGCCTCGCTCATCACTCTGTGCTCACGCTTGCGTGGCATGCCTATCTACCAGGCCCTTTGCTATGCCTAGTTGTTGGCCATGTCGGCGCCGAGCACCACCACGACGTCGGCCTCGCCGGCGTAGGTGCCGTCGTCTTCCACGACGTTGGACAGGCCGAGCGCCTCGGCGACGGCCTGGGCCTTGGCCTGGTTCTCGGAGCCCACGTAGATGATGCGCGTGGTGGAGTAGTCCATGCTGTCGGCCGTGGCGGCCGTGGTGGAGAAGCCCTGGTTGGAGAGGCTCGAGGCAACGCGACCGGCAAGTCCGTCGACGCCAGCGCCGTTCAGCACCTCGACGCTGCCCGAGTAGTCGGTGGAGGCGGAGTCGGAGCTAGAGGAGTCGCTGCTCGAGGACGAGGTCGTGGTGCCGCTCTCGTTCTTGGTGGCCGTACCGGCGCCGGCGACGCCCAGCGTGGAGTCCTCGCTCTCGTCCTCGTAAGGGGAGAGGCCCTGGTTCACGCGGGTCATCATCTTCTGCCAGCCCTCGGTATCGCAAATCTCGTACCAGGTGTTGTTCACGTACTTGGAGTTGGTGGGCTCCATGCCGCTGAACATGTCGGTGCTCATGTCAAAGCCCTGGAACTGCGTGGCCAGAGCAAGGATGTCGGCAACCGAGAGGTCGGTGGAGACGGAATCGGCCAGCGTGGTGACGGTGCTGGCGATGGTCGCCGCGTCGCTGGCGAGGATCTTCTTGAGGATGGCGCCGATGACCATGCGCTGGTTGGCGGCGCGGTACAGGTCGCCGTCGCCGTACTTGTCGTAGGCGTGGCGGGCGCGGCAGAGCTTGAGGGCGTTGTCGCCATCGAGGGTCTGCTCGCCGGCCTTAATGTCGGCGCCAGTGTACTCGGGGTCGTATACGTCAACCGGGACGTTGACCGTGATGCCGCCGATGGTATCCACGACGCTGATGAACTGGTCGAGGTCAATCTCGGCATAGTGCGAGATAGGCACGCCGGCGAACTTGGAGATGGTCTCGACGGTGTAGGAGGCGCCGGAGACACCCTCCTCGCCGGCCTCCTGGCGCTCGCAGCCGATGGAGTAGGCGGAGTTGATCTTCTGCTTGCCGTAGGAGCCGAAGTCAATAAGCGTGTCTCGGTGGATGGAGACGAGGGTGACCTGCTTCTCGGTGGGATCAACGCGGGCGAGCAGGATGGAGTCGGTGCGGTAGGCGCTCTGGGCCGAGCCGTACTCGCTGCTCTCGCTGCGGTACTCGTCCTTGTCGACGCCGATGAGGACCATGTAGAACGGATCACCCGAGGCGGATTCGGAAAGGGTGCTGTGCAGCGCCGAGTCGCTCACCATGCCGAAGCTGCCGGAGAAGCGGCTCATGAAGGCGAAGGCGGCGGTGCAGCCGATGGCGAGCACGGCGATGACAATGCCGAGGACGATCTTGGCGCCCTTGTGGCGGCCGCGCTTGCGACGCGCGCGAGAGTAGCGGTCGGCCGCGTCGGAACGCGAATAGTCGTTGAGGTTCTGTCGGTCGTTCTTCCTGCTTCTGGGCATGCAAGCTCCCTTTGGGCTCTCGTCGTCCGGCCGGCTGATGCGCGACCTCGTTCGAGTGGTGGCAACCGGGTGATGCCACCGCGCGCGGGCATAAGTGACCGCGTTTTAACGTACCAATGGTACTAGTGAGGCCTGAAAGACGCTTAAAGTCCACAGTATCGCTAACGGATGTTCACAAGAATCGCGCGAGCGTAGCTATGCCGGCAGGGCCTATGTCGTATGATGGGTGAGTTGCAAATCCAGGCCGCCCGTGCGGGCGCGCCCATGAGCCACGTAGCTACGGAGGAGTTCATGCAGACAAGCCAGCAGAAGGTCATCGTTCTCGACTTTGGCGCCCAGTACGGCCAGCTTATCGCTCGCCGCGTGCGCGACCTGCACGTCTATTCCGAGATTCTTCCCTGTGACGCCTCGGCCGAGGAGATTCTGGCCGCAGGCCCGAGCGCGATCATCCTCTCCGGCGGCCCCGCGAGCGTCAACGCCGAGGACGCCCCGCGCGTTGACCCGGCCATCTACGATCTCGGTCTGCCGGTGCTGGGCTTTTGCTACGGCCACCAGGTAACGGCCGTGACCCTCGGCGGCACGGTGCACCACCCCGAGGTGGGCGAGTACGGCCCGGCCGAGCTGCACCTGGCCGGCGAGTCGGCCCTCTTCGCAGAGACGCCCGCCAGCCAGACGGTGTGGATGAGCCACTTCGACGCGGTGAAGGACATCCCCGAGGGCTTCGTCGTGACCGCCTCCACCGACGTGTGCCCCGTGGCCGCGATGGAGAACGCCGAGAAGAAGATCTACACCACCCAGTTCCACCCCGAGGTCAAGCACACCGAGTGCGGCCAGCAGCTGCTTAAGAACTTCCTGTTTGGCATCTGCGGCCTCGAGGCCAACTGGTCGATGGACAACCTCGTCCAGACCATGACGGCCGACTTCCGCGAGAAGGTGGGCGAGGACCGCGTGATTCTCGCGCTCTCCGGCGGCGTTGATTCCTCCGTGGTGGCCGCTCTTGGCGCTCGTGCCGTGGGCAAGCAGATGACCTGCGTGTTCATCAACCACGGCCTGCTTCGCAAGGGCGAACCCGAGCAGGTGGAGGAGGTCTTCACCAAGCAGTTCGACGTTGACTTCATCCACGTCCACGCCGAGGACCGCTATGCCGAGCTGCTTGCCGGCGTGACCGAGCCCGAGGAGAAGCGCCGCATCATCGGCACCCAGTTCTGGAAGGAGTTCTTCGCGGTTGCCCAGCAGCTTGAGACCGACGGCAAGCCCGTGAAGTACCTCGCCCAGGGCACCATCTACCCCGACATTATTGAGAGTGGCGCGCGCAAGACGGGCGGCAAGGCGAGCACCATCAAGAGCCACCACAACCTGATTCCGTTCCCCGAGGGCGTACACTTCGACCTCATCGAGCCGCTGGACCACTTCTTCAAGGACGAGGTCCGCGCTCTTGGTACGGCCCTTGGTCTGCCCGACCACATCGTGCACCGCCAGCCGTTCCCGGGCCCGGGCCTGGCCATTCGCATCATCGGCGCGGTGGACAAGGAGAAGCTCGAGATTCTGAAGAACGCCGACGCCATCGTGCGCGAGGAGCTCGACGCCTACAACCAGCGCCTCTTTGAGGAGACGGGCGAGCGCA
>CAVHWW010000115.1:0-3993 GCA_963639715.1 Acutalibacteraceae bacterium
CCTCAACTCGCGTTCTGGGGCATCTGGGGGCGAAATGTGGTTTAGTGGGGAGCACACTTAGTTAGAGAGGGAGCCGAGATGGGCGCTAGCGGGCTGATTGTCATGGATATCGATTCCACGCTGATCAACGAGGAGGTCATTGATCTGCTTGGTGAGGAGGCTGGCGTGGGTGAGAAGGTGGCGCAGATCACCGAGCGGGCCATGCGCGGCGAACTTGACTTTAGGCAGGCACTGACCGAGCGCGTGGGGTTGCTTGCTGGTCTTGGCGAGGAGGTCTTTGAGCGCACCTTTGCGCGCGTGACGTTTACGCCGGGCGCGCTCGAGCTGGTGGAGGAAGCGCACCGTCGCGGATGGAAGGTCGGCGTGGTCTCGGGCGGGTTCCATGAGGTGGCAGACCGCATCGCCGCCGCCGCGTGCATCGACTACTGCCTGGCAAACCGCCTTGAGGTTGCGGACGGCAAGCTCACTGGCGCCCTTGCGAGCGAGGTCGTTACCAAGGAGAGCAAGCTCGAGAGCCTGAAGGCATGGGCCGCCGAACTCGGACTCTCCCGTGAACAAACCGTGGCCATGGGCGACGGCGCCAACGACATCCCCATGATCTTGGCCGCTGGCACCGGCATCGCCTTCTGCGCAAAGCCCAAGACCCGCGATGCCGCGCCCTTCCACATCGACGAGCGCAACCTCATGCTCGCCTGGCCCATCATCGACCGCACCGAGGCATAGGCCAGCGAACTTCGTCAATCGATCGCTTTGGCTTAAGACCGCACCCACGCCGCAGTCGCAAGGGATAGCTCGCGGCCGAGGGCGGGAAGCGTTTCTCGCACAGCCTCAGACTAGCCGAGGCCCTCGTGCAGTCACGGGCAAGCGGCTTGATCCGCACAGCCGAAGTCCGACCTGGCCCTCCCCTGCCGCACGGCACAAAAGCGAAGCCCTCCTAGCTCGGGTGAACTAGGAGGGCTTCGCGCGTCTTTGGGTTTTGTCTCGCGTCGCTCGCTATGCCTTCTCGCCGCGGGCGTCGGGCAGGGTGAGCAGAAGCGCCAGGCCAACCACCAGAAGGATGCCGATGGACAGCACGCCCAGGCTCGCGTTGCCCGTGGCGGCGGTAATCACGCCGACCAGGAAGGTGCCGAGCACGCTGGCGTAACGGCCGAAGATGTCAAAGAAGCCGTAGTACTCGTTGGCGTGCTCCTTGGGCACGAGCTTGCCAAAGTAGCTGCGCGAAAGCGCCTGGACGCCGCCCTGGAACAGGCCCACCAGAATGGCCAGGATCCAGAACTCGGTAGCCGTCTGAAGCAAGAACGCCGCGAACAGGACGATGCCGCAGTAGGCGATAACGGCCACGATGATCATGCGAAGCGTGCCGAACTTGCCCGAGAGCTTGCCGTAGGCAATTGCCGAGGGGAACGCCACGAACTGCGTCACGAGCAGGGCGAGCACGAGCTGCGTGGAGTCGATGCCGAGCGCCGAGCCGTAGCTCGTGGCCATGGAGATGACCGTGTGCACACCGTCGATGTAGAAGAAGAAGGCGATCATGTAGACGATGAGCACCTTGTCCTTGGCGATGTTGCGCATCGTGGTGCCAAGGCCGCCGAAGGTGCTGGCCACGATGCTGCCGAAGGTCTCGCCCTGCTCGCGCTCCTTGCCGTACTTCTGCTTGTAGGTCTTGATGAGCGGCAGGGTGAAGGCAAGCCACCACAGGCCCGTGATCACAAACGAGAGGCGCGTGCACAGCATGGTCTCGAGCCCCAGGGCCGGGCCGCCAAAGATGAGCGCCAGGCAGATGATGAACGGCACGGTGGAGCCCACGTAGCCCCAGGCGTAGCCCGCGCTCGAGACGGAGTCCATGCGCTCGTCAGTGGTGATGTCGGTGAGCATGGCGTCATAGAACGTCATCGACGAGTTGAGGCCGATGGTGCACAGCACGTAGAGCACCAAAAACGGCAGCGCCCCCATGGGAATGGCCTGCGCAAAGCACAGCACCAGGCCCGTAAGGAAGAAGCCGAGGAAGAACTTGATCTTGTTGCCCGCGTAGTCGGCAAGCGAGCCCAAGACCGGCATGAGCAGCGCCACTATAAGCGAGGCGATGGTCTGGGCGTTGGCCCAGGCGGTCACGAGCTCAGCGGAAGAAGCACCCGTGTTGATCGCGTTGAAGTAGATAGGCACGATCGAGGTGTTGAGCAGCACGAGCGCGGAGTTTCCGACGTCGTACATGATCCAGTTGCGCTCGAGCTTAGTGAGCTTCGTCTTTGCCATTAGGTGTCTCCAGTCTACAAAGGCTGACGGGCACGCAGCCTATCCGGCGCACGGCACTTCGGTGGCGCCAATTGTACAGAGCTTTCCCCCTCAAAAAGTTCCGTAGGCAATCGTAGCCGGATTCTCGGTAGTTTTATGTCAGCTAACCGTAAGCGGTTGGCGCCAACGAACGCGAAGTCCCCGCGCGGGCACGCCCGAGAAAGCCACTCCCCTACTGCTGCGGCTCACCCTCGCCCTACCGCTGCGGCTTATACCGCAGAGCCTGCTCTAGCCATGCTGCACTTTGCCCTCGCCTTACTGCAGCGCCTTGCCCTAGCCCTACTGCTTCACTTTGCCCCCGTCCTACTGCTGCGACTCACCCTCATAACGCAGGGCAAGGACGGTGATGTCGTCCGCCTGGGGCGCAGCACCGGCAAAGAGCGCGACGTCTTCGCGGATGATGCGCACCAAGTCCTCGGGCTTCTCGTCGGCTTGGGCCGAAAGCAGCTCAAAAAGCCTTTCGTCACCGTAGTAGGTCTCGGCTTCGTCGACAGCCTCGGTGACGCCGTCGGTATAGAGCACGAGGGTGTCGCCAGGCTGCATCTGCAGCTCATGGCCGCGGTACGGCACGCCGGCAAAGCTGCCGAGGAACAGACCCGAACGATTGCGCAGCCACTCAACCTCGCCTGTAGCGCGACGCATCAGCGGCGGGTTGTGGCCGCCGTTGGAGTACTCGAGCACGCCGGTCTGGACATTCAACACCGCAAGCCACGCGGTCACGAACATGTCCTCGTCGTTGTTAGCCACAAGGCCGTCGTTGGCATGAGACATTGCCTCGGCGGCCGGCACGCCCTGGCTCAGCAGCTGGCGGAGCAGCGTCTTGGCACGCATCATGAACAGGGCCGCAGGCACGCCCTTGCCCGATACGTCAGCGATGAGCAGCGCGCAACGGCTCTCGTCCACCATGAAGAAGTCGTAGAAGTCGCCGCCGACCTCCTTGGCCGGGTCCATGGTCGCAAAGAGGGAGAAGCCCGACTCGCCGGTAAAGGGCGCCTCGACCGGCGGCAGGGCCGAGAGCTGGATGCGGTGGGCCACCGCAAGCTCGGAGGCCACGCGCTCTCGCTCGGCGCTGAGCTGGCTGACGTCGATGACGTAGTCTTGAATCTCGTCGATCATATCGGCCGTGGCAAGCGCCAGGGAGCCAACTTCGTCGCCGGTCAGCTTCTCGGAACGGATGAGGTTTGCCTCATCGGGGTTCTTGGAGCGCGCATAGTCACGAACGTGCGTGGCAAGCGACTCGATGGGGCGCACGAGGGTGTTGCGCAGCACGGCGAGCATCGCGGCCAGGCACAGGAAGAAGGCCAGCACGGACACGACGGCCGTGTTAAGCATCTGGTCCAAAAGCGAGGACTCGAACTCTGCGGTGCTCATGGCCACCTCGACAACCCAGGTCTGCTCGCCAACTTCAAACGTGCAGTACATGAGGTACTCGGAACCATCGGGCGAGCTAGCGACCGAGGTCATGGCCTCGTTGGAGGAAAGGGTGCTCCACAGCTCATCGTAGCCGTCCGCAAGCGAGACGGAATCGAGCAGGCGGTGCTTCTCGCACTCGTCGTCCTCCTGCTGGCTTTGGGCGATGTAGCTCACGGTCTTGTCCTCGGCGTTGGGCACGAAGATGGCGATATGGCCAACGTTGAAGACACCACTCAGACGGCTCAGCATGTCTTGGATGGAGAGATAGGTGTAGGCACCCTCGAGACG
>CAVHWW010000116.1:0-2275 GCA_963639715.1 Acutalibacteraceae bacterium
GCGCACGTCGACATGATGGGTCTCATCGGCATGGGCAACAACCCCATGGTCGGTGCCACCGTCGCCTGCGCCGTTGCCGTCAACGCTGCCCTTAACGCCTAGTCGTTTGGCTGCCGCGCAACGCGCCTGACCGCATCGGCCAAGAGCCGAGTGGGTCATAGCTCATAGTTGAGCCGCAAGGCCGTCGCCCACTTCGGGCGGCGGCCTTTTTTGTTCTTCGGGACGCCGGTGTTGAACTCGCAGACGTACAAACAATGCGGCGTGCCTACGCGGTTGAAGAGGCCTGGCTCTTTCTGGCAAGAGGCCTTGCGACGACGCGATGCTCAGCTTTTATAAGGTGTCGGGCCAAGTTCACTATGAGCATGGTCCTTAGATGTTGACAAGTAAACAAGTCTGGCTAAGATGTTGAGCGCACAACAAGTAGGGAAGCATGATGAAGGAGCCGCATGGCTGATAGGGCACAAAGCTTGCCGTTCGACGAATCCAAGAACGTGGGGACTGAACCCACGGCATTGAATGCCAAGGGCAACGAGGGGCCGTCTGGCGAGGGGCACACGCCTTCAGACGGCGAGCGGTTCGAGGAATTCGTTCGTCTCGTTTCGTCGCTCGAGAAGGAAGTCACGCGCATCCGTGCCGCCGAGTGCGAAAGGCTGGGCCTGCGCGGAGCCGACCTCATGTGCCTCTACCAGCTTGGGAGATGCACCAGCGGCATGACCGCGGCCGAGCTTGCCAAGGCCTCAGGGCTTACGCGTGGCGCCGTCTCTCGCACGGTCGCGAGCTTGGTTGAGGCGGGCATAGCCGAGGTTCACGAAGGTGTTGGCGCAGCTCGTCGTTATAAGGCCGACGTTGTGCTTACGCCGCAGGGGCGCAAGGTGATGGCCGGCGTTGAGACGGCCGTCTCGCGCGTGATGGGCTGCGTTGACTCCGCCATGGACGAGAGGGCTCGAGCCGTGCTCTACACCTCGCTTGCCTCGGTGCTCGAGTGCCTGCGCGAGATAGATCGCTAGGGCTTTTTTTGGATATGCCCGATGCGTGAGCACCCATAGCGAATCTCAGTGTTTGGCGACCAATGTGATCGGCCCTGGGGTCAGAGGCGAGATAGCCAAGATTCGGGATCCTGACGTGCACTTTCTGGCCTTCGTAAGAGCCGTAGCCTGCGCAATTAACAAGACGCCTTTCTGTCGTCTTTCCACTTAGCCGATGCTGTAAGCCGCAATACGGCCCCAAGCGGCGTCGCCTCCAACGTGAACACAACCGAAAGGAATCCCATGTCCGTGCGCGTCATCACCGACTCTGCTTCTGACATCACGTCCGAAGACATCGCGACTGCCGGCTGGCAAAACCTCACGGTCCTACCGCTTACTGTCTCCTTTGGCGACGATGTCTACCTAGACGGCGTTGACCTCACCCATAGGCGCTTCTATGAGCTGCTTGTCGAGAGCGATGAGCTGCCCAAGACGGGCCAGGTGAACCCCTACGCGTTTGAGAGGCCCATGCGCGAGGCTCACGAGGCGGGCGACGAGGTCGTGGTGGTCACGCTATCTGGCAAGCTCTCTGGCACCTATGAGAGCGCCGTTTCCGCGGCTGCGCAGCTCGGCGAGGGCATCTATATCGTGGACAGCAAGAACGTCTGCGTGGGCGAGCGCATCCTGGTGGAGTACGCCCTGCGCCTGGCCGCCGACGGCCTGGCTGCCGCAGACATCGCTACGGCACTTGAGCAGGCCAAGGACGACGTGTTCGTGGTGGCCCTGCTCGACACGCTCGAGTACCTGCGCCGCGGCGGGCGCATACCGGCGACGGCAGCGGCGGTGGGCCAGCTGCTTTCCATCAAGCCTGTCATTGCCATCGAGGACGGCGAGGTGGTGGTGCTCGGCAAGGCCCGTGGCTCCAAGAACGGCCGCAACCTGCTTGCCCAGCAGGTGGAGCAGGCTGGCGGTATTGACTTCTCCATGCCGCTTGCCCTGGGCTATACCGGCCTGGATTGTTCCTTGCTCGAGAAGTACATCGAGGACTCCCATGGCATCTGGGACAAGGCGGTCGAGAAGGGACAGTTGCCCGTCCACAGGGTGGGCGCCACCATTGGCACGCACGTGGGCCCCGGCGCCATCGCCTTGGGCTTCTTTAGGCTGCCGGCCTAGAGCTTTGGGCCGCCAGCCCGGGGCGTGGAGTTGCCAACCTAGAGCTTCGGGCCGCCATCCTAGAGCTCCGGGTGCAGGCTAGATCTTGGGGTTGTCGGCCTAGCGTTTCCGGGTTGTAGGCGAGGCGCCGCTCCCAT
>CAVHWW010000116.1:2285-7265 GCA_963639715.1 Acutalibacteraceae bacterium
ATTCCAACGTGCCCGCTCTCTGCTTGCCTTGAAGGCGCGGTCCGTCGCATGGCGGCATGGGTCTATCTCACCTTATGGATAGCCTGATTCGCCCGGCTAGAGCCTGCTCCCAAGCGATTGCATGGCACCTTTGAATTGCTGCTCCTTCGCGTGTGGCCGCCCTCGTCTTACCCGTCCCGTATGGAAGCGACGCCTTCTTGGGGATAATGGGGCAAGAAGATGGCTTCGAACAAGGGAGTGACATGGGTAGGTCTGGCGGCGGTGGCGGTGGCGGCGGTGGCCGTTCCGGCGGCGGCTTCTCTGGTGGAGGTCGCGCCTCAGGAGGCTTCTCTGGTGGTAGCCACAGCGGCGGCCGCTCCGGTGGCGGTGGATTTGGCGGAGGCGGCCGCTCAGGTGGCTTTGGCGGCGGACGTCCCGCTGGTGGCGGGCGTCCCGCTGGTGGCGGTCATCCCGGCGGCGGTTGGGGCGGCCCCGGCCCCGGTGGCCCCGGTCCTGGTCCGCGTGGCCCTCGTCGTGGTTGGGGAAGGGGCTTCCGCATTGGCTTTGGCCCGAGCTTCTACGTTGGCCCGCAGGTAAACGTCAACGGCGGGGGCGGCGGTTGCGGCTGCTCAAGCGTACTGCTCGGCTTCGTCATCGTGATGGTTCTGCTCGCCCTGTTCGGCAGCGTCTCCTCGTGCTCGAGCTATCCGGGCGGTTACGGCTACAACAGCTCCGGCTACTCCACAAGCTCAAGCTCGAGCACCACGGTGCGTGAGAAGCTCGATGCCTCCGAGGTCACAAAGACCGGCTGGTACACCGACGAGGACGGCGACTGGATCTTGTCCGAGAACCGCCTCACCCCGGGCCTTTCCCACTTCTATGACAAGACCGGTGTGCAGCCCTACGTCTACATCCTCAAGAACGGCAGCGAGACCTCCACGAGCGTGCTTAACGAGCGCGCCCAAGAGCTCTACGACGAGCTGTTCGAGGACGAGGGACACTTCCTGCTTGTGTTCTGCGACGACGGCAACGGTACGTTTAACTGCGGCTATACCGTTGGCACCAAGGCTCGCACGGTGCTCGACGACGAGGCGATTGACGTCATCGCCTATGAGCTCGACATCGCCTACAACAACGCCGATACCGACGAAGAGGTCTTCTCCGACGCCTTCTACTCTGCGGCCGACACGATTATGAGCGCCGCCGAGACCAAGCAGAAGAGCGAGACGAACGGCAAGATCGGCATCGCGGTCGTTGCCGTCGTGGTGGTTGGTGGGGTGGCCTACCTCATCGTTCGCAAGCGCAAGGCCGCCGAGGCCGAGCGCAAGAAGCGCGCCGATGAGATCCTCAACACCCCTCTCGAGAAGTTCGGCGATCAAGGGAGCGCCACGAGCGACAAGAATGTCGAGAACCTCGCATCGAAGTACGAGGGAAAGGATTCTCCTCCCGACCCCACGAAGGGCGAGTAACGATTTCGCACACTCTCCACCAATCGTTCACGCTCGGCAGGAATCGTTTGGGGGGTGGGCCGCAAACGGGTACAAAGCAAGCAGAACGGTGCAACCCAAAGGCCCGTCCGCTCACCGACGAAAGGAATCGACATGAGCATCCTGGACCGCTTTGCCACCATCGTGAAGGCCAACATCAACGAGCTGCTCGACAAGGCAGAGGATCCCGCAAAGATGGTTGACCAGTACCTGATTGACCTGGCCGACAACCTGGCTGAGGTCAAGCAGGAGACCGCCGGCGTCATGGCCGAGGAAAAGCGCTGCGTCCGCCTGGTCGAGGACAACAAGGCTGAGTCCGCCCGCATGGAGGAGCTTGCCAAGAAGGCCCTCACCGCCGGCAACGAGGACGACGCCCGAACCTTCCTGGCCAAGAAGCAGGAGCTCGACGCCGCCGGCGTTGAGCTTGCGAAGGCTGCTGACGCCGCGAAGACCAACGCCGACAAGATGCGTCAGATGCACGACAAGCTTGTGAGCGACATCGAGCAGCTCAAGAGCCGCCGCGAGGCCATCAAGGCCAAGAGTGCCGTGGCCAAGACCCAGAGCATGGTCAACGAGATGACCTCCGGCTCTGACAAGGCCGCCGGTGCCATCGACGCCTTCAACCGCATGGAGGCCAAGGTCAACAAGCAGCTCGACACGGCCGAGTCCGTGGCCGAGCTGAACGAGAAGCCTGCTGATGACGTCGAGTCGCTTGCCTCCAAGTACGCCGGCGCTGCCGACTCCGCCGCTGTTGATGACGCGCTCGCCAAGCTCAAGGCCGATATGGGTCTCTAGGCTCGTCTTGCTCGCTATATAGTCTGACTCGCGGGTCGTCGCTCCACCTGGGGCGGCGGCCCTTTTTTGTGTGCGACGCGCGGTTTTGCCCGTTACGTAGCCTTGACTAGACCTAGTTGACTGACGCTGGGCATGGCGCACGGGACGCCGGGCGTGGGTGTAGGCGCAGGTCGTAGTGCGATGAACTCGCCGCAATAAAAGGGGCGCCCGCGTGCGGGGACACGCGGGCGCCTGGGAAGAGCGGGCGCGCAGATGCATCTACGTCGGCCCGAGGCGGGCGCATGGGAGTTGCCCGCCTGGCAGGGCGCTAAGCAGCCCTGCTTGCGGCAGCCGCGCGGGGACGCGGATGCCAGGTGCGAAAACGTGCGGGGACACGTTGTCGCTCGGCCGGCATGCGGGGACATGCGTGGCCGTTTGGCTGCATCGTGCTTGGGACACGTGCGGCCTTGGGTTTTAGTTCGCAGGGGAGAGGACCTGCGAACATCGAGAAAAACAACCCATACGGGGCGGCTGCGAGTCTTGCCAGGAGAGGTTGCAAGACTTTCGGCGCTGGCCCCTTGGGAACCGAGTCAAACCTTGGCTCAGCTCGGCTCCCAAGGGGCCGCTGCGAATGGGCTCGCAGCGGCCGTTGATGCGAGCTAGCGCTTGCGCGCGGCTCCCTACTTGAGGAAGCGGAACGGGCTCATGCCGGCGTAGGTGGCGGCGTCGCCAAGCTCGTCCTCGATGCGGAGGAGCTGGTTGTACTTGGCCACGCGGTCGGTGCGGCAGGGGGCGCCGGTCTTGATCTGGCCGGCGTTGGTGGCAACCACGATGTCGGCGATGGTGGTGTCCTCGGTCTCACCGGAGCGGTGCGAGACGACCTGGGCGTAGCCGTAGCGCTCGGCGGTGGCCATGGCCTCGAAGGACTCGGTGAGCGAGCCAATCTGGTTGACCTTCATGAGCAGGGCGTTGGCGGCACCAAGCTTGATGCCCTTCTCGAGACGCGTCTTGTTGGTGACGAACAGGTCGTCGCCCACGAGCTGCACCTTGTTGCCGATCGTGCGGGTGAGGTTGGTCCAGCCGTCCCAGTCCTCCTCGGCCAGGCCGTCCTCGATGGAGATGATCGGGAACTTGGCGATGAGCTCGGCCCAGTAGTCCACCATCTCGTCGCTGGAGAGCGTGCGGCCCTCGCCCTTGAGCTCGTAGAGGCCGGTCTCCTTGTTGAAGCACTCGGAGGTGGCGGGGTCCATGGCGTACATGAAGTCCTCGCCGGGCTTGTAGCCGGCCTTCTCGACGGCGCGCTCGATCCACTCAAAGGGCTCGGCGTTGGTCTTGAGGTTGGGGGCAAAGCCGCCCTCGTCGCCGACGCCGGTGGCGTGGCCGGACTCGGACAGGACGCCCTTGAGGGTGTGGTAGACCTCGGTGCACCAGCGAAGGGCCTCAGAGAAGGTGGGGGCGCCGACGGGCATGATCATGAACTCCTGGAAGTCCACGTTGTTGTCGGCGTGCACGCCGCCGTTGAGGATGTTCATCATCGGGGTCGGCAGGGTGTGGGCGTTGGGGCCGCCGAGGTACTTGTAGAGCGGCAGACCCACGGACTCGGCCGCAGCGCGGGCGGCTGCCATGGAGACGCCGAGGATGGCATTGGCGCCGAGCTTGCCCTTGTTGGGGGTGCCGTCGGCCGCGATGAGGGCGGCGTCGATGGCGCGCTGGTCGGTGGCGTCCATGCCCAGGACGGCGTCGGCGCACTCGTCGTTGACGTGCTCGACGGCCTTGAGGGTGCCCTTGCCGCCGTAGACGGCCTTGTCGCCGTCACGGAGCTCAACGGCCTCGAACTCGCCGGTGGAAGCACCGGACGGAACGATTGCGCGACCAAAGGCGCCGTCGTCGAGCGTCACCTCGACCTCAACGGTGGGGTTGCCGCGGGAGTCAAGCACCTGGCGGCCGTAGACATCAATGATTTCGCTCATGAGCAGCTCCTTCTTGCCCCGTGGGGCATCCGTTTCGGCTCGCTGTCCTGGCACCTGAGCGCCGGGGAGGCGAGCTTTCCGTCGCGGCCCATCTGTCCCCGGACGGCCGCGTACGCTTGCTGGACAGATATATACCACTAGTTAACCGGTATTTACTTTGAATTGAGAAAAAAGTTAGACTTGGTTTACGTAATCAAGGTAATCGCAGGTAGAAGAAGTTCCCTAGTAGATACCATGTTACCGTCCTGACACAATTGCGGCCGTTGGCGCATCGCGTTGCCGCGCTGCCGTAAACTGTTGGACGTTTATGCATCTGACCCACGGGAGGCCCCATGGCACTCAGCGAGAAGGACGTGCGCGGCATCGCCGAGTACGCGAAGATCGCCTTAACCGATGACGAGGTCACCGAGATGTGCGCCTACATGAATGACGCCGTCGCGATCCTCGAGCCCATTTTGCAGTACGACCTGCCTGATGTGGAGCCGACCTTCCATCCCATCGGCTCACTGTCCAACGTGATGGGCGACGACGTGGCCGAGCCCACCCGTGACCTGCCGCTTGATGTGGCACTCGACAACGCCGCCAGCTCGCGCGAGCGTTACTTCCGCGTGCCGAGCATCCTGGGAGAGGGGGAGAGCGAGTAATGGCGCTGAACATCGATGCCCTGACCGCCGCCCAGATCGCCGCCGGCGTGTCTGCGGGCGACTTTACCGCCACCGAGGTCGCGCGTGCCTCGCTTGACGCCATCGAGGCCCGCGAGGGCGCCGTAC
>CAVHWW010000117.1:0-3340 GCA_963639715.1 Acutalibacteraceae bacterium
CGAGCTCGTCGGGGCCCTGGATGTACTTGCTGGGGCTGTTGAAGATCTTGGACATGGTTTTCCTCTCCCGTTGAAATCTCACATACGTTTTAGTTTAGGAACGCACATGCGAATTTCAGTTTAGGGGCGCGTAAAGGAAATTCTGCAGCCGGCTCGGCGGGCGGGCGAGATTTGCCGAGACTGGCTAAATTTGGCAATAAACCGCAGGTAAAAGGACTAGTGAATAGTGGTCAACCTCACCCGCGGCGTTTCGAAAACGTTGCCGTTCAGCTTCTTTAGATTGCAAGGCAGATACCATTCGTTTTCATCCGGGCGAGCGGCGATGGGGCCGCTTGCGGGCCGTGGCAGGATAGCCGGCGTTCAGCAGTAAGCCAACGCAAGGGGGCGCTTATGCTTGATTCCGGATCAACCGCGTTCATGCTCGTCTGCACCATGCTCGTGTTCCTCATGACACCGGGCCTGGCGTTTTTCTACGGCGGCCTGTCGCGGCGCAAGAACGTCGTGAACACCATGCTCATGTGCCTGGCCTCTGTCGGCATCGTGGGCGTGCTTTGGATTGTCGCCGGCTGGTCGTTTGCCTACGGCGGCGACGGCTCCTGCTCGTTCTTCGGCGGCTTTGACCAGCTGCTTGCCCTGCCGAGCGTCTCCGACGTGCTCGACGGCGCCGTGAAGGAGAGTGGCGGCTACCCCAAGGTCCTCGACATCGCCTTCCAGATGGCGTTCGCCATGATCACCTGTGCCATCGTCACCGGCTCACTTGCCGGACGCGTGCGCTTCGGCGTCATGGGCCTGTTCCTCGGCATTTGGGTGCTCGTGGTCTACGCGCCGCTCGCCCACATGGTCTGGGGCGGCACCGGTTCGCTCATCGGCGAGGTCATCGGCGCGCTCGACTTCGCCGGCGGCGACGTCGTGCACATCTCGTCTGGCATCACTGGCCTTCTGCTCTGCCTGCTTCTGGGCAAGAGGCGCGGCTTTGGCATGCTGAGCTACCGTCCCCACAACGTCCCGTTCGTGACGCTGGGCGCCGGCCTTCTGTGGTTTGGCTGGTTTGGCTTCAACGGCGGCTCCGCCTTTGCGGCCGACGGCATCGCGGCGCTGGCCGTGCTCAACACCGTGACCGCGAGTGCGGCCGGCCTCGTCTCCTGGCTTGTGGTCGAGAAGTTCCACACCGGCAAGCCCACGCTTGTGGGCGCGAGCACGGGTCTCGTGGCTGGCCTTGTGGTGGTAACGCCGGCGGCTGGCTTCGTTGAGCCGTGGGCGGCGCTCGTCATGGGCTTCATCGTTTCGCCCGTCTGCTACTTCGCCATCTCGGTACTGAAGGCAAAGCTCGGATACGACGACGCGCTTGACGCCTTCGGCTGCCACGGCGTCGGCGGCATCCTGGGCGGCGTGCTCACCGGCATCTTCTGCGTGCCCGAGCTTTCGTGGACGAGCCACGGCGGCCTCATCTACACCGGCGACCTCTCGCTGCTCGGCGCCCAGGTGCTTGGCATCCTGGTGACGCTTGTGATCGTGGTGGTGCTCGACCTCGCCATCTTTGGCATCGTGAAGCTCGTCTTTGGCGGCAAGCTGCGCGTGAGCGAAGCCGACGAGGCGCTGGGCCTCGACATCAGCGAGCACGGCGAGAGCGCCTACCCGGCCTACTCCGGCCTCGACTAGGGAGGAACCCATGAAGCGAATCACGGCCATCGTCAGGCCCGAGAAGCTCGAGCTCGTCAAGGACGCCCTCTTCGCCGCGGGCGTGAGCGGCATGACCATCTCGCAGGTGCAGGGCTGCGGCAACCAGCACGGCTGGACCGAGTACGTGCGCGGCAACGAGGTGCTGCTCAACACCATTCCCAAGGTGAAGTTTGAGGTGGTTGCGGCAGACGACAGGCTCGATGCCATCATCAACGTCATCTGCGGCGCGGCGCGCACCGGCGAGGTGGGCGACGGCAAGATCTTCGTCACCCCGGTTGAGGAAGTCGTCCGCATCCGCACCGGCGAACGCGGCCGCAAGGCAGTATAGGCGGGCAAGCGGCCTCGCCTATAATCACGCTCGATTTGGAACCGCCGCAGTTAGGAGTAGCCATGTTCAGACCCCTTCGCAGGAAGAGCCGTGCCATCTCGGATGAGGAGGCAAAGTCCCTGCTTACCGAGGGTCGCCGTGCCGTGCTCGCCGTCAACGGGGACGATGGCTACCCCTTCGCCCTACCCGTGAACTATCTCTACGACGAGGCGGCCGGGCGCATCTACTTCCACGGCGCAAAGAGCGGCCACAAGGTCGATGCGCTCAAGCGCTCAGACAAGGTTTGCTTTACCGTGTGGGGCAACGAGCACCGCGCGGAGGGCGAGTGGGCACCGTATGTGCAGAGCGCGATCGTGTTCGGCCGTTGCCGCCTCGTTGATGACCCTGAGCTAACCCGTGCTCGCGTTCGCGAGCTGGCGCTCAAGTACTACCCCACGGTCGAAGAGGTGGACGATACCATCGCCAAGGAGATTGCGGGCGTCCAGCTCTACGAGATTGAGATTGAGCACCTTACGGGCAAGCAGATCAAGGAGAAGTAGAGGCCGGGCAGAGCGCGGGCGCCTGCGCCCAGACCGCGATCGAAGGCACCTACATCACAATCCAAGCGCCTCAAATCCGCAGGTCTCGCCAGAACCGGACAGGGCACGAGCGACCACATAGCAATCCAAGCACTCAAATCCGCAGCTCTCGCCAGTGCCGAGCAGGGCGCTGGCGCTCGAGCCGCAATCCAAACGCCTCGAACCCGCGGGCCCCAAGCCAGGGCCGACCGGGACGCAGGCGCCTATATCACGATTCCGCGCCGGTTAAGCTCTGTGACAGGGTCGGGGTACTTCCAACTATCCGCCAGCATCCAGCCGCCCAAATCAAACCTCGGGTCGAAGGTGTCGCCCGAAGATGGCGCGGAGTACGCCGATGAGTTGGTGCTTGGAGATGGGTACGGAGAGGCACCCGGTGTTGTGGCCCATGGAGAGGTGTCTGGAGTTGTGTTCCACGGAGAAGCGCCTGGCGCTGCATCCCATGGCGACTCATCCATAGACGGCCATCCCCGCATGCTTGGATCACACATAGGAGCCTCCTTTGTACGCGTCCCATGTCTCGGCGACCCACCGGGCCGAGGCCCGGCGGCCGATGTTCTAAGCGTCCCCGCCCACCTACAGGTAGCGAAAACACTAGATTCGACGGCCAGCGTCCAAGCCCCGGACCAGAGCTCATGGAGAACGCCTTGCCCCAATCTTAGAGCGGAAGCGCAGCCCCATGCGCCTCAACCCGCCGCCAGAAAGCTATAGCACGGCTTCCGGACATTAAATGTTTTGCGTCACGGAAAAGCCACAG
>CAVHWW010000118.1:0-24748 GCA_963639715.1 Acutalibacteraceae bacterium
CATGACCTGCAGAAGGTCTGCCTGTGGGATGGCGAGGTCGGCAAGGGTCTCGGCTGCGATGACTACCTCATTGTCGCGGGCGACTTCGGCTTTCCCTGGAGCTTCTTGCCCGCCGAGTGCGACGAGATTCGCTGGCTCGAGTCCAGGCCCTATGCGGTGCTGTTCGTTGATGGCAACCACGAGCGATTCGATCACTGGAATGAGCGCCCGGTGGAGGAGTGCTACAGCGGGCGGAGTGAACTTGCGACCGAAGCGCACGCCAGCAGATGCCGGCTGACATTCGCTCCCGACTATTAATTGAATTAAGTGACTGAATAAAGGTTGCTGCTCATGCGTGTGCAAATGTGCCCAACAACTGCGGAAATGGTGCAATCTAAAGTCAGTATTTGCTACGAAATATAGGCATCTCCTGGTACAATACACACTCCGAGATGCTCGCGAATTGTCTCTGTCCGCATAGCAATTGCAAGCGGAGAGCGAGCGGGCACCTATCGGCGGTCATTTTCGCTGGTAGGCATGGCAGCGGGGCCGTGCGTTGGCCTCGTGCGCAAAGTGATGGGGCTGCGCGTTGGCTCTATCGTAATCGGAGCGGGGCTGCATGTTGGCTTCGTTGCAAGCGGGGGCGGGCCGCGGGCCCGCGCATAGGCCGGGCTAGCGATGGCTCGGGAAGCAGGGCGAGCCGTACGTTGGCTCGCGCATGCGGGGTTTGCGCCCCGCATGGGGTACGTGGCTGGCAAGCCGCGCGCTGATGGAGTTGAGGGATATGAGTAACGCAAAGCGCACGATGGCCGTCTTCGGTCGCAGGGCAGTCGTTGTCGCCCTGTCTACGCTCACGATTTTCTCGAGCGTACCCACCGCCGCTCTGGCAGAGATGCAGGAGGAGGTGGCTACCACACTCGAGCAGGGCGTTGAGTCGCAGGACACCTCTGCTGATTCCGCATCTGACGAGGTCACTCAGGCTGAGCGGGCTGCCACCGAGCAGACCGGCCAGGACTACACGGCTGGGCAGGAGACCTCCAGCAAGAGCTCGGACAGCTCCGAGCAAGCCGACGTGAAGGAGCACCCCTCCGCGCCCGCGGCCACCGAGGCGGACGTTGCGCTGAGCGGACTTGAGCATGCCACCGTCAAGCGCGTTGACGGCCAGGAGCTCACCACCGGCGCCACCAAGGTCACCGTCTCCACCAGCGAGGACTTCAAGTTCACCGTCGAGCCCAACAACGGCTACTCCCTCAAGACCGTTAAGCTCACCGTTTCCGGCGAAGAACGCGAGCTCACCGCCGACGTTGACGGTTACTACACCATCTCTGTAGCCGACATTCTCTCGGGCTCCTCCCTCAAGCTCGAGAGCGAAGAGGTCGCGGACGGTTCTGACATCAACATCTCTACCAAGTCCATCGACGCGGACGACGCCTCCGGCAAGTCGTCTGACAGCAAGGATGCCGAGAGCCTCGTCAACTCCATCGCTGAGACCGGCGATGGGCATTCCATTTCTGGCCCCGCCGAGGTCACGATGGGCGAGTCCATCACTTTGACCTTCACCGGCGAGGGCGCGGCCCAGGGCTGGCAGGACAATAGTGGCGCCTTTGATCTTTCCGTCTCGGAAGACGGCCAGTCTGTGACCGCAACGGCTAAGACCGGCTGGGTCTTTAACGGAAAGAGCAAGGATTGCAACATTGTCTGCTGGTACACCGATGCGTCTGGTACCTGGCACACCGGCGATGAACAGCTTGTGAAGACGGTCACCGTCAACAAGCGCGCCTTCACGGTTGTGGCCCCCGAGACCGTGAGTGCTTATGGCAGCCACTACGTGTTCCCCACGATTGTTGATGCGGCTACCGGAGAGACGGTCGATTGGCAGGGCGAGAGTGGCGATGCCTTCACCATCAACTATTACAAGGACGGTGAGTTTGTCGCCAGCCAGTCTCAGATGAAGTCTGACGGCGCGAAGTATCTTTCCGCCTTCAGCAGCGAGGGTGTCTGGACGATCGAGGTCACTCCCAATGATGGTTACTTCTACACCGGAGTCCCCCAGACGGTTGTCATCCCCGAGGATTACAGCAAGCCTGAGGACACCGAGACCGACAAGTACATATATGTGGGCGACTCTCTCGATATCGAGGGCACGGCTGGCGCCTATCACGAGTGGAGCTACGACGCCGGTGATTTCCTGACCGTCGAGATTGAGAGTGCGGATGACGCCCAGACCAACAAGGCCACGTTGACTGGCCTAAAGGTCGGCACCGTTACGCTTACGCACAAGGCCTCTGACTTCTCGTGGTTCTGGCCTGCGACCACCGACACGATAACTGTTCACGTAATCAAGAAGCCTACGGTCAGCACGCTTTCGGTCGAGGGCGCTGACACGGTGGAGCAGTTCAGCTCGACCGACCTGGCCGCCAAGCTCGAGCCGGAGGTTGAGGGCGGCACCTACACCTGGTCTTCCAGCAACGAGAACGTCCTGACCGTCGACGAGAACGGCAAGGCGACTGGCGTTACCCAGGGCTCAGCTACCGTGACCGTTACCTGGACGAGCGATGACGGCAAGACCGTTCTTACTGCCACGCACGACATGACGGTCACCCACACCACGAACGGTACCACCACGTTCACCTACTACTATCTCAATAACCCGGCAGCCAGCCTCGACTCCCTTAAGGGCAACTGGTACTGCCTCGGCGACGGCAAGGTCGACCTTACGGGCGTTACGTCGGCTGAGTTCCCGCGCGACAACGGCAATACCAAGCGTTACGACGCAATCGACCGCGTGGTCTCCTGGCCCGACGGCAGCACGGGCACGACGTTCAGCGTTGCTCGAGACTCCGAGCACTGGGCCAACATTGTTAAGCAGTACAAGGATGTCATTCAGCAGAAGCTGCCTGGCGTTACGGTGACTGATGACGACATCACGTCCATCACGCTGGTTCCCTACAAGCTGACCAACAACGGTGATGGCTATCACGTCGACTGCAGCGTGCTCATTGAGTGCAAGGGCGTTTACACCGTCACCTATTACCTCGACGATCCGTCCTCTTCCGACTCAACCGGATTCGCTCCCATTGCATCGAGCGCGACGGTTCGCGAGGGCGATTCGACGAACATCACCGATTTCATCGCGGACTTTGCGACGAAGTACCCGCAGACGAAGACCGTCGACGGCGTCGAGTACACCCTCTCCCCGTGGTGCACCGACTCTGCGATGACTCACTCGGTCACCCTACCGTACACGGTGAGCACTTCGAACGTCACATTCTATGCACGCTACGCCGCCGGCCGTCAGGTGATTTACAACCTCGATGGCGGTTCGTGGTCCGCGAGCGCTGCGACAACGTACAAGGTCAACGAGGGCCAGACCTACACGGTGCTCTCCGAACCCACCCGCGACGGCTATGACTTTGCCGGCTGGCAGGTCGAGGGCCTGGAGGACGAGGACACTGTCGCGAGCGGCGATTCCTTCACCATGCCCGACAACAATGTGTACATCACGGCGAAGTGGACCAAGAAGGCCGCATCGGTCACGGTCAACTACCTGTGGGGCACTGAGGACAGCTCTGAGCTCATCGACTCCGTGACCGCATCTGGCGAGCACTATGTTGGTGACGTCTTCGCCATCGACCAGAAGTCGTTCGACGGCTACACGATTAAGCCCCTGAAGAGCGGAAACGTTGTTCTTAAGGCTGGCGATAACGTCGTCAACGTCTACTACTACAAAAACGTCACCCTGACGGCCAATTCTTCGAGCGCCGAGTACGATGGCACCGAAAAGAGCGTGACGGGCTTTGGCATCAACGCCGAGGGCGTCACGATCGATGGCGTCACGACTACGGGCGGCAAGGGCACCGATGCTGGCGTGTACGAGCACAAGTTCGCGGACGGCACCGTTGGCAAGGCCGACACTACTAATAAGTATGTTGTTGCCAGCGCGCTCTCCGGCAAGCTGACCATCACCCGCTCCACCAAGGCCGTCACCATCAAGGTGGCCGGTAACACTGGTGGCGATAAGTACAGCGGCAAGCAGCAGAGCGTCACCGGCTTCAAGGCCACCGAGCTGCCGACCGGCATCACCGAGAGCGACATCTCCCTCTCTGGCAAGGCCGAGGCCACCGGTACTGATGCCGGCACCTACCAGATGAACCTCAGTGCTTCGCAGTTCAGCTATACCGGTAAGAACTACGACCCGGCCAAGGTTACCTTTGAGCTGGTCAGCGACGGTTCGCTCACCATCGCTAAGCGCAAGGTCACGCTGTGGTCCGAGGATGGTCACAAGAACTACGACGGCGCCGCCCTCACCCGTAGGACCGATGTGCGCGTTGACGGCACGAAGGAGGTCTATAACAACCAGACCGACACTTCGACCGAAAAGACCTTCGAGGGCGACGGCTTCGTTGACGGCGAGGGCGTTGAAGGCAAGACCAAGACCACTTGGTACAACCAGAACGGCGAGAGCGACGAGACCAACATTGCCCCCGGCGTTTACGAGAACAAGTTCACCGTTACGTTCAAGAGCGCCACGAACCTCGATAACTACGACATCACGTATGACTACGGCAAGCTCTATGTAAACAAGCGCGCCGACAAGGACAAGTACAAGGTCACGATCAACGCCAACAGCGCCGAGGTCTTCTACGACGGCACCGAGCAGGCCGCAAGTGGTGTCTACGCCTCTGTGCCGAGCGATAAGCAGGGCAGCGCCTCGGGCATGACCTTTACCGATGCCAAGAGCAAGGTTACGTTCACGATTTCTGGTTACAGCGCAAGCGTGACGAAGACTGATGCTGGCACCTATGACAACAACGTCGTCACCGGCGAGGTCAAGGTTATCGACGCGGCTGGCAATGACGTCACCGATGAGTTCGTGCTGAGCACCAACAAGGGCACGCTCAAGATCAAGCCTCGTCTCGTGACTCTCACTTCCGAGAGCGACGAGAAGGAATACGACGGCAAGGCGCTTACCAACTCCACGGTTACGGCCACCAAGTACAACGCCGTGACGGGCGAGGGCTTTGTTGATGGTGAGGGCGCCACGTATAAGGTAACGGGATCCCAGACTGAGCCCGGCTCGAGCGAGAACAAGTTCTCCTATACGCTCAGCTCCAACACCAAGAAGAGCAACTACACCATCACCCAGAAGTTCGGGACGCTGAACGTCAAGACCCGTAGCGCCAAGTACGAGATCACGGTTGAAGCCAACTCCGCCGAGGATACCTACGACGGCACCGAGAAGTCTGTCAGCGGCCTCAAGACCACGACCTTCACGGTTGATGGCAACACCTATACCGTTGAAGGCCTCGAGGCTTCTGGTGCCAAGAGCACCGATGCCGGCGAGTTCGCGAACACCGTCACCGGTACGGCGGTCGTGAAGGATGCCAAGGGCAACGACGTTACCAGCGAGTTTGCCGTGTCCGTTAAGAACGGCACGCTGAAGGTCAACAAGCGCGCCGTCACCATCATGTCCAAGTCCGCCGGGAAGGTCTATGACGGTCAGCCTCTCACCAAGAATGAGGTTGAGGTTACGAGCGGCTCCATCGCCGATGCCGACAAGGACAACGTGGAGTACGTCTTCACTGGCAGCCAGACCAACGTCGGCAGCAGCGAGAACCTCTTCTCGGTCGTTGCCGGCCTGGAATCCAAGAACTACGACATCACCCTTGAGGCTGGAACCCTTGAGGTGACGCCGGTGGTCGACGAGGTCGTCGTGACCATCACCGAGCGCGGCGGTAGCCTTACCTATGACGGCGACGAGCACACCGTCACGGGCTACGACGTTTCGAGCAGCAACGTGCTATACACCGCGGACGACTTTGCCTTTGCTGGCAACAGCTCCGTGAGCGGCACGAACGCTGGCACCTATGAGATGAAGCTCAAGGCTGCTGACTTTAGCAATGCCAGCGCCAACTTCTCCAACGTCAAGTTCGTCATCGTTGACAACGTGCTGACCATCAACAAGCGCGAGGTCGAGCTGACGTCCGGCTCTGCCACCAAGGTGTATGACGGCAAGGCTCTTGCCAACGAGAGCGTGACCGTTACCAAGGGCAGCTTCGTTAAGGGTGAGGGCTTTACGGCTAACGTCTCCGGCACCATCACCAACGCCGGCTCAGTCGAGAACGGTTTCACCTACGAGCTGACCGGCGGCGCCACCGAAGGTGAAGGCGGCAACTACACCATCACCAAGAAGGCCGGAACCCTGACCGTCTCGCCAGTGAACACCGCAGTTACGGTGGCCATCAAGGGCAACGTGGTTAGCTCCACCTATGACGGCTCTGAGAAGTCTGCCTCTGGTTACGAGGTCAGCATCGACAACGGGCTCTACACGGAGGATGACTTTGGGTTCAGCGGAAACGCCGAGGTCAAGGCCACTGATGCCGGCTCCTATGCCATGGGCCTCGCCAAGAGCCAGTTCTCGAACAAGAGCAAGAATTTCACTAACGTTGTGTTCACCGTGGTCGACGGCGGGCTCGCCATCGCCAAGCGTGAGGTTACGCTGAAGTCTGCCAATCTGACTAAGGAGTACGACGGCACCGCACTCACCAATGGCGGCACTGAGCTTGAGACTGAAGAGGGATGGGTTGACGGCGAGGGCGCTACTTATGAGTTCACCGGTAGCCAGACCGTCGTAGGCAGCTCTGCCAACGCCTTCACGTACGTGATGAACTCCAACACCAAGGAGAGCAACTACGCCATTTCGGCCACGGCTGGCAACCTGAGCGTTACTACCCGCGACGCCAAGTACGAGATTACGATTGTGGCCAACTCCACTACCGTTACGTACGACGGCTCCGAGCACGAGGCCGCTGGTATCGAGACCAGCGAGTTCACGGTCAACGGCAAGAGGTACACCGTCTCTGGCCTTACCACCAGCAGTCCCAAGAAGACCGATGCCGGCACCTATGAGAACACCATCTCTGGTACGGCCATCGTGAAGGATGAGAACGGTAACGACGTTACGAGCGAGTTCGCCGTGAGTGCCGAGAGCGGTAGCCTCGTTATCAACAAGGCGGCCGTTACGCTTAAGTCCGCCTCGGGCGAATGGGTCTATGATGGCGCCGCTCACGACAGGCAGGAGATGGAGACCGTCTCCGGCTTCGCCGCAGGTGAGGGTGCGACGTTTGCCTTTGGCGCTTCGGTTGCCAACGTGAGCGAGGGCGAGGTTGATAACACCTTCACCTACACGCTGAATGCCAACACCAAGGAGGGCAACTACACCTTCAGGACCGAGACCGGCTCCCTTAAGGTCACCCCGGTCACCGAAAAGGTTGTCGTTACCATTACCGAGAGCAGCGATTCCAAACAGTTCAACGGCTACGAGCAGCAGGTTGAGGGCTACACCTTCTCCTCCGACAACGAGCTCTATGGCGAGAGCTGCGTCTCCTTTGTCGGCGATACTTCTCACAAGGTTGCTAAGGGTACCTACGTCGGCACCTACGACATGGGTATCGTCGACACAGACTTCGTCAACGTCAGCGAGAACTTCTCGAACGTTGAGTTCAAGATTGTCGATGGCCAGCTCGAGATTACGCCTGCAAGCATTGATGCCGACCAGGTCGTCTGGACTAAGTCTGATGTTGTGAAGACCTACGACGGCAAGACCGTGAGCGCCGGTGTGGCCACGGCAACCGACAAGTTCGGTAACAGCCTCGCCGTCGAGTACAGCGTTGACGGCAAGACCTGGACCTCCGATCCGTCCGAGATTGAGGCGCTGAACACGAGCGACAGCAAGGTTGTTAAGCTCCGCGCCACGTCCTCCAACTACAGCGAGGGCAGCTATAGCGAAGACTCTGAGCTTCTTACTGTTAACCCGCGTGCCCTGACCTTTACCTCCGCTAGCGATAGCAAGGTTTACGACGGCACGCCGCTGACCCGCAATGAGCAGTCTGACGTAACCATCGGCGGCGATGGCTTTGTGAAGGGCGAGGGCGCCACCTTCGCCATCACCGGCAGCCAGACCGAGGCTGGCAGCTCTTCCAATGACTTCACTTACAGCTTCGATGACGCAACGCTCTCCGAGAACTACGTTGTCACGAGCCAGACCGCCGGCACGCTTGTCGTCACGGCTGACGACGGCGAAGTTGTTGTGACCATCAAGGGCAATAGCAATACCGTCACCTATGACGGAAAGCTCCATGAGGTCAAGGGCTACGAGGTGGTTAAGGTCACCGGCGGTAACGGCAAGTTCACCGCTAGCGACGTCGCTGTGAATGAGGGCGTTGAGCTCGTCGTCTCCGGCGACGACGTTGCCGTGAACGCCGATGGCTCCGTCGCGTCCTATGAGAGGGAGCTTGTCTCAAGCGACTTTAAGAGCACGAATGCCAACTTCTCCAACGTGACGTTCGTTATCGACCAGAGCGCTCCGAGTGTGAGCCTCACCATCAATAAGCGTGACGTGACGCTCTCCTCTGAGAGCGAGACCTGGACCTACGATGGCAAGGCCCACTCCAAGCCCGAGGTCACCTCCACTGACGAGCTCTTCGCGAGCCAGGTGAGTGGCCTAAAGGCCGTCGGCCAGGTCACCGAGGTTTCTGAGGGCCAGGTCGCCAACGTCATTACCTACACTGCTGGCGAGTCATTCAAGGAGACTAACTACAACGCCACCAAGGACGAGGGCGTGCTTCAGGTCATTCCGGCCGGCATCGACCAGAACAACGTGAAGTGGAGCACGACCGACATCGTGAAGACCTATGACGGCAATACCTACTCTGCCGGCATCGCTACGGCGACCGACGCGTACGGCAATGCCCTTGAGGTCGAGTATTCCGCCGACGGTGGCAAGACCTGGACGAGCGGCCCCTCGGCCATTACGGCCACGAACGTGAGCGAGTCCAAGACCGTTCAGCTACGCGCCAAGAACGGCAACTACTACGACTACGCCACCTCCAGCGAGGCTCTTACCGTCACTCCGGCTAAGCTCGCCGTTACCACGCCCGACGCTACCAAGGAGTACGACGGCGATGCGCTCACGGCAGCCGGCGAGCTCACTGGCCTTGTGAACAACGAGACCTTGAAGTTTGAGACAACTGGCTCCCAGACCCTCGTGGGCAAGAGCGAGAACGACTACCAGGTCGATTGGGAGAGCTCTGAGACCACCGCCAGCAAGGGTAACTACACCCTCGTGGCGACCCTTGGCACGCTCGTCGTTTCGGCTCCGGCTGACAACGGTAAGGTCGTTACCAAGTCCCACGCTGCTGGCACCTATGGCCTGGGCGATGAAGTGACGTTTACCATTAAGGCCACGAACGTCTACAACACGGCTAAGACGATGACCCTTGAGGAAATCGAGGGTGTCACGCTCAGCCAGAGCACGTTCGAGAACGTCCAGCCGGGCGCTACGGTGAGTGCTATCGCGACCTACGCCATCACCGAGGCTGACATTCTGAGCGGCACCTTCGTGAATACCATCACCGTCAAGTTCTCTGGCGAGGACAAGAGCTATGTGAACACCGACGAGGTCGATGTCGATAAGGCCAACGCTCACCTTGCGGTGACGAAGACCACCACCAGCGAGCCTGAGAACAAGGCCGCCTACAAGCTTGGCGAGGCCATTACGTACCGCATCACCGTCGCCAACGACGGCAACCTGACCATCACCGATATCACGGTCGCCGACCCCAACGCCGATGACTTTGATGAGCAGGTCATCAACTCCCTGGCTCCTGGCGAGTCGAAGTCCTTCGAGGCCACTCACGTGGTCACCGAGGCCGACATCAAGGCTGGTTTCGTGACTAACGTTGCCACGGCCAAGGGTACTGACCCGACCGGCAAGGAAACTGAGGGCAAGGGCGAGGACACCGAGACCATCGTCGCCGCTGACCCGAAACTCGTCGTCACCAAGACGAGCGATGTTGCAGAGGGCCACCTGCTCAAGGAGGGCGAGACGGTCAACTACGCCGTCAGCGTCACGAACGTGGGCAACCTGACCCTTACCAATGTCGTGGTCAATGACCAACTGGCCGGCGTGACCCTCGCTGATGGTGAGAGTGCCACCATCGAGACCCTGGCTCCCGGCGCTAGCGCGACGCTGCGCTACAGCTACGTCGTGAAGCAGTCCGACGTCGTCGCCGGTTCCGTGAAGAACCACGCCACTGCCGCTGCGAACAACCCTTCCAAGAAGGACACCGTCGTGGTGCCTGGTGACAAGGAGGATCCGACCGAGAAGGCCGAGCCGTCCCTCTCTGTCATCAAGACGGCTGACAAGAGCTTTGGCGTCACCGCCGGCGACGTGATCACCTACACGATTACGGCCACCAACAACGGCAACGTTGACCTCACGGACGTCGCGGTAACCGACGAGCTCACCGGCTACACGTCCGAGACCTTCAATCTGGCCAAGGGCGAGTCCAAGCAGCTCATCACCACCTATGAGGTGACCGAGGCCGACATGGCCGCAGGCTCCGTTACCAACGTGGCGAATGCCACCGCCAAGGACCCGAGCGGTAATGACGTCTCCGCCAGCGGCGAGACCTCTTCTCGCACCGAAGAGATCAGCAGCTCACTCAAGGTCGTCAAGACTGCCGCCAATGGGACGTATGCCGCTGGCGATGCGGTCGAGTACACCATCACGGTCACAAACACCGGCAACGTGTCTGTCTCCGACATCAAGGTCGTCGACGAGAAGACCGGTCTCAACGAGACCGTCAACCTTGCCAGGGGCGAGGAGAAGGTCTTCACCACTACCTACAAGGTGACCGAGGAAGACATCAAGGCCGGCAAGCTCGAGAACGTTGCGAGCGCCAAGGGCGCCGATCCGGCTGGCAAGGAGGTCGAGGATACCGATACCAACGTCATCGATGACTCCAAGCAGGCCGACCCCGACAACCCCGACAAGCCGACGCTCAAGCGCGAGATGAATGTCTCTGAGATTCCTGACACTGTGTACAACGGCCTGTCCCAGGAGCTCAAGCCTGAGGTAACCGACAAGTACGGCAACGTTCTGGTTGAGGGCACGGACTACACCATCACCTACAACCGAGACACCACTAACACGGGCGAGGTAACCGCCACCATTACTGGCAAGGGCAATTACAGCGGTACGTTCACGCGTACTTACAAGATCACTCCTGCCACGCTTACGGTCATCACTCCGAGCGATACCAAGGTCTACGATGGCGAGGCGCTGAAGGCTGAGGGCAGCTACTCCGGTCTGGCGAACGGTGAGACCATCGGCTTTGTCACCACCGGTAGCCAGACTGAGGCTGGCAACAGCACCAATACCTACGAGATCGAGTGGGCCAACGACGGCATCCTTGGATTTATCGGAGGCAATGCCTATACGGCTAAGCAGTCCAACTACGTCGTTTCCGAGACGGTTGGTACGCTTACAGTCACGGTTCAGTCCGTCGACCCGGGCGTCGATCCCGAGAACCCCGATCCGTCCTACAGGGGAGTAACGATTGACGATCCCAGTGACGTTGTCTATGACGCCACCGAGCACAAGTGGACCCCGGTTGTTACTGACAAGAACGGCAAGCTGCTGGTTGAGGGAACTGACTACGTCGTTACCTACGGCACCGATGACTTCACCAATGTCGCCGGCTCCATCATCGTGACGATCACGGGCATTGGTTCCTACTCCGGCACCGTGACGCGCAGCTACCAGATCGCCCCGGCCGAACTCATCGTGACCACCGGTTCGGCCACCAAGGCCTACGATGGTTCCGCGCTTGTGAGCGCCGAGCTCAGCATCGAGGGCCTGAAGGGCGCGGACTACGTGACAGCAGCCACCACTGGCAGCCAGACCGAGGTCGGCAGCTCCACCAACACCTACTCGCTTGCCTGGAGCGGTGCGCTTGAGTCCAATTACCGTATCGTCAAGGAAGACCTGGGTACGCTCATCGTCACCGAGGCTCCTGCACCGGCACCCACGCCTACGCCTGAGCCCGCAGATGGTGGCAATACGCCCAGCAACGGAAACGGCTCCGCGATCGACGCCGTCGCTGACGCGCTTGCTGGAGCAGCTGCGGCCGTCACTGGCGAGGAGCTCGAGACCGAGCAGATCTTCGACGCTTCGAACCCGTTGGGCAAGGCTCAGCACATTGATTGCTGGGTGCACTTCTACCTGATCCTCGGCATCATCGTGACGCTGCTCTATGGCGCTTCCGTTGACGTACGTCGTCGCCGCTTCTCTGGCAAGCTTGCCGACCAGCTGAAGGATGTCCTTTCCGGTTCTAACGATGGGAGCGTGGCCTAATGAAGAAGAGTAACTGGCTTCTGTTTGGCCTCGCGGCTCTTGTCGCGGCCTTTCTGGTGTACCTGTGGGCGCACCTGGGGTTCTATCGGGTCGATAACCCGCTCGACATCGTGCTTGGCATCATCTGGTGGGTCGTCATCGCGCTGCTAGCCTTCTTCATCGCCAAGAACGAGAAGGAGCGCCAGCGCCGCGTGCGCACCATTTACGTGGGAGAGGGCAAGCTCTACAACAGCGAGGCCGGAGAGGTCGAGCTGGAGGAGGACGACACGGTGGCGCAGGCCGCCGGTGAACTGCTCTCGGGGTTGAAGTACGGCTTTGAGCGCAACGAGCTCTCCGATGAGGCCAACGTCACCTACGTTATCGAGTCGGATGAGTTCAAGGCTGGTGACGAGCCCACCTGGAAGGGCAGGGTCACCAAGATCGTTATTGGTGGAGACAACGTCGTCACCGAGTTTGACGGTGTCAACGAGCTTGCAGCCGCTCTTGCATAAGGCCTGGATCTGTCGGCCTGCATCCTAATTGGGGTGCAGGCCGGTTTTTATTTGATGTCGCTTGGCTTTCGAAGCCACCCTCCGTTCGTGCCAAAACCAAAGGGCGGCTGGCATTTTCTTTTGATAAGCGTCGACATGAAAATGATTGTCCAACCCCTCTGTTAAGCTAAGAAAGTTGCCTCGTAGATGACAGTTGCCATCTACGGGCGACGTAAGAAAAGCGCTCGGCACCTTAGATGGACAAGGCTTGCCGGACAGGAAGAGAGAGTCCAAGAACTCTTGGAAGGGATAGCTCAAAGTGCGTTCACGCGAGAATTCCGCGCTCGCATCTGGCGACCACGCGTTTGGTCCTGGGCGTAAGAGCAATTCCAACATTGATACGACTTCTGCGGCTGCTGGGTCCTTCCGGGAGGTCCTTGGGCTTTCTGCTCTCATGAGCAGGCGCGCCTTCTGCACCGGCGCGGCCGCCTTTGTCGGCGCGCTGTCGCTTGCGGGCTGCGGCTCCTCGCAAGGCGACGACTCGGAACTCAAAACCATTACCGTGGGAAGCGACAACTACCCGCCGGCTAACTACCTCGACGAGAACGGTGACCCTGCGGGCTTTGACGTTGATATCACTACAGCGGGCCTCGCCCGAATGGGTTACAAGCCAAACTTCGTCTATATCAACTGGGAGGACAAGAATGACTTGCTCGCTTCCGGTGACATTGACTGCGTGGTTGGCTGCTTCTCGATGACTGGCCGCGAGAAGGATTACTGCTGGGCTGGTCCTTATATGCGAAGCCGACAAGTGGTGGCCGTAAACCCCTCGAGTGACATCTACACCCTTGCCGATCTTGCAGACAAGGTTGTAGCTGTCCAGACCACCACCAAGCCCGAGTCCATCATCCTGAACCGCCTTAAGGAGGGCCTGCCGCAAGTGCGCAAGGTCTACTCCTTCCCCGACCGTTCGCTGCTCTACCCGGCCTTGAGTAAGGGTTACGTCGACGCCGTGGCGGCACACGAGATTTCAATCCTCCAATACGAGAAGGACTACGGTTCCGACTTCCGCATTTTGGACGAGAGCCTGCTCGACGTCGGCATTGGCGTGGCCTTCTACAAGGATGACGAGCGCGGCATCGCCGAGCAGCTCGACAAAGTTTTCGAGGAGATGCTTGCTGACGGCACCATGGAGCAGCTTGTCTCCAACTACTACGAGAACGCCTCCGACTACGTGGAGGTGGACGGCCTTGTCAACGAATAGCGAGAATGTGAGCGTTGCCTCCAAGACGTCCGAAACCTACGAGACTAAGTCCATCGGCAAGCTCTTCGGCAAGAAGATCTGGCTTCTCATCGTTCTTGGCTATATCGTTCTTTTCTTTTTTGCGGGCTTCTTGAGCTGCCACAGCGCTTTCGAGAATATCGTCGCGCGTTCGAGCGACACCATCGGCTATATCCGCTCGCAGACGTTGGTCTACGAGTCGTATAACACGGCGAGCTCGGCAAAGAGCATGATGCGTTCGGTGGAGAACGCCTCGCACCTCGAACACGACATTTCCGGCGCCGACGAGGTGCCGAGTCAGGCCGAGCTTAGGGACTGTACCGAGGAGCTGCGCCTCACGGGCGTCGTCGTACTAGATGCGAACGGTAGCCTGGTGACCGAATATAACTCTGACGGCGTGGGCTACGAACAGCTTCAAGGCGAGCTCTCCAAGGACTCCGTGCTTGACGTGGCGCAGAACCCGGCCAAGGTCTATGCCTCTCGAGTCACGCTCGAAGACGGCTCGGTTGTCGACATCGGCGTGGCGTGTCGCAACGGCGGCGGCCTGTTCGTGACCCTCTATCATACGAGCGCCGAGTACGCAAGCCGCTACACGCTCACCGTTCAAAGCCTTCTCAACGGTTACAACAAAGATGACAACGGTTTCATCGTAGTCGAGAGAGACGGCAAGCTCGTTGCCTCCAACGACGGCTCCCTCATTGGAACCGAGACCGACGACGAGCAGTCTGGCGACCGCGGCGTTGTGAATAAGATCAAGGAAACGGCAACGGGCGGCAACACCGTACTCGTTTTCTCGGAGTCGGGGATCTACTTTGGCTCGATGGGCAAGGCTCGAGACAACTACGTTTATGTGTATCGCCCGGCTATTGCTGCGTTTAGCGGAGTCTTTATGACCGAACTGTTGGCGTCGGCCTCCTACTGGGCCGTCGTTGCCGTCTTTGCCTACTCGCGTCGCGTTGCTGAGCGCGAGTACCTGACTCAGCGCCTGGCTACTGAGCGCGACTTTAACGAGTTGCTGGGTTCGGCGCGTGATGAGGCCGAGAGCGCCAACCGCGCCAAGACCGAGTTCCTTCAGCGCATGAGCCACGACATCCGCACGCCCATCAACGGCATCATCGGCATGACCGAGATTGGGGAGGCCTGCGCCGACGACCTGGCCAAGCAGAGCGAGTGCCGCGCAAAGATCAAGGACGCATCGAACATGCTGCTCGATCTCGTGAACGAGATTCTCGACATGAGCAAGCTTGAGAGCGGCAAGGTGAGTCTCAGCCACGAGCCGATCAGTCTCACTGAGGCCTTGAGCTCGTCCTTTGTCGTGGTGGAGCGGCTGGCTGACGAGAAGAACGTTACGCTTGCGCTCGATACCTCTGCGCTCGAGCATGCCTTCGTCATGGGTAGCCCCACCACCGTAAAGCGCCTGTTCCTCAACATCATTAGCAACGGTGTGAAGTACAACAGAAGCGGCGGCAGCCTCACTGTCACGGCTGTTGAGTCTGGTTTTGATGGCGAGCGCGCGACCTACACCATCACCTTTGCCGACACCGGCATCGGTATGAGCAAGGATTTCCAGAAGCACCTGTTTGAGCCGTTTGCGCAGGAGGGCGCGGCCGAGTGCACGAGCTTTGGCGGTACCGGCCTGGGCATGCCCATTACCAAGCGTCTGATTGACGTTATGGGCGGCACCATCTCCTACACAAGCGAGCAGGGCGTGGGCACCACCTTCGTCGTTGAGCTGCCCTTTGAGGTGTGCGAGGGGGAGGGCTGCGAACAGGAGGGCCCCACTACGGAACTGCCGTCGCTTGAGGGCGCGCGCGTCCTTCTGGCCGAGGACAACAGCCTGAACGCCGAGATTGCCGAGTTTACGCTTGAGCGGGTAGGCATCGAAGTGGAGCTCGCGACCGACGGCAAGCAGGCGGTGGAGATGTTTGCTGAAAGCGAGCCTGGCTACTACGACGCTATCCTTATGGATGTGATGATGCCCGTGATGGGCGGCTATACGGCTACGCGCAAGATTCGCGCGCTCGAGCGCGAGGATGCGAGCCTGCCCATCGTCGCCATGACGGCCAACGCCTTCGCGGACGATCGCGTTAAGGCCAAGGAGGCTGGCATGGATGCCCACCTCTCAAAGCCATTGGACAGTGAAGCGCTTGTGAAGATGCTTGCGAAGCTGATTGGCCGTAAGTAGCCGCATGGAGGTATCGCGGCCTTCAGGGTTACGATATTGATGTTATATCTGTCCCATCTAGCAGCGCTTGTATGCTGCTCGGCATGTAAGGCGGGGGTGGGCCATGGCTGAAGAGTCCATGAGCAACGGAGTAAGTTTTACGACGGGCGATGTCGAGGCCGAGCTTGCCAAGCGCCATGCGCTCGGCAAAGGTCTGATGCCTGTCGCCGGCGATGCCGCTGACGATGCCGAGACGGGAGCCAGGGCCGCTGACGGCACTTTGGCTCCCGTGGCCAAGGATGAGGAGGCCGCGAGTGACCCCGCCTGGCAGGTGAGCCTGACGCTCTCCGAGGCTGAGGCGGAGCTCAATCGATATCGCGAGCTCTATCCCGTGGTGCGCCTGCTTGACGAGGATGCAATCAAGCGCGAGAGCTTCTGCTTGTTGTGCGGCGCGGACTGCCCGTGCATGCGAGCCGTGTGCGAGGAGGTCATCTCCAGCCGCACCAACGTCACCAAGATGCTGCGCATGGGCGACTCGCAGCACATGGCCACGGCTCGCTACATCGAGGTCGAGGGCGAACCCCGTGTCATTCTCTATGCTCAGCCATTCAACGTTCCCGTCAACGAGGCCAACGAGCGCGAGCTCTTCTACCGTGACGCCCTCACTGGCGTCTATAACCGCCGCTATTACGAGGACAACCTGCGCCACGAGCGCATTGACGCGGGTATTGCCGTTATCGACCTCGATGACTTTAAGCTTGTGAACGACACGCACGGCCACCATGTGGGCGATGTGGCGCTCAAAGCCGCCGTCGATGCCATGAAGGAGTCCGTCCGCGAGGGCGACCTTATCGTGCGTACCGGTGGCGACGAGTTCCTGCTTGTGCTGCCCGGCGTTACCGCCGAGTCGCTTGGCCAGCGCTTGCGTGAGATTGCCTCCAGGGTCTCGCAGGCGTCCGTGCCTGAATTCAGCCGCATGCACCTCACTGTCAGCGTGGGCGGCACCATGGCTTGCGGCCATAGCGTCGAGACCACTATGCGCAAGGCCGATCGCCTCATGTACGAGGCAAAGCTCAAGCGCGGCTGTGTCATTACCGATGCCGAACACGTCGTTGAGCCCGCCCACGAGAAGCCCCTGGTGTTGGTCGTCGATGACTCGAGTTCCAACCGCTGGAGCTTGCGTCAGATGCTCGAGGACAGCTACGACATCATCGAGGCCGAGAGCGGCGAGGGGGGCGTTGCTCAGATCGAGCTCCACGGTGCGGATATCTCGGTAGTGCTTCTCGACATTGTCATGCCGGGCATGAGCGGTTTTGATGTGCTCGCCCACATGTCCGAGCAAGGCTGGATTGAGGATATCCCTGTCGTCATGATCTCTTCGGAGAAGAACGAGGACGTGGTGCTGCGCGCCTTTGAGATGGGCGCGAGCGACTATATCCCGCGCCCGTTTGACATGCGCGTGGTGCGCCACCGCGTGAGCAACACGATTCGCCTTTATGCGCGTCAGCGCCGTCTCACGACCCTGCTCTCCGAGCAGTATGAGGAGCGCGAGAGGGATTCGCGTATGCTCATTGACCTTCTTGCCGGTGCCATGGAGCTGCGTAACGGCGAGAGCGGCGCGCACGTGCGTCACCTCAACATCATCACCACGCTGTTGCTTGAGAACCTGGTGCAGAAGACCGATCGCTATGGGCTAGGCGCGCGTGAGCGCCGCATGATTTCCATGGCAAGCGCCCTGCACGACATTGGTAAGATGGGCGTCCCAGACGGAATTCTCAACAAGCCTGGCAAGCTCACTTCCGAGGAGTTTGAGGTCATGAAGACCCACACTATTCTCGGAGCCAGCATGCTGGACAAGATGAGCCAGTACGACAACGACGGCATGGTGCGCACCGCGCGTACCATCTGCCGCTGGCACCACGAACGCTGGGACGGCCAAGGTTACCCTGATGGCTTGTCCGGCGATAACATTCCCATCGAGGCGCAGGTCGTGAGCCTGGCGGACGCCTACGACGCGCTTACGAGCGAGCGTGTGTACAAGGCGGCGATTCCGCATGAGCAGGCCGTTCAGATGATTGTTGACGGTGAGTGCGGTCAGTTCAATCCGCTGCTGATAAAGTGCCTATTGGATGTGGAGGGTAGGCTCAAAACCACTCTTGAGTCCTCGTTTAACCCCCCCCCCTTCAATGACCTCAGAAAGTGAGATCGGCTTCTCCGGGTAGGGGTGGATACCTTTGGCTCTGGCTTTCGCCTGCTCTTGAGCTGCCTGGCTTGGCGTTTGGGTGGCGTCTCGGTTGACGCTTCGACATGCTCGAATGGTTGCGGCTTTTGGGCCGCTTGGATGGTTTAAAGAACGAAAGGGTTTGAGATGAGCACCTTGCGTGAGGCCTACGAGAACATCGGCGCAGACTACGACGACGTTCTCCACCGTCTTATGGATAGTGACGACATGGTGGCGCGCTTTGCTGGCAAGTTTATGGATGACCCGAGCTTCTCCCAGCTTGAAGAAGCGCTTGCTGCCGGCAACGCCGAGACTGCCTTTCGGGCTGCGCACACACTCAAGGGTGTGGCACAGAACCTAGGGCTCGTAAATGTCTATGAACCAGCCTCCGAGCTCACCGAGCTTTTGCGGGGGGGCTCGCTTGAGGGTTCCGGTGATCTTGTTGCCGTTGTGCGCGAGCAGCATGTGGCTACGATCGAAGCCCTTTCTGAGGCGTTGGGATAGGAGCTGACGGCCGGAAAGGCGTGATGCGACGCGGTGACGGACCTTGCCTCTTGTTGGGCTGAAGGAGCGCCGTTGTAGTTTGGCCTTGCCGGAGCTCGGCCTTTGATTTGTGTTCGCTTTGGGTGGTTGAAGAGGTCGGTATGACGGAAGAGATTGGTGGTCTTGAGCTGCCCTCTGGCCTTGAGCTGCGGCGTATTGACGGGCGTCTTACGCTTGTGGGCGATGGCATGGAACTTGCGGCAGACTTTCGCGAGCTGCTGCCCCGCATCCGTCATGACCGTCTGGGACGCGAGCTGCTTGTGAAGGCGGCTCGCATAAAGGGCGAGGCTGCACCGGTTGCCTTTGACGCCACGGCGGGCCTTGGCGAGGATTCTCTGTTGCTGGCGTCCGCCGGCTTTGAGGTCACGATGTGCGAGAGCGACCCGGTGATTGCCGCACTTCTCGCCGACGCGCTCGAGAGGGCCGCTTGTGATTCTGACCTCGCCGTTATTGCTTCGCGCATGCGGCTTGTGGCGGGTGACAGCGTGGCCGAGCTGCCAGCGTTGGGCCGTCCGGTTGATGTGGTCTATCTCGACCCGATGTTTCCCGCCCGCACGAAGAGCGCCGCGGTGAAGAAGAAGTTCCAGCTACTTCACAAGCTCGAGAGCCCGTGCGCCAATGAAGCCGAGCTTATGGACGCCGCCCTGGCTGCGCGCCCGCGCAAGATCGTGGTGAAGCGCCCCATCAAGGCCCCTGTGCTCGCTGGCGTTGCCCCGAGCCATTCCATCTCTGGCAAGGCCGTCCGCTACGACGTCATCGTTCCGCCGAGGGGCTAGGCGCGACTGCTTAGGACAAAATCGTCCGATTCCTGTTTGATTCGCGTCAGATTCGTGTTAGAGCGCGCGGGGACTTTCTTCTTTTCTTCCTCAGGTGGGGACTCATCGCCCATACGCTGTCGCCAACGACGGTGACGGCAGGAGGAATCATGGGCAGTGAGGTCAAGAATCTTTGGGTGGACGCGAGCGCCTGCGAGGGGCTCCAGCAGCGGGTGGAGGATGACGTCTGTTCCGTTTTCTTGAGGTGGGCAGATCGAGAGACGCCCTACTTTGATGAGGCGTCAGACCTGTTCGCCGAGCTTGTGAGGCCGGCGGTTATGGTGCAGGACAACCCGCAGGTGGCCGACGTGCTCCAGATGGACCTCTCCTTTAGCGAGTGGTTTCTCTTTGAGTATCCGCTGCTTCGCGGCCTGACTCCCCTGGAGCTCTGCGCGAGTGAGGCGGGCGTTTTTGGTGTGGATGCGAACGACCGCATTATTCGTCTCTCCCAAGTGGCGGATACGCAGCGCTTCTCTCAGTTCTCCGTTCTCAAGGCTGGTGAGCAGGGGGTCTTGTGGCTCAAAGACCTTATCTGGGGCGATGAGATTGAGCTGTACCAGCCAGATATTGCCCGCGCTCGGGATTGGGGCCGCAGCGTCCTGGGCCTTCGCGTGGCTAAGGTGGATGGCGTTTGGCTGCAGGTTGGCAAGTGCTGCTTTTGCGACAAGGCCCCGGAGGTGGACCACAGGGAGGTGCAGGCGCCCACCAAGATTCGCTCTGAAGTGAGCACCGGCAGCCTCTTCCTCGACCTCTTGCGAGAAACCATCGGCTCCGATGGCCTCTACACCCCCGAAGCGAGAGTGGTTGCCTAATGGGCGCGGTGAGTTTGGCTCAGCCTTCTCCAAGGTGTGCCATAATTGTCCCACGGTTAGGTCGTGGGAAGGAGCCAAGCATGCCGAGGAACGTGCCCATTCGCAATATCAAAGACACCACGGGTTTTCTTGCCATGGTGCAAGAGGATGACGATCCGGTCATGGTTACCAAGAATGGCGAAGAGGCTTTCGTCGCAATGAACCCCGAGGCCTATGAAAAGCTGCGCATGGAGGGCGTTCGCGCGGAGATGCTGGCCATGCTGATAGAGGACGACGAGGATATCGCCAACGGCAACTACATCGACGGTGAGATTGTTCTCGCGGAAATCGACAAAGCGATCAAGGAGCTGGAGGTGCTAATTAATGCTGAGGCTGGAGGTGTCTAAGAGGGCTCGCTTCGAGTTGAACTCAATTTGGTACTTCATGGCCAAGACGAACAGAAACCCGAAAGCAGCTCGAGCCTTTCTTGATGAATTTAAGCGGCAGACAAACATGGTTAGGGAATTTCCCGAGATGAGGCCCTTGTTCCATGAGCCCAGCCTGGCCGAGAGGGGAGTGCGTTCGTTTCCGGTGACTAACAGCTATGTAGTTCTCTATCGAGTGTTTAATGACCAGATTTACATCTGGCGCATCTTTCACCGGGCGAGCGACTATGCCAAACTTGCTCGTATCGATTTAGGAAACGATTGGCCCGCCGGCGAGTAGGCGTGGCCGCATGGAAGGAAAGCGAATGGTCAAGGATATCGTTAAGGACGAGGAGTTCCTCTCCAAGCCGGCAGAGCCCGCAACCCCCGAGGACGCCGAGGTGGCGCAGGACCTGCTCGACACCCTGGCCTCGCTTGATGATTGCGCCGGCCTTGCCGCCAACCAGATCGGCTCCAACAAGGCCATCATCGCCTTCCTTGGTGCCAACGGCCCGCAGGTGATGTTCAACCCCAAGATCACCCAGTCCATGGCCCCCTACAAGGCCAACGAGGGCTGTCTCTCGCTCGACCGTGACTCCGAGGTGCGTCGCTTCCAGCTCATTCGCGTGCAGTTTGATGCCCTGGTGAACGGCAAGTTTGAGTCTCGCTCCCGCAAGCTCTCCGGCTGGGTCGCCGAGGTCGTTCAGCACGGCATCGATCACTGCGCCGGCAAGCTGGTGTAACGTCGAGTCTCCCCGCTATAGCGTGAACCCAAGCGGTCGTCGGGCACATTTGCCTGGCGGCCGCTTTTCTGTGAAGCGCCTGACCGGCGTTTTACCAGAACACGGCGAAACCGCGGTCCCTCGGCTCCTTCAGGCGGGCGTGTTTCGGCGTTATTGAGGGCGCCGGCGGCGGGACGATGCCCTGGTGAATGGCCTGTGAGAGCAAGAACGGCGGGGCGATGCCTCGGTGAATGGCCTGGCGGCCGCTTTTCTGCGCTTGCCAGAAAGTTCAAATTCGCTGTGGAAGTTCAATTTCTGGGTGCTATAGTGCTTGGAAATTGAACTCGCCGCGCGCAAGCTGGCATGGATAGTTCAATTTACCAAGAGAAATTGAACCTTCGGAGCTCTTATGGCCACTTCCACATTCTCGTCTCGCCTCAAGCAGGCCATGGAGACGGCCGGCGTTAAGCAGGCCGACCTTGTGCGCTTGGCGTCCGAGCGCGGCGAGAAGCTGGGAAAGAGCCAGGTCAGCCAGTATGTGAGCGGGAAGGTCGCTCCTCGCAAAGACGTGCTTGCCCTGCTCGCGAGCCTGCTTGAGGTGGATTCCGCCTGGCTTGTGGGCGAGAGTGCTGAGGGCGGCCCGGTCGCCAATGTCAGCGCCGTTGCCAATGGCGGCTCAAAGTCCGAGCCTGTCGCAAGTGCCGATAACGGCCCAACCACCGGCGGTGCCCCCGCCAACAGCACGTCCGCCGGCAGCGCCTCCGCATCCGTCGCCACTCCCGAAGCTGCGGCCGCGCGAGCTAGTGAGCGGCCGCGCGCCGCCACCCCAACCGCCAACACCGCAGGCCAGAAGGCCAAAATCCCAGGGAGCAGCTTTATGCGAGAGTTCAAGAAGTCCAGCAAGCTCGACAACGTCCTCTACGATGTCCGTGGCCCCGTCGTTGACGAGGCGGCCCGCATGGAGGCCGATGGCGAGCGCATCCTCAAGCTCAACATCGGCAACCCCGCGCCCTTCGGCTTCCGCACGCCCGACGAGGTCGTGAAGGACATGCGCCAGCAGCTCACCGAGTGCGAGGGCTACTCCGATTCGCGCGGCCTGTTCTCCGCGCGCAAGGCGATCATGCAGTATGCCCAGGTCAAGAACCTGCCCAACGTCGAGATGGAGAACATCTACACCGGCAACGGCGTCTCCGAGCTCATCCAGCTTGCCATGCATGCCTTGCTCGATGACGGCGACGAGATTCTCATTCCCAGCCCCGACTACCCGCTGTGGACCGCCTGCGCCACGCTTGCCGGCGGCCGCCCCGTCCACTACCTGTGCGATGAGCAGGCCGACTGGAACCCCGACATCGCCGACATGGAGTCCAAGGTCACGAGCCGTACCAAGGCCATCGTCATCATCAACCCCAACAACCCCACGGGCGCCGTCTACTCGCGCGACGTCCTGCTCGAGATTGTCGAGGTGGCGCGCCGTCACCAGCTCATGATTTTCGCCGACGAGATTTACGACCGCCTTTGCATGGACGGCGTCGAGCACGTCTCTATCGCCTCGCTCGCGCCCGACCTGCCCTGCGTCACCTTCTCCGGTCTCTCCAAGAGCCACATGATCGCGGGCTTCCGCATTGGCTGGATGATTCTGTCCGGTAACACCCGCTGCATGAAGGACTTCATCTTCGGCGTGCACATGCTCTCTAACATGCGCCTTTGCTCCAACGTGCCGGCCCAGTCCATCGTCCAGACGGCGCTTGGCGGCTACCAGAGCGTGAACACCTACGTGTGCCCCGGCGGGCGCGTCTGCGAGCAGCGCGACTTTGTCTGGAAGGCCCTCAACGAGATTGACGGCATCACGGCGGTGAAGCCCAAGGCAGCCTTCTACATCTTCCCGAAGATCGACGTGGAGAAGTTCAATATCCACGATGACGAGCAGTTCGCCCTCGACCTGCTCCACCAGAAGAAGATCCTGATTACGCGCGGCGGCGGCTTCAACTGGGACAAGCCTGACCACTTCCGCATCGTCTACCTGCCGCGTATTGAGGTGCTCGCCGAGTGCATGGATGACCTCGCCGACTTCCTCTCCACCTATCGCCAGGACTAGAGCGAAAACCAGCTTGTTTGGACGCGCCGGTGGCCTGCAGCGCTTGCTGCGGTCGCCGGCGCTGCCTTTCTGCTGGAGCGCGAGCGTTGTCTGTCCGGCACCGCCCATGTTCGGCCGCCCGCCTTCTCGGTTCGCCTTCGGTCCGTACCTTACCTGCGGCGTTTCGATGAATCTGCTGCTTGCGAGGCGTACGCTCGCGCCTGCGGCTTAAACTCCTTGTCTTGCCGGGCGCCCCGGGAGGGGAAAGACGAATGACATGGATGATCTGAGTTGAAGAATCCGGCAGATGGCGCGGGAGCGCCGCATGCGCGCGAAAGCGCAAGAAGGAGACAAGATGTCTGAGTTCGAGAACGAAGAGATGGAAAACGTGGAGCTCGAGGTTGTCGAGGACGAGCTCGACGAGGAGCTCGAGGACGTCGAGGACGACGCCGAGCTCGAGGATGCTGAGGACTCCGAGGACGAGTCCGAGGCTGCTGAGGACGACGCTGTTGAGCAGGATCCCGACTTCCTGCTCTTTGACAAGACCAACAAGGCTGCCCGCCTGCTTCGCTGCCGTCGTGGTGCCCTGCAGCGCGCGCTTGAGGAGAAGAGCGGCAAGACCAGCTCCCTCGTGCGCGCTCTGAAGCTTCTCCAGCTCAAGCCCAAGATGGAGCAGAAGGAGATGGCCGACCTTCTCGGCATGCGCCTGCGCGAGCTCGACGCCATGCTCGCCGAGGCCGAGAAGAAGGACATCGTGGCTCGCGTTGAGCCCGAGGAGCCCGATATGCGCAAGGTCATCGTCATGGCTGACGAGGACGCCGTTGCGCGTGCCGAGGCCGAGGAGAGCAAGGGCGAGGCCCTCGTTCCCGGCCTTTCCGAGGAGGAGCGCGACCAGTTCCTGGCCCTTCTCGACAAGGTGATTGACCCGCTCGTGGCCATGGGCCTCGACGAGGAGCGCAACGACCGCGGTGGCTTTGGCGGCCGTGGCGGCGACCGTGGCGGTCGCGGCGGCTTTGGCGGCGGCTTTGGTGGTCGCGGTGGCGACCGTGGCGGCTTCCGCAAC
>CAVHWW010000119.1:0-10352 GCA_963639715.1 Acutalibacteraceae bacterium
GTTTCGACGTCCAGGTCGTTCGTGGGTTCGTCCAGAAGCAGCAGGTTACCGCCCTGCTTGAGCGTGAGCGCCAGGTTCAGGCGGTTGCGCTCGCCGCCGGACAGCACGCCGGCAGGCTTCTGCTGGTCGGGGCCCTTGAAGCCGAAGGCGCTCACATAGGCGCGGGAGTTGATCTCGTCCTTGCCGACGACGATGAAGTCGTTGCCGTCCGAGACGACCTCCCAGACATTCTTCTCGCCGTCGATGCCGGCGCGCATCTGGTCAACGTAGGAGAGCTTGACGGTCTCGCCCAGCGTAATGGAGCCGTCGGTGGGCTGCTCGGTCACAGACTCGGCCAGCGAGTTATCGCCGGCGGCCACGGCTGCGCCCACGATCATCTTGAACAGGGTCGACTTGCCCACACCGTTGGGGCCGATGACGCCCACGATGCCGTTACGCGGCAGCTCGAACGACAGGTCGTTGATAAGCACGCGGTCGCCGAAGCTCTTGGAGAGGTGCTCGGCCACGAGGACCTTGGTGCCCAGACGCGGGCCGGTGGGGATGCGGATGTCGGTCACGCTCACGCTGCGACCGGACTGCGCCTCGGCCTCCATCTGCTCGTAGCGCTCAAGACGAGCCTTGTTCTTGGCCTGACGGGCCTTGGGCGAGCTGCGCACCCACTCAAGCTCGTTCTTGAGGCGCGTGGCGAGCTTGGCCTCCTTCTGGCCCTGAGCCTCAAGGCGCGCGGCCTTGGTCTCGAGATAGGTGGAGTAGTTGCCCTTGTAGGGGTAGAGGTGGCCGCGGTCGACCTCGCAGATCCACTCGGCGACGTTGTCGAGGAAGTAACGGTCGTGCGTGACGGCCAGCACGGCGCCGGGGTAGTTGTGGAGGAACTGCTCGAGCCACAGGACGCTCTCGGCGTCGAGGTGGTTAGTGGGCTCGTCAAGAAGCAGCAGGTCGGGGGCCTCGAGCAGAAGGCGGCACAGGGCCACGCGACGACGCTCGCCGCCGGACAGAACGTTCACCGGCATGTCGGGGTCGGGGCACTGCAGGGCATCCATGGCCTGGGTGAGCTGGCTGTCGAGGTCCCAGCCGTTCACGGCGTCGATCTCGTCCTGGAGCTTGCCCATCTCGGCCATGAGGGCGTCAAAGTCGGCATCGGGGTCGGCCATCTCGGCGCTGATCTGGTTGAAGCGCTCGACCTTGGCCAGCACGTCGCCAAAGGCGAGGCGGACGTTCTCGATGACGGTCTTGTCCTCCTCGAGCGGCGGCTCCTGCTCGAGCAGGCCCACGGTATAGCCCGGGGTGAGGCGGGCGTCGCCGTTGGTGACCTCTTCCTTGCCGGCCATGATCTTGAGCAGGGTGGACTTGCCCATGCCGTTGGGGCCCACGACGCCGATCTTGGCGCCGGGGAAGAAGCTCAGGGTCACGTCGTCGAGGATGACCTTGTCGCCGTGGCTCTTGCGGGCCTCGAACATCTGGTAGATGAACTCTGCCATCTGTGTACCTCCTGGTTATGCGGTCTTGTGCGAGGTGGGCCTTGCGATCCGTATGGCCGGGCTACGCGGCGCGCTTCGTTTTTGCGCCCGTGCGCCTCGCCGGCAAAACTCGCCTGCCGACCTCGCGTGCTTTCACGAATGTCCAGACTACCAGAAGGCTTTGGGCTGCGCCTGTGAGCTGCGCGGATGTTTGGGTAGAATGTCGTGCGTATGTGAAGCCTGCGCTTATGCGGGCACAACAAGACGGGAGACCCCAGGCCCATGTCAGCGATGAACGACAAGGACTACTACAAGATACTCGGTGTGGAGCACGATGCCACTGACGAGCAGATAAGCAAGGCTTTCCAGAAGCTGGCTCGCAAGTATCACCCCGACGTCAACAAGGAGCCCGACGCCGAGGAGAAGTTCAAGGAGGTCTCTGAGGCCTACGCCGTTCTCAAAGACCCGGATAAGCGCAGCCGCTATGACGCCATGCACTCGGGCAATCCCTTTGTCGGGGCGAGCTCCGGCTACGGCAGCCCGTCCTATTCGCAGGGCGATCCCTTCGCGGGCATGGGTGGCTTCTGGGGCTTCCCCTTCAGCGGGGCCGGCTATGGCGGCCGCCGCTCCTCCTCGCGTAGCCGTGCGTACAACCCGCAAGCTGGCGGTGACGTGGTCTATCAGCTTGACCTGGATGACAAGCAGGCCAAGGAGGGTTGCCGTAGGGGCGTGACCTTCCAGCGCTACGTCGCTTGTGATGTCTGTCATGGCGCCGGCTCGGTGCACTCCGAGCACGCTAAGACGTGCCCCACCTGCTCAGGATCCGGCCGCATTTCCGTTGACCTTTCTGGCCTCTTTGGCATTGGTGCCATGTCCATGGTTTGCCCCGAGTGCGAGGGTTCCGGCAAGGTCGTCGCCGACCCGTGCGATGCCTGCGGCGGCTCTGGCCGTGTGCTCTCGGCGAGCGAGGTCGTGGTGGAGGTGCCCGCCAACAGCCATGACGGCGATACGATTCGCATCCCTGGCATGGGCAACGCCGGCACGAACGGCTCCACCACGGGCGATTTCGTGGCTCACGTGGGCGTTCCCAGCGAGCGCTTGAGCCCGCGTGCGGCCCAGGGATTCCAGATGATCGGCTTTGCTCTGCCGTTTTTGGTGCTCGGCCTCATCATGAACGCCGTGTTCCAGTTCTCCCTCTTCATCATTTTCCCGCTGGCTCTGGGCTTGTGGATGGTCTTCACGTCTGGCGGCGTGCGTGGCCATGCGCCCATCTGGTGGAAGAACGCCCTGCGTTACGTTGGAAACGGTGCGGCCAACGGCGCCACCATCGCCGTGTTCCTCGCCTTCATGGTCTCTTGCATGAGCGGGCTTGGGACAGCTGGATACATGGGCAGAGGCTCCAGGCTTTATGGCTAATTAACAGGTATTACTTGGCCGCTGGCTTTCCGGTGGCCTTCGTGGCGCCCTGCGCGCCTTTGTTTGGTTTCGTCTAGGAAGCGAGTACGTAAGCGTGGAAGCAAAGGTCGATTACTACGAGGTGCTTGGTGTTGATCGTGACGCCGATGCAAAGACCATCAAGCGTGCCTTTCTCAAGAAGGCCCGCTCCCTTCATCCGGACGTCAACAAGGAGCCGGATGCCGAGGAGCGCTTCAAGGAGGTAAACGAGGCCTATTCGGTCCTCTCTGACGAGCAGAAGCGTTCCAACTACGACCGTTATGGCGACCCGGATGGCCCCGGCGGCTACGGCTCCGTGGATATGAGCGACATCTTTGGCGGCTTTGGTATGGACGACATCCTTTCGTCCTTCTTCGGCGGCGGCTCTTCTGGTGGCGGCCGAGCTGCCCGCACGGCCGGTCGCGACATGGGCATCACCCTGCGCATTAGCCTTGCCGAGGCCGCGAGCGGCTGCACCAAGACGGTTGCCTATGACCGCCTGGCCCCCTGCGACGACTGCAACGGTTCGGGCGCCGCTGACGGCGGCAAGGTCACGACCTGCTCGCGTTGCCACGGTTCGGGCCGCGTCGTCACCGTCCAGCGCACCATCCTGGGCCAGATGCAGACCCAAAGCGAGTGCCCCGCCTGCCACGGCACGGGCCATGTCATCGACCACCCCTGCGAGACCTGCGCGGGCCAGGGTCGCACGCCCAACCACGAGACCGTCAAGATTGACGTTCCGGCCGGTGTCTACTCTGGCCAGAGCCTCAAGGTCGCTGGCTTTGGCGAGGCTGGCGTTCGCGGCGACACCTCGGGCGACCTCGTTGTTCGTATCGAGGTCATCGAGGGGGACCGCTTCCAGCGTCAGGGCGACGACCTCTACTGCGTCGAGGACGTCACGGCGCTCGAGGCCATGTGCGGCTGCACCCTCGAGGTCGAGGGCGTGCTTGAGGGCGAGCTCGTTGAGGTTGAGATTCCGGCCGGCTGCGCCCACGCCCAGCACGTTGAGGTTTTGGGCTTCGGCATGCCTCGCCAGGGGTCTTCGGCCCGCGGCAAGCTTGTGGTCGTGGTGAACATCGTCGTGCCGACCGACCTTTCCGAGGCCGACCTTGCGACCCTGCGCGGCATCGCGGCCGCGAGGGGAGAGCGCGTTGAGAGCGACGGCCCGTCAAAGCCCATCTTCGGTGGCCACATGGGCCGCGCCGCTTCTGCCAAGCCGTCCGGAAAGCACAAGAAGTGACAGCTCAACAGAAGGCACGTCCGGCTCGCGTCGCCTTCGTGAACCTCGGTTGCCGCGTGAACCGCGTCGAGCTCGACGCCATTGCTCGTGAGCTTGCGGGCTATGGCGTGGAGGTCGTTGATGAGGATGCGGCCGACGCCATCGTGGTCAATACCTGCGCTGTTACGGCCGAGGCCGAGGCCAAGGCGAGGAAGGCCGTGCGCCATGCGGCCGCGCAGCCGTCCTCGCCCGTGGTCGTGGCTACGGGATGCGTGGCGAACCTGTTTTCCGATGAGCTCGAGGCCCTTGCGGACAACGTGAGCGTCGTCTCGGAAAAGGGCAGCGTTGCCGAGGTAGTGGTCGAAAAGCTTGGCCTTTCCAAGGGGCTTGAGGCGCCTGGCCACTCCTGCGCCGAGGCGCCTGGCCATGCCGTTACTCCTACGGGCCGTATGCGCCCGGGTCTCAAGATCCAGGACGGCTGCGACAACCGCTGTACCTACTGCATCGTGTGGAAGGCGCGCGGCGCGGCTCGCTCAACCGCTCCCGAGGCGGTGCTCGCCGGCATTGACGCCCTTGTCGCCGACGGTGCCAAGGAGGTCGTGCTTACAGGTATTGACCTCGGTCGATATGAGTACGAGGGGCTGAGCCTCGCCGGCCTTCTCGAGCGGATCCTTGCGGATACGTCCGTGGGCCGCGTGCGCCTCTCGTCCATCGAGCCGGCCGGCGTCACCGATGAACTTCTGCGTGTTATGGCCGCCTCCAAGGGCCGCGTCGCCCCGTTCTTGCACATTCCACTGCAAAGCGGCTGCGATGCCACCCTCGAACGCATGGGCAGGCCCTATACCAGCGCTGAGTATCTCGAGGTAGTTGACCGTGCGAGGGCCGCGCTTCCTGGCGTTGCCATCGCTTGTGACCTCATCGTGGGTTTTCCGCAGGAGAGCGACGAGGAGTTTGCGGAAAGCTTTGCCACCTGCGAGCGCTGCGGCTTTGCCAAGATGCATGTCTTTCGCTACTCGCGTCGCCCTGGCACGCCGGCTGCCGCGATGGAGGGCCAGGTCGCGCCCGAGGTCGCTGCCGAGCGCAGCCGCCAGATGCGTGAGCTCGCAACTCGCCTTCGCGCGAGTTATGCCTCCGAACTCGTCGGCACCGAACAGCTCGTGCTCGTGGAGCGCGGCTCCAAGGGCGTCGCAGGCGGCCTTGTCGAGGTGCTTGTGGACGAAGGCCATGACGGCCAACTCGTCCGTGTCGTGCCGTCTGCGGTTACAGGCGCCGGTGTGCTTGACGCCAGGGGCTGTCGTATCATTGAGGCCTGTTAAGGTTCGTTCACGTTGTTCGTAGTCTTTGGAGGAGCATGGAGCCGTCTCAAGTAAGACTCACCATCCCTGATTCCGTTGACATGACGAGCCTCATGGGGCCTGCGGATTCGCTGCTCAGGCGCATCGAGGCGGCAACTGACGCCACGATCACCGTTCGTGGCAACCAGGTATGCGTGATGGGCGAGCCCATCGAGGCAAACCGTGTCGTCTCCGTATTCTCCCAGCTCACGCAGATGGTCTCGCGTGGTGAGACGCCTTCTCCCGAGGAAGTCGACCTCATCCTCGAGCGCCAGGGCTCTGGCTCTGCCCCCGATGTGAGCTTTGCGGACGACATCCTGCTTACCTACCGCGGCCGCGCCCTTCGTCCCAAGACGGCCGGCCAGCGTCGTTACATCGAGGCCGTGCGCCACCACACGCTCACCTTTGCCCTGGGCCCTGCCGGCACGGGCAAGACTTATCTCGCCATGGCGATGGCGGTTGCGGCTCTGAAGCGTCGCGAGGTCAACCGCATCGTCTTGTGCCGCCCGGTGGTCGAGGCGGGGGAGAGTCTGGGCTATCTGCCCGGCACCCTCCAGGAGAAGCTCGACCCCTACGTGCGCCCACTCTATGACGCGCTGTTCGACATGACCGACATGGAGAAGGGCAACGCCCTCATTGAGCAGGGCGTTATTGAGATCGCGCCGCTTGCCTACATGCGTGGCCGCACCATGAACGACGCCTTCGTCATTCTCGATGAGGCGCAGAACACCACGCCTGAGCAGATGAAGATGTTCCTCACGCGTATGGGCTTCCGTAGCAAGTTCGTCGTCACGGGCGACGGCTCGCAGCGTGACCTCACTGGTCCTTCGGGCCTCAGCAGCGCCAGGCGCGCGCTTGAGGGCGTCGAGGACATAGCCTTCGTTGACCTTGGCAAGGCCGACATCGTGCGTCATGCCCTCGTCGCGCGCATTGTCGAGGCTTACGAGAAGGCCGATGCTGCTCGCTCTTCGTTTGGAGGCGAGGCCTAATGGCGCTCGACCTGTTGCTCTCACAGGAGGGCGCCGACACCCTTGCCATCTCTGAGGACGAGCTTGCGCGGGTCTTTGAACTCGTGCTTGCCGAGGAAGGCGTTGAGCGCCCCTGCTCCGTCTCTGTCAGCGTGGTGGATGAGGCTCAGATGCAGCAGCTCAACAGCGAGTGGCGTGGCGTTGACGCCCCCACCGACGTTATCTCGCTCGAGTGTGAGCGTCCTGACGACCCGGATCTTGCGCCCGGCGAGCCCTGTGAGCTCGGCGACATTGCCATGGCGCCCGCTGTGCTCGCAAGGCAGTGCGTAGGCTTTGGCACCTCGCCTGAGGACGAGACTCGCCTCATGGCCATCCATTCGCTGCTGCACCTGCTTGGCTATGACCACCTCGAAGAGGATGAGGCCCGCGTCATGGAAGTACGCGAGGACGAGCTTCTCGCCCTTGCCTGTGGCCGTGACCTTGGCCACGTAGCCACGACGCGCCATGACGACGACACGCCCCTTCCCAGTGAGGTGAGCGGCGCATGATCCCGGGCTCCAAGAGCAACCATCCTTCGTTTTGGAAGAGCTTCGGCTTTGCTTTGCAGGGCTTTCGCTTTGCCTTACAGACCGAGCGCAACATCAAGGTTATGCTCGGCGGCTTCGTCTTTGCCGTGGTCGCGGGGCTGCTCATTGGCATTGATGCCACACGCTGGGGCGTCATCCTTTTGTGCTGTGGCGTGGTCTTGTGCGCCGAGCTCATGAACACCGCCATCGAGACGGTCGTCGACCTCGTCTCGCCCGAGTACCACCCGCTTGCCGGCCGCGCCAAGGACATCGCTGCGGCGGCTGTCTGGGTTCTGTGCGTATTTGTGGGCCTTTGCGGCCTTGTGGTGCTAGGCTCCGCCTTGGTCGAGAAATTCATCTAGCTCGGGTACCATCGCTCCTCATTTGTCAGCCGCGAGCTTGCCTCGCAGATAACCTCAAGGAGAACCATGCCTTCTAACAACAGCAGCTTCCATAGCGGCTTCGTCGCGCTCGTTGGTCGCCCCAACGCCGGCAAGTCCACCCTGCTCAACGCCTGCATGGGCGAGCGTATTGCCATCACGAGCCCGGTGGCCCAGACCACGCGCAAGCGTCTGCGCGCCGTGGTGAACACGCCTTCAAGCCAGATTGTCATCGTCGATACCCCGGGTCTTCACAAGCCCAAGGACGCCCTTGGCAAGGAGCTTAACCGCTCGGCTTTGGGCGAGCTTTCCGATGTGGACGTCGTGGCCATGCTCGTTGACGCCACCAAGCCCGTTGGCACGGGAGACGAGTGGGTGGGCGCCCACGTGGACAAGGCACGCGTTCCCAAGATTCTTGTGCTCACCAAGGCCGACCTCGCCAAGCCCGAGCAGATGGCCGCCCAGCTAGAGGCCGCCGAGAGGCTCGCCAAGTTCGATGACGTCATCGTGACGAGCGCCACCGAGAACTTCAACGTCGATGCCTTCCTCAAGCTTGTGAGCGAGAAGCTCCCCGAGGGCCCCAAGTGGTTCCCCGAAGGCATGGACTCCGACGCCACCGAGGAAGACCTCGTGGCTGAGTTTGTGCGCGAGAAGGTCCTGCTCAACTGCCGCGAGGAGGTGCCGCACTCCGTCGCCGTCGTCTGCAACGACATCGTCTGGAAGAAGGACGGCCACGCGAGCGTCTCGGCTACCATCTACGTTGAGCGCGAGGGTCAGAAGGGCATCATCGTGGGCAAGGGCGGCTCCATGATCAAGAAGATCGGCAGCGCCGCACGCCCCGATATCGAGCGCCTGCTTGGTGGAAAGGTCTTCCTCGAGTTGCGCGTCCAGGTGAAGCCCCAGTGGCGCCGTGACCAGAACGAGATTCGCCGTCTTGGCTACGAGGCTACCGAGTAGCCATGGCACGTGGCCGCACCAGGCATACGGGCGCCATTGTTGTCGACCGCACGAAGCTAGGGGAGAGCGACCTTATCCTTACCCTGCTCGAGCGTGACGGCTGCCAGGGCAGGGCGGTTGCCAAGGGGGCGCGCAAGCCCTCCGGCAAGCTCGCTGCCCGCGTGCAGCTCTTTTGCGAGCTTGACCTGCTACTTGCACAGGGCAAGAGCCTCGATGTGGTTGCCGAGGCCCAGCTCTTGGGATCGCATCCCGGGCTTCGTGGCGACCTTGAGCGCGTGAGCGCCGCAAGCGCGGTGGCCGAGCTCGCGCGCCTTACGAGCTTTGCCGAGGCACCTGACCCGTTTCTATATCCCATTTGCTCAAGGGCGCTGCTTGCCTGCGAGCAGGCGGAAGACCAACCTCACCTCGACCTCGTTGTGGCGGCCTACGCCTTCAAGGTACTTTCGCATCAGGGGTGGCGCCCTGTCTTGGACGCCTGCGTGGCCTGTGGAGATCTTGCTGCCACACGCTTTTCGACCCTTGCCGGAGGCGTGCTGTGCGAGAGCTGCGCGAAGGACGTCGAGGGCGCCGAGCCCGTGGACGCCGCGTTGTTGGCCTGGATGGGTGCGCTCGTTGGTTCGACCTTTGATGAATTGCTTGTCGCAAGCGTTGATCGGCAGACTGCGGCAACCTTGCTTGCGCATGCGCATCGCTGGGCGGCGACGCACCTTGATGCAAGGCTGCGAGCCTTTGAGTTCGCGCTGAGTGTCTAGGGGCGTTTTTCGGCGTCCTCAACTTCTGCACATGGGCTTCAGATGCATTTATTGCACGTTGTTTAGCTGGGTTTTATTGGTATTTGCGCCAACCAAAGCGAGTCCATTTACCCACGTTGAGGATATGAGCAGTCATTCAGACGTGTTCGTGGCTACCATGCATTCCCGTTGACTACTATGACGGGAGCTTGCCTCACATGGATTTTGTTCTTGACGTACTGCTTGACGCCGTGAAGGACACGGCGGTTCTTCTGCCCTTCCTCTTCCTTACCTACGTGGCCATCAGCCTGCTTGAGCTGTTCGCAGGCGAGAAGGCCGTCACCCGGATCCAGAACGCCGGACATGCCGGCCCTGCCATCGGTGCCGTTTTGGGCCTTGTGCCACAGTGCGGCTTCTCTGCTATGGGAGCGATGCTCTTTGCCGACCGCATCGTGACCCTCGGCACGCTTGTGGCCGTCATCCTCTCCACCTCTGACGAGATGCTGCCGCTGCTTGTGGCCGAGCAGGTTGACGTTGCCGTGCTTGTGAAGATTCTTGCGACCAAGGCCGTCATCGGCCTCGTTGCCGGCTTTACCGTGGACGGCGCCATTCATGCACTAGCGGCCAAATCCAGCCGCTTTGCCTCGCTGCTGCCGGGCTCTGCGCCCGAGGGCTATGAGCAGGGCACTGCCGAGCAGGCCGACGGCCAGGATGCAAGCGATGCGCCCGAGGGCGAGGCCGCCGATGACTTCGACGTCTCCCAGTACAGCTGTGACTGTGGCTGCGGCGAGCCGCTTACCAAGGGTCAGGTCGTGAAGTGGGTGGCGCTGAACTCCGCCTATAGGACCGTGCAGGTTGCGGTGTTCATCTTCGCTGTGACGCTCGTGCTCACGGCCCTTATCGAGGGCGTGGGCGAAGAGGCGCTTACGGCCTTTCTCGCGAGCAACGAGGCGCTTGCCACCTTCGCGGCCGGTCTTGTGGGCATGATCCCCAACTGCGCGGCAAGCGTCGTGGTGACCCAGCTCTACCTTGACAGCGCCTTGGGCTTTGGCCCCATGATGGCCGGAACGCTTGTGGCTGCTGGTGCCGGCTACCTCGTCCTTTTCCGCACGAACGGTAACGCCCGCGAGAACGTTGGCATCGCGATTCTGCTCTACGTCATTGGCGTAGCCTCGGGCCTTGTCTTGAACCTGCTGGGTATGTAGCGAATCTTCTTTTTGAGTTAATGGGGCGGCCCGCCAAGCAGTTGATTGCTTGGCGGGCCGCCCTTGGCTTCATGGCTGGCCGTTAGGCCGAGGCGCTCTTT
>CAVHWW010000120.1:0-5257 GCA_963639715.1 Acutalibacteraceae bacterium
AGTTTTGGATGAGTTGCGGTGACGTTTGCCTGAAGCCGCCGGGGATCGCTGACGTTTCTGCCCTTTGGGCGAACGGATTGCGGCGGCGTTTGCCTGGAGCCACCGGGGATCGCTGGCGTCCATGTGGGCGTCGGTTGCGGTGGCGCCAAGCGAGACGGCTTTCGTACGGGCGATCGTTCGCGCGAATGAATGGGCGCGCTTGTGCGTGGGCTAACGGGCCGCGTGAATGAATGGCCGCGCTCGCGCGTGGGCTAACGGGCCGCGTGAATGAATGGGCGTGCTCGCGCGCAGGCCGCTTCGCTACGTTGGCTATGCGCCTTGGCTACAGCGCCGTGCCGCTCGTGGGTACCGAGAAGCCCGAGAGGTCAACGCCCTCGTGCGCGAGCAGGGCAACCTTTGCCTGCATGCCTCCGCCAAAGCCGGTGAGGCTGCCGTTGGCTCCCACCACGCGATGGCAGGGGATGATGACGCCGATGGGGTTTGCGCCCGCGGCGCCGCCGACGGCGCGGGCCGAGGTTCGCGAGCCACGAGCGGTGCCAACGCGCTTGGCTACCCATCCGTAGGTGACGGTGGCTCCATAGGGAATTTCGAGAAGGGCGCTCCAAACCGCGAGCTGAAACTCGGTGCCGACGGGGGCAAGCGACAGCTCGCGCGGGTCGGGCTTCTCGCCCGCAAAGTAGGCGTCGAGCCAGGCGCGTGCCTGGTCAAAGACGGGCAGGTCGTCGTGCTTCTCGGCGGCAGACAAATCGGGCTTGTGCGCACTCCTGCCCGTGGAGAAAACGCAGGCACAAAGGCTCTTGCCGTCGGCGCTCGCGAGGCTAAGGGGACCGAGAAGCGTGCCGTTGTAGCTTGTCGTATACATGTGAGTCCTCGTATGCATGCGTTTCCTTACTGGTTGCGGGAGCCTCGAGGCTGCCGCATTCTTACTGGGCGCGGAAGCTTTGGGGCGGCCTCCGCGGTAGGCGCCGGGAGCCTCGGGGCAGTCACGTCCTCGCTGGGCGCCGGAAGCTTCGGGGCAGCCGCGTTCTTACTGGTCGCGAAAGCCTCGGGGCAGCCTCCTTACTAGCCGCGAAAGCTTCGTGGCAGCCTCCACGATAGACGTCGGAAGCTTCGGAGCAACCGCGTCCTCGCTGGGCGCCGGAAGCCTTGGGGCGACCGCGCTGGATATACTGGGCATGGGGAACCATCACTTGGGATTATCTGTCAGGAGAGGAACGACTATGAAGGTCATGCTTGTAAACGGAAGCTCGCACAAGGCCGGCTGCACCAACCGCGCACTTGAGGAGGTCGCGGCTGCGCTGGCAGCCGACGGCGTCGAGTCCGAGATTTTCTGGCTGGGCACCAAGTCTGTCGGCGGCTGCATTGCCTGCGGCGGTTGCGACCGCGCCGGCGCGTGCGTGCTCGACGAGAAGGTCGCCGAGTTCCGTGCCAAGGCCGCTGACGCCGACGGCTTCGTCTTTGGCGGCCCGGTGCACTACGCCCACGCCGGTTCCAACCTGCTGGGCTTCATGGACCGCCTGTTCTGCTCCAACGGTCGCGCCGGCGAGCCCAACCTGTTCGCTCACAAGCCCGCCGCGGCCGTCACGAGCGCCCGCCGAGCCGGCACCACGGTCTCGCTCGACGACATCAACAAGTTCTTCACCATCTCGCAGATGCCCATCGTGAGCTCGTACTACTGGAACATGGTTCACGGCTCATGCGCCGCTGACGTCGAGAAGGACGAGGAAGGCCTGTGCGTCATGCGCCAGCTCGGCCACAACATGGCCTGGATGCTGCGCTGCCTCGAGGCCGGTAAGGCCGCCGGCGTCGAGCCCGTCGCTGAGCCCCGCACCATGACGAACTTCATCCGCTAGAACCAACGAGGGCGCTACGTCGTGAACGATGTGGCGCCCTCGTATTTTGTAGGTTTGGATTGCTTGCTAGTTCTTCGCGGCCTTGTGCGTGAGGTGCCAGCCGTTGCAGTAGGGGCAGCGGTAGGTGTGCAGGTCGCGGGAGCCGTGGCGCTCGCAGTCACGCATGGCGAGCTTGGCATCGCCTTCGGTGGGGTAGCGCTTCTTGCGCTCGCAGGCCTTGTAGCGGCGGTGTTCCTCGCGCTGTTCGGCCGCGACTTGGCGCCGCGCGTCCTCACGCGCAAAGACGCCCGACAGCTCGTCTGTGAGTTGCGACTCAAATGCCTGTCGTTGCGCCTGCCTGGCGCTTCGCTTCTTGCTGCCCATGTCACCCCTGTTCTCGCTTGCCATGAAGTCTACGTCTTTGGGATGATTGCGACGTTAGCGAGGTAGGGGAGAACATGAAGTACACCGTTGTGGCCGTGGGCAAGCTCAAGGAAAAGTTCTGGAAGGACGCCTGCGCCGAGTACGTGAAGCGCCTTGGCGCCTACGGCAAGGTCGACGTGCGCGAGGTTGCCGACATTGACCCGGCCAAGGCCGGCGGCGTGGACCAGAGCCGCAGCAAGGAGGGCGAGCAGATTCTCGCCTCCGTGCCCGAACGCAGCCACATGATCCTGCTCGCCATTGACGGCAAGCAGCGCTCCAGCGAGGACTTCTCCGCTCACCTCGACGAGCTTATGCTGCGCGGCAAGAGCGACCTTACTTTTGTGATTGGCGGCTCGGACGGCGTAAGTGCCGAGGTAAGAGCCCGTGCCGACGAGACCTTCTCCTTCGGTCTCATCACCTTGCCGCACAACCTCGCCCGCGTGGTTTTGCTCGAGCAGCTCTACCGCGCCTGCAAGATCAGCCGTGGCGAGCCGTACCACAAGTAGGGACAAGGCGGGCTCCCACAGCGGCCGCGGCAAAGAAAAGCGAGCCGTAGACGTCACAAGTGAGGCGCGGTATCGTTTGCGAGGCATAGCCGCCGCATGCGAGGCGCGGGCGAGGCGTAGCGGGACGAGGCCGTCATATCGCTTGCGGACATGACCGCCGCATACGAGGCGTAGTGAGACGAGATCGTCACATGGCTCGCGGGACATAGCCGCCGCATGCGAGGCGCATGCGAGGCGTAGCGGGACGAGGCCGTCATATCGCTTGCGGACATGATCGCCGCACGCAAGGCGTAGCCATGGCCAGGCGAAATGCGGGTGCCCCGCGCAAAGCGCCGGCGCCGTAAGGGTCCTTGCGGAAATCTGCCCTCGGATTCGGGCTATGCGCAGACGTCGAAGCCGAAAGATTGCGGAATCGGAGCTCAAATTCTGTCACTGTGGCAGCTCGAGCGACTTTTCGGCGACTTGTACAAAAAGTCCGAGTAGTCCCCCTATTTCTCATTTCCAAAACCGCAGGTAGACGACTTGCGCATATAAGGGACTACTTGCCACTCTCACCACAAGTCGCCGAAAAGTTGGCCGAAGTGACATGAGGGAGGGCTGCGAGCCAATAATTGGCGACTGGCGAGCCCGGGTGTTCCGTATCCGAAACGCCGTTCGCCGACTCGTACATGCCGTTCACGTTAAAGCAAAATGTTTTTCTTGGTTGTTTGATTTCAGTCAAGGAACGCCGCCCCGGCACGATTTAAATTTCGACCGTGTTGAGAAGGGGCCCGGGAAAGCCGTGCGCGCGCAAGTGGGAAACCCGTGCGTACGTAATCAGCCACCCGGCAGGCATACCAAGGAGGCGTAGATGGTCCAGGGTCGCGTTCATTCCGTCGAGTCGTTCGGCTCGGCAGATGGCCCCGGCGTCCGCTACCTCGTATTCCTGCAAGGCTGCCCCATGCGCTGCCGCTTCTGCCACAACCCTGATACGTGGAAGACCGACGGCGGTGATCTCATGAGCGCCACCGAGATCCTCGACAAGGCCGAGCGCTACCGTCGCTACTGGGGCCCCGAGGGCGGCATCACCGTCAGCGGTGGCGAGGCTCTCGCCCAGGCCGAGTTCGTGGCCGAGCTGTTCGAGGCCGCCCGCAAGCGCAACATCAACACCTGCCTCGATACCTCGCTTGCAACCTTCTCCACCGAGGAGGGCAAGCTCGAGACTTTCGAGCGCGTCATGGATGCCTGCGACCTCGTGATGGCAGACATCAAGCACATCGACCCCGAGCAGCACAAGAAGCTCACGGGTCGTCCCAACGACAACATCCTGGCCTGCCTTTCCTGGCTGGCCAGCCGCGGGCAGGCCATGTGGATTCGCCACGTGCTCGTGCCCGGCATCACCGACGACGATACCTACCTGCGCCGCACGCGCGCCTTCATCGAGTCGCTTGGCGATTCCGTGAAGCGCGTCGAGGTGCTTCCGTACCACACGCTGGGCGTCTTCAAGTGGGAAGAGCTCGGCATTCCCTACACCCTCACTGACGTCAAACCGCCCTCGCAAGAGCGCGTGCAAAACGCCGAGAGGATCCTCAGGGGAGAGATTTAGAGGTTTGGTAACACACTTGGCGAGGGGCTCGCCAAGGGTCATAACGAGAGCGCCAACGCAAGAAGGCGCTGAAGGAGGAAGCATGGAGCTTCGCGAAGAGTGGGCTGGCTTCAACGCCGGTCACTGGGTCGAGGACATCAACGTCCGCGACTTCATCCAGAAGAACTACACCCCTTACGACGGTGACGAGTCGTTCCTCGCGGATCCGACTGAGGCCACCAACACCCTGTGGGGCAAGGTCCAGGAGCTCCAGGCTGCCGAGCGCGCCAACGGTGGCGTTCTCGAGTGCGAGACCGAGGTCGTCTCCAGCCTCACCGCTTACGGCCCCGGCTACATTGGCGAGGACACCAAGGACCTCGAGAAGATTGTCGGTCTGCAGACCGACAAGCCGCTGAAGCGCGCCTTCATGCCCTACGGTGGCATCAAGATGGCCCAGCAGGCCGCTGAGAACTACGGCTTCCACGTCAACGACAAGTACCAGCAGATCTTCAACGAGTACCGCAAGACGCACAACCAGGCCGTCTTCGACGCCTACACCCCCGAGATGCGCGCCGTGCGTCACACCCACGTCATCACCGGTCTGCCCGACACCTACGGCCGTGGCCGCATCGTCGGTGACTACCGTCGTGTCGCCCTCTACGGCATCGACCGCCTCATCGCCGGCAAGAAGGCCGACCTGGCCAACTGCGGCGACCGCACGATGACCGACGACGTCATCCGTCAGCGCGAGGAGATCGCCGAGCAGATCCGTTCCCTCCAGGGCATGAAGGAGATGGCCGCCGCCTACGGCTACGACATCTCCAAGCCGGCCACCAACGCCCGTGAGGCCGTCCAGTGGCTCTACTTCGGCTACCTGGCCGCCATCAAGACCCAGAACGGCGCCGCCATGTCCGTGGGCCGCGTCTCCACCT
>CAVHWW010000121.1:0-6834 GCA_963639715.1 Acutalibacteraceae bacterium
CTCACCACCAAGCGCGAGATGTGGCACCGCAGCTTCTGGTACCGCTTCCTCGTGGTGACGATGTACTTCAATGCCGGTACCATCCCCTGGTATCTCAACATGCTGGGCCTGGGCCTTACCGACAACTTCTGGGGCTACATCCTGCCCGCGATCATCTCGCCGTACAACATCATCCTGGTCAAGACCTACATCGAGTCCATCCCGGCCTCGCTGGAGGAGTCGGCCACGATCGACGGGGCCTCGGTCATGCAGGTGTTCACGAAGGTCATCCTGCCGCTCTCCAAGCCGATTTTGGCCACCATTGCCGTCTTCGGCGCCGTGGCCAACTGGAACTCGCTGCAGGATTCACTGATCCTCATGTCCAACTCGCCCGAGCTCTACACCCTGCAACACCGCCTGTGGATCTACCTCAACAGCTCGTCGAACCTCGCTGCGTCCATGACGACGGGCGGTGGCACGGCGGCCGCGACCCTCAACACGAAGGTCATCAAATACACGATCAGCATGGTCACGATCATCCCGATCATGCTCGTCTACCCGTTCATGCAGCGTTATTTCGAGGAAGGCATCATGCTCGGCGCCGTCAAGGGCTAGCCGCAGGCATGAGAACACACCACAAAAGGGAGAATGAAATGAACGCGAACCACACCATCAGCCGCAAGGACTTCGTCAAGGTCGCCGGCCTTGGCCTGGGTGCCAGCATGCTTGCCGGCTGCGGCTCCTCCAACTCGGGCTCGGACTCCACCTCCGAGGTTTCTGACGAGGAGCTTGCCATCACTGTCTTCTCCCAGACCGCAAACTGGTCTGGCGACCAGACGGGCTGGGGTGCCACGCTGCTCAAGGACTACTTCAACCTCACTGCCACCATCGTTCCCGACTCCGACGGCGCCTACCAGACCCGCATGGAGAACGGCAATCTTGGCGACCTCGTCATCTGGGGCAACAACGGCAGCGACTACCAGGCCGCCGTTGAGCAGGGCAAGCTCTTTGATTGGGAGGAGGACGACGTCCTTTCCGACGAGGGCGACGACCTCCAGAAGTACTTCCAGGTCGCCCTCGACGCCAACAAGGAGCTCAATTCCGACGGCAAGCTTCACGGCATCGGCAACAACGTCACCAACGAGACGGGCGAGCACGACCTGTTCATCTACAACTGGGGCCTGCGCTGGGACCTCTATGAGCAGCTTGGCCACCCGGAGGTCAAGAACCTCGATGACCTCGAGGACCTCCTCAAGAAGATGAAGGAGGCCTGCCCCACCGGCGACGATGGCAAGCCCAGCTATGCCCTGTCCATCTGGCCCGACTGGGACAACACCATGGTCATGTACGTCAAGGGCCTGGCGAGCGCCTACTACGGCTATGACGAGCTCGGCATCGGCCTGTACGACTCGAACACCGGCGAGTTCCTCGACGCCCTGTCCGACGACGGCCCCTACATGGAGGCCCTGAAGTTCGTCAACAAGCTCTACCGCGACGGTCTCGTCGACCCCGACTCCATGACCCAGACCTACGACGAGATGATCACCAAGGTCCGCAACGGCAACGTGCTCTTCTCCATCTTCGACTACGCCGGCTCCACCGCCTATAACAACGAGGACCACATCGCCGACGGCAAGATCATGTTGCCGCTCGTTCCCACCGACGCCTCCGTTATCGTCCAGGGCCTCTCCACCTCCGGCCAGGGCCGCATCTGGTCCATCGGCGACCTTTGCGAGGAGCCTGAGCGCGTGCTACAGCTCATCAACTGGCTCTTCACCCCCGAAGGCGCCCTTACCAACCTCTACGGCCTCAAGGGCCTCATGTGGGACTACGACGAGAACGGTAACACCAAGTTCACCGAGCTGGGCAAGAAGTGCTTCGACGATCCCACCACCGACCTCACCGGCACCGAGTGGACGAGCCCCAAGACTGGCGAGAAGTACACCCTCTCCGGTTCCTACTCCGACGGTTCCCTGCAGCTCAACAACACCACCTGGGCCAACGGCGCCAAGAACCCCGATGCCGCCGATGACTGCTTCTACCAGGGCACTTGGGCGTCCAACGTCACCGATCCGCAGAACGACGCCGAGAAGGACTGGCGCGACACGGTGGGCGCCGAGAGCCAGTGGGAGTACCTCAATTCAACCAACTACACCATCGTCCCGCCGGCGAACTTCGCCGAGGGTACCCGCGACTCCGAGCTCGAACTTACCTGGCAGCAGGTCATTAAGACCATCAAGGAAGGCTCCTGGAAGGCCATCTACGCTTCCGACGACGCCGAGTTCGCGAGCCTGGTCAAGGACATGCAGGACACCTGTAACGGCTACGGCTACGAGGACTGCGTGAAGTGGTGCCAGGACGAGGCGACCCGTCGCTTCAACCTGCAGGAGGCTTAAGCAAGGCGGGCGGTCGTGGGTCTTTTGTGCCCGCGCCCGCCCGGCACCGACGAATCTTTTGAGGGAGGACTAGATGAAGCTCACGGTGGATTCGCCGTTCATCCAGGCCGGTATGAAGGCGACGAATCTTTTGATCGTCAACTTCTGGCTTGTGATTGGCTGCCTGCCCGTCGTCACGGCCGGTGCGTCTCTGAGCGCGGCATTCACCGTCCTGCTCAAAATGAGCGAGGACCGCGAGGACGTGGGCATCACCCGCGCCTTCTGGAGCGCGTGGGTGAAGAACCTTAAGCCTGGCGTTGTCCTGACGCTCATGCTTGCGGCCTGCTCCTACAGCGTGTGGATGAGCTGGCAGCTGTTCGAGAAGCTCCCGGACAACCCCGTGGCGTTGCTCGTCGTGGCCTTTGTGCTGGCGCTTCTCACCTTCGTGCACTTCGTCTACGTCTTTGCCCTTGAGGCCCGCTATGAAAACGGGCTTCTCCAGCAGATGCGCAACTCGCGTCTCATCTGCGTCAGGTTCTTTGGCAAGACCCTCATGCTCCTGGGCATCCTTGGCGTCCAGGTGCTCCTGTTCGGCTTCACGGCTCCCGTGCTCACCTATGCGGGCCTCTTCTTTGCGCCAGCGCTGGCCGTCTACACGGTGTCGCAGGTGTGCATGCCCATCTTCCGCTCGCTCGAGAACAACTCGATGGCCGAAGACGGGATAACGGTTACGAGCGAACGCGACTGGTAAGGATTTTTTCTATGACAAAGATCGCCATCGATTACTATCCCGAGCACTGGGACCGCTCCATGTGGGAGGACGACGTCCGCGCCATGGCCGAGCTGGGAACCTATGCCGTGCGCATCGGGGAGTTTGCTTGGAGCCGTATGGAGCCCTCCGAGGGCGTCTATGACTTCGAGTGGCTCGACGAGGCCGTCTCCCTCATCGCCTCCTACGGCATGAAGGTCATCCTCGGTACGCCCACGAACTGCGCGCCGCTGTGGCTCTATACGGCCCACCCCGACACCGTGCAGTGCGAGCGTGACGGCCAGCGCACCCACTTGGGCATTCGCGGCCACCGTTGCCAGACCTCACCGACCTTCCGTGCCTATGCCGAGAAGATCGTGCGCAAGATGGCCGAGCGCTATGCCGGCCGCCCCGAGATTCTCGCCTGGCAGATCGATAACGAGGTGGAGTCCAACCACTGCACCTGCCCCTCCTGCCAGGAGCGCTTCCGCCAGTTCTGCCGCGAGAAGCACGGCACGCTCGAGCAGCTCAACCGTGACTGGGGCACCGTGGTGTGGAGCGGAGAGTACTCCAGCTGGTCGCAGATTGAGTGCTTCAACACCGCGTGGGTGAACAAGAGCGACTGGTTCAACCCCGCCTACATGCTCGACTACGAGCGCTTCTGCTCCGCGACCACGGCCGAGTACGTGGCCTTCCAGGCGAACCTCATCCGTGAGTATGACCCGAACGCGACCATCACCACCAACGCCTGCTTTGGCTTGCACGTTCAGAACTTCTACGACGAGTTCTCCTCGCTCGACGTGGCCTCCTACGACAACTATCCTCCGGTTGTTTTGCCCGAAGATCCCAAGGAGGTCTACTCCAACGCCTTTGCGCTCGACATGGTGCGAGGTTGGAAGAACAAGAACTTCTGGATCATGGAGCAGCTTGGCGGACCCATGGGCTGCTGGATGCCCACAACCCGTGCGATGGAGCCTGGCATGCTCGAGGGCTATGGCATGCAGGCCGTGGCTCATGGCGCCGACCTTCTGAGCTTCTTCCGTTGGCGCACCGCCGCTACCGGCGCAGAGATGTACTGCTTTGGCCTTCTCGACCACGACAACAAGCCCAACCGTCGCCTGGCTGAGCTCAAGGCGCTGCAGGAACGTCTATCGCGCCTCGCCGGCCTCGAGGGCACGAAGGTCACTTCCGAGGTTGCGCTCGTGTTCTCGCCCGACCAGAGCTACAACTTCGCCAACCAGACTCAGAGCGCCGGTTTTGACTACTGGCGTCAGGAGCGCCTGTTCCACGACGTGCTCATGGGCCTTGGCGTGAACGTTGACGTCGTGAGTGACGAGGCCGACCTTTCCGCCTACAAGCTCGTCATTGTCCCGGCCTACGCCGTCACCGGCGACGCCTTCGTGGAGAAGCTCAAGGCCTACGTGCGAGGCGGCGGGCACGCCGTGCTCACCGTGCGCTCCGGCGCCAAGGATGAGAACGGCAACTGCACGGTGGGGGAGTACCTGCCGGGCAAGTTTGCCGAGCTGTGCGGCTGCCATGTGAAGGAGAGCGACGCCATTGGCGAGGCGCGCCAGACCGTGCTCGACGCCAACGGCAACACCCACAGCGTCACCACCTGGTGCGACCTGCTTGAGCTCGATGGGGCTCGCTCCATCGCCGAGCACAACGAACGCTTCTACGCGGGCGTGAGCGCTGCTGCCCGCAACGAGTACGGCGATGGCACTTGCACCTACGTCGGCGTGGTGGGTAGCAAGAGCTTCCATCGCGCCCTGCTCGTGAGCGAGCTGCACCTCGCGGGCGTCAACCTTGTCGAGGGCCTGCCCATGGGCGTGGAGAGCTGCACGCGCACGGGCGAGGGTGGCGAGTTCCGCTTCTTCTTCAACAACACCATGAAGAGCCACATGTTCTTCTACCAGGGCGAAAGGGTGGCCATGCAGCCCCTCGAGGCAAAGGTCCTTGCCCCAGGCGGCCACTGGCTCTAAGGCATCAGAAACGTATCTGTCCGAAGCTGGGTCCAAGCAAGTTTAAGGAGCGTGCGTCATGGCAACCGTCAGCTTGAAGCACATCGAGAAGGTCTATCCGTCCGAGAACGCCGGCAAGAAGCGTAAGAAGGTCAAGAAGGCCGAAGAGGCCGCCGAGAAGAAGCACAACCTCAAGGAGACCGAGGAGGGCGTGCTGGCCGTCGAGGACTTCAACCTCGACATTGCCGACGGCGAGTTTGTGGTGCTCGTTGGCCCGTCGGGCTGCGGCAAGTCCACTACCCTGCGTATGATCGCCGGCCTTGAGGACATCACCCGCGGCGAGCTCACCATCGACGGTAAGGTCATGAACGGCGTCGCCCCCAAGGAGCGCGACATCGCCATGGTCTTCCAGAACTACGCCCTCTACCCGCACATGACGGTGCGCCAGAACATGGAGTTCCCGCTCAAGCTGCGCAAGATGGACAAGGCCGAGATAGACCGTCGCGTGGAGCAGGCCGCCCAGGTGCTCGGCATCACTCAGTACCTCGATCGCAAGCCCAAGGCGCTCTCTGGCGGTCAGCGTCAGCGTGTCGCCATCGGCCGCGCCATCGTGCGTGACCCGAAGGTCCTTCTCATGGACGAGCCGCTCTCCAACCTCGACGCCAAGCTGCGTAACCAGATGCGCGCCGAGATCATCAAGCTGCGCCAGCGCATCGACGCCACCTTCGTCTATGTCACCCATGACCAAACCGAGGCCATGACCTTGGGCGACCGCATCGTCATCATGAAGGACGGCGTGGTGCAGCAGGTGGGTACCCCGCAGGAGGTCTTCGACAGCCCGGCCAACATCTTCGTCGCCGGTTTCATCGGCGTCCCGCAGATGAACTTCTACGAGGGCAACCTCATGCGTGACGCCAACGGCACCTACTTCGTGAAGGTCGAGGGGGCCGTCATCGAGCTTTCCGCCGACAAGCAGAAGAGGCTCGCCGACAAGGGCGTGGTCGCGGGCCCCGTCACCGTGGGCGTGCGTCCCGAGCACATCTCCCTCGAGGGCGACCCGGCCCAGATGATCCATGGCACCGTGGACGTCTCCGAGATGATGGGTTCTTCGGTGCACCTGCACATCAAGGCCTGCGGCAAGGACGGCGTGATCATCGTCCCGACCATGGACATGGGTAACAAGTCCTACTCCATGAACTCCGAGATAGCCTTCACCTTCGGCGGTGACGTGGCCCACGTCTTCGACGTCGAGACCGGCAAGAACCTCGAGTACTAGACCTGGCCATCAACGGCAGAGATTGGAACCACATGAAGACCAAGTTCGAGAACGGCGTGTTCGAGCTGCGCCGACAGGCCGAGACCCTGCGCATCGAGGCGTGGGGCAAGAATGCCTTCCGCGTGCGCGGCACCAAGTATCCCGAGTTCACGGGCCGCGACTGGGCGCTCACCGAGCCCGTGACGCCCGCTTGCGAGTCCGGCGTCACCGCCGAGCAGCACGAGGACGGTGGCTGGACCATTACCAACGGCCGCATCTCCGTGTGGGTGAACCGCGTGGGCATCCTCACCTTCTATCGTGACGGCGAAAAGATCCTGCGCGAGCACTACCGCAGCTACGATGGCACCATCTCGCGCCAGAGCCGCTGCCTTAAGGTCGTGGCCCGTAACTACATCCCGCGCACTGGTGGCGACTACCAGCTCAACATCAAGTTCGAGGCAAACGACGGCGAGAAGCTCTTCGGCATGGGCCAGTACCAGCAGGCCCAGACCAACA
>CAVHWW010000122.1:0-20971 GCA_963639715.1 Acutalibacteraceae bacterium
ACGACGAGAACGCGAGCTGCCACCTGGCCCTGGGCATGGGCTTCCCCGACTGCTATGAGGGCGGCGTAGACATGGACAAGGAGAGCCTGCTGGCGGCCGGCGTGAACGAGAGCGCCCAGCATGTCGACTTCATGATCGGCTCCGATGACCTCAATATCTACGGCATCAAGGCCGATGGCACCGAGGTCGTTATCTTTGACCATGGCCAGTGGAGTTGGGAGTAGGGCGCGGGAAGGACGAGGCCTTGGGCCCGTGGCGCTGGGGCCCTGCGCACAAAGTTGCTGGCTACGCTGCCCGTCGCGGAGCTGTTTCATGATGCCTTGCTGTGGCCCGGTTGCCCCTCACTCGTAAAGCCGCGCACGGTCGGGCCGCTATCGGCTAGAATCGTACCTGCGCTTTGGAGGCCGGCAACGCTGCCGGGCCGTCCGCCATATGACGCGCCGTTAGCTCAGTTGGTAGAGCAGGGGACTTTTAATCCCAAGGTCCAGGGTTCGATCCCCTGACGGCGCACCACGAATCATCGCAGCTAGTTGGCTTGAGCCAGCTAGCTGCTTTTTTCTGGAGAAATGCGGACCGTTTCACCAGGGGGGGGTGAAGCACTGTGCGGAACCTTGCAGGGACTGCGGCTTCTCGCGAGAGGGGCGCGTGGACTTAGCGCATGACCGTTTGGCGAGAGAATTGCGCGGGCTTGGCGAAAGGATCTCGCCCGAATCTCATCCCACTGACTCTTCTCGCCCCGATCCAGAACCTTCGCCAAGCTCCCGCAAGGTCCGTCCTTTCCCTCGCCTGTGCGCCGATATTCCAGCCGCGCTAAAATCAAGGGTTGTGCATACAAGACTGCCCGGTAAAACCGCAGGAGGCGCCGCATGATCGACCGCTACACCCGCCCGGAGATGGGCCACATCTTCTCGCTCGAGAACAAGTACGCCATCTGGCAGGAGATTGAGGTCCTGGCCTGCGAGGCCCAGGCCGAGCTCGGCAAGATCGGCATTACCCGCGAGGAGGCCGCCTGGATCCGCGACCACGCCCAGTTCGAGAAGGCCAAGGTCGACGAGATCGAGGAGGTCACGCGCCACGACGTCATCGCCTTCCTCACCAACATGAAGGAGTACATCGACGCCGACGTGCCCGAGGGCACCCCTAAGCCCAGCCGTTGGGTCCACTACGGCATGACGAGCTCCGACCTCGGCGACACGGCTCTCTGCTACCAACTCACCCAGGCTTGCGACCTCATCATCGAGGACGTGAAGAAGCTCGGCGAGATCTGCAAGCGCCGTGCCTTCGAGGAGCGCGATACCCTGTGCGCCGGCCGAACCCACGGCATCCACGCCGAGCCCATGACCTTTGGCATGAAGTTCGGCTCTTGGGCCTGGGAGCTCAAGCGCGACCTCGACCGCCTCGTCGATGCCCGCAAGAACGTCGCCTTCGGCGCCATCTCGGGCGCGGTGGGCACCTACAGCTCCATCGATCCGTTCGTGGAGGAGTACGTCTGCGAGCACCTCGGCCTTGTCCACGACCCGCTGTCCACGCAGGTCATCAGCCGTGACCACCACGCCTACCTTGCCGGCGTGCTCGCCACCACGGCGGCCACCTGCGAGCGCATCGCCACCGAGGTCCGCAACCTGCAGAAGACCGACACCCTCGAGGCCGAGGAGCCGTTCCGCAAGGGCCAGAAGGGCAGCTCGGCCATGCCGCACAAGCGCAACCCCATCACCATGGAGAAGGTCTGCGGCCTCTCCCGCACGGTGAAGGCTAACGCCCAGGTCGCCTTTGACAACGTCGCCCTGTGGCACGAGCGCGACATCAGCCACTCGAGCGCTGAGCGCGTCGCCCAGGCCGACTCCTTCATCGCCCTCGACCACATGTTCCAGTGCCTCATCCGCGTCATCGACGGCCTGCAGCTCTATCCGGCTCGCATGGAGGCCAACCTCAACAAGACGCGTGGCCTGATCTTCTCGTCCAAGGTGCTGCTGGCCCTGGTCGACACGGGCATCACGCGCGAGGAGGCCTACGCCATCGTGCAGGAGAACGCCATGCAGACCTGGCACGAGGTGCAGGACTGCGTTGCCGGCCCCACCTTCAAGGAGCGTCTCGAGGCCGACCCGCGTTGCACCGTCAGCGCCGAGAAGCTCGACGAGATCTTTGACCCGTGGGACTTCCTCACGCGCATCGGCGTGGTGTTCGACCGCCTGGAGCAGCTGAGCTTCGAGTAGGTCTTCGAACAGAGTTAATTGCCGCGCGCGGCTGACCTCGGGGAAGGTTGGCCGCGCGCCCACCAAGGAACACCGAACGACAGGAGAGAACATGTTTAGCTACGACTTCCGCCCGCGCGGCGTCTGCTCCCAGATGATTCACATCGGCCTTTCGGACGACGGCTCCACCATCGAGCAGGTGAGCTTTGAGGGTGGCTGCAACGGCAACCTCAAGGCCATCTCCAAGCTCGTGGCCGGTCACTCCGTGGAAGAGATCAGCGGCATTCTCGCTGGTAACACCTGCGGCCCGCGCAAGACCTCCTGTGCCGACCAGCTCACCGTTGGCCTGGCCGAGGCCGCCGAGCTCGCCCGCAAGGCCAACGCCTAGGACCTAAAGAAGGGACGCTCGTGTCCATCCTGCCCAAGAACATCTCGAGAAGAGGCTTTTTGCGAGGCAGTGCCGCCGCAGCCGGTGGCGCCATTGCCGTGAGTGCCCTCTCCTCATGCGCGTCGAGTACCGACTCCGCTGCCGATCCTGCGGTGGTCGAGTCGGAGGCGGCGACCTACGTCTTGGGCTCGGGTGACATCGAGGGCGTCTACCAAGAGGCATCTGACGAGGTGGGCGGCACAGCCTCCCTCGCCGATGCTGGCTCGTGGAGCCTGCCTTTGGGCTGCGTGCTTCGTCCATCCGAAGGCGCCTGGAAGCCCTACACCATGCCGAGCGAGACGGCCGGAGCCATGACCTCGGCGGGCGTTTTCTCAGTTTCGAGCGGAACCAACACGGTGTTGCTGAGTGCTGCGCAGTCGGGCGGAAACTACGTCATCTACGACGTGCAATGCTCCGACTCGGTCTTTGCCTGGGTCGAGCTCGACGTCGTGACCCGCTCCTGGAAGTTGCTCGCCGCGACCTTCACCGACGCCGGCCTTGCGACGCCGGCAAGCCTATGGGAGGCCGATTCCGAATACGACCCGCCGCTCATGTGCTGCAGCGAAAACTCAGTGATCTGGCTCGTGATGCCGGCTACCAGTGGCTCGCACACCACCGAAGACAGCTCGTGCTACCTATGGAAGGCCGGCTCAACCGAGGCCTCCCAGGTCGTTCGCTCGAGGGGTCGCTTCGGTGCTGCCCCTACGGTTTGCGACGGCATCGTGACCCTGGTTCCCCGCGTGCGCGTGAGCGAGGGCCGCTACTACGGCATCACCGCCTACTCGCTTTCCTCCGAGCTCTCAGAGCAGGTGGCCCAGCTCGTGCTTCCGGCTTCCATCGTGCCGCTCTCGGCCATCTACATGAACTCGACCTTTGTCTTCTCCATCGAGAAGAACTACAGCTCGGGTGGCCTTCTCGGCAACATGGGCACCTACATTGGCACGGGGGAGGGCAGCTTCATTGCCCTGCCGCGCGAGCCAGCCGCCGTCGTTGCCGGCAAGGACGGGGTCTATCTTGTGAAGACCCGCGCCTCGCACCTCATCGTCGACACGAATGCCCAGACCTATGCCACGCTCTCGGCGCCAAACCGAGCCCTGGACTTCGGCGATTACCCCGCGAGCATGGGAACTACCTCGACCTTTGTGACCTTCGCTACCGTCAAGGACGAGGAGACCGGCTATCCCAGTTCGGTCAACGTTCGTGCCTGGTCGCTGTAACTCGCATCTCTCGTGCCTTTCAGCGCGCGGTTAGGGATCTGCGGCTTAGCCGTCGGGCGCCCTCGCGTGCGAAAGATGGGCCGTGTGGGGTAGACTAAGGCAAGGAATGCCGCCTTCGCAGGTGTGAGGGCGCGCGCCAAACAGCTGATGGGAGGCCATACATGGCTTCAGATACGAAGAAGATTCTGCTGGTCGAGGACGAGAAGGCCATCCGCGAGGCGGTTGCTGCCTACTTCGAGCGCGAGGGCTACTGGGTCCGCTCCGTCGGTGACGGCCAGACCGCCGTCGAGGAGTTCGAGAAGCACGGCTTCGACCTCGTCGTGCTCGACCTCATGCTCCCCAAGCTCTCCGGTGAGCGCGTCTGCCGCGCCATCCGCGACCAGTCCGATGTGCCCATCATCATGGTCACCGCCAAGGACCAGGTTGAGGACCGCGTCATCGGCCTTGAGCTTGGCGCCGATGACTACCTGGTGAAGCCCTTCTCGCCGCGCGAGCTTGTGGCCCGCGTCCGCGCCCTGCTGCGCCGCGCCCGCTCTGAGTCCGAGCCCACCCTTGAGGTGCTCGACTACGGCGACCTCGTCATCAACATCTCGGCCCACAAGGTCACCGTCCGCGGCAAGGAGGTCGACCTCACGGCCTCCGAGTTCAAGCTGCTTGTCACCCTCGCCCGTTACCCGGGCCAGGTCTACAGCCGCATGGAGCTCGTCGAGAAGGTCCTGGGCTACGACTTCGAGGGCTACGAGCGCACGATCGACTCGCACGTCAAGAACCTGCGCGCCAAGCTCGGCGACGACCCGCGCAATCCCACCTGGCTGTACACGGTGCACGGCGTGGGCTATCGCTTTGACGCCCCCGAGCCCGCCGATAAGGACGAGAAGTAGCAGGTAGAGCCTCGTGGCAAAGTTCGTTATAGGCAAGCGTATTCGCCAAGACCAGCGAGCGGAGTCGGGTGCTGCGGACGAGTTCCGCACGTCCGACTCCGCTCGTGCCTCATGGAAGACGCTCTCTAATCGCAAGTCGCGGCACATGTCGTATCGCGGCCGCATGACGCTGATGTTTGCCGGCATCGCCGCGATGACGGCCATCATCCTCATCTGCGTGCTTGGCGTGAACTGGGAGGCCCAGTTCATGAGCTACACGCGCTCCAACATGGAGCGCTACGCCTCCGTTATCGCAGATGGCCTGGCCGAGGACTACGCCGCTTCGGGCGGTTGGTCTACCGACGAGGTGGCCCGTACCGTCCAGTCTTCTTCGGTTTCTGCCGAGGTTGGCGTACAGGTGCTCAACGCCGACGGAGAGATCATCTACGACGACACCTGGGCCACCGGCGAGCACGAGTCGTCTGCCTCTACCGCTGCCACGCCCTCTAGCAACGGCACCGGCGCCGGCGTGACCTCGCCTTCGTCGCGAGTCTCGCTTGCCCCCACCGACCTCGATTCGATGGCGGCCGATGACGTGGTGCTCTCCGATGGCACGGTCGTGGGCCAGGTGCGCCTGTGGGCCTTTGGCTCGGACGCCCTGCTCACCAAGGGCGACGCTGCCTTCCGCACGAGCTCCTACGGCGCGGTTGTCTCGGCCGGCGCGGTGGCGGTGGTCATCGCCTGCGTCATGGGCGTGGTGGTTTCGCGCAAGCTCGCCAAGCCCGTCAAGTCCATTACCTCCACGGCTGCCCAGATTCGCTCGGGTGACCTTACGGCACGCACCGGCATCGTCGGCGATGACGAGATTGGTCAGCTCGGCGAGACGTTCGATGACATGGCTACGACCCTCGAGCGCGACCTCAAGCTCGAACACCGCCTCACGAGCGACGTGGCCCACGAGCTGCGCACCCCGCTTATGGCGATGCTCGCCACGGTCGAGGCTATGCAGGATGGCGTGCTTCCCGCAGACGAGGAGCACCTCGAGACGGTCGCTGGCGAAGTGCGTCGCCTTTCGCGCCTGGTTTCGGCCATGCTGACGCTCAGCCGTATCGAGAACGGCACCACGCCCTTCAAGCCCGAGCGCACCGAGATCGTCGGCCTCGTCCGCAGCGTGGTCGACTCGCAAAACCAGCTCTTCAGCGATCGCGACCTGCGTCTTCGCTTTGATGTGCAGGTGGCCCGCCGCGAGCTTTGGTGCGAATGCGATCGCGACATGATTCGCCAGGCCATCATCAACCTGATGTCGAACGCCCTGCGCTATACGCCCGAGGGCGGCTGGGTCGTTGTTTCGGTGGCCCAGGAAGGCAAGGACGTCCTTATCGGCGTCGAGGACACGGGCATCGGTATCGCCAAGGAAGACCTGGCTCGCGTGTTCAGCCGCTTCTGGCGCTCTGACGCCAGCCGCGAACGCGAGAGCGGCGGCCTTGGCGTCGGCCTAGCCGTCACCAAGGAAATCATCGACCGCCACCATGGCTTCATTGGCGTTGAGTCCGAGCTTGGCAAGGGCACGAAGTTCACCCTGCACATCCCTCGCGACCAGCGCTCCCAGCTCCAGGCCATTCTCCCTGAGCCAAAGTAGGGGCTAGCCTTCGTTTAACGCCGCCGGCCTTGTGCTGGCGGTTTTACTACAATGGAGCGGTTGTAACAGTCTTACTCCAATGAGGGGAAGCGGTTCAAAGATGGCAGCAATGGACATGCGCCCGGACTCCCAGGGCAAGGTTCGCGACATCTACGATTGCGGCGATTCGCTGCTCATGGTCGCGAGCGACCGAATCAGTGCCTACGACTTCATCCTGCCCGACGAGATTCCCTTCAAGGGTGAGATCCTCACGCGCATCTCGGCGTTCTGGTTCGAGAAGTTCGCAGACATCCTGCCCAACCACGTCATCACGATGGACCCGGCCGCCTATCCCGAGCAGTACGGTCAGTACGCTGGCTACCTCGCCGGCCGCTCCATGCTCGTGAAGAAGGCCACGACCATTCCTATCGAGTGCATCGTGCGCGGCTACCTCACCGGCTCCGGCAAGAAGACCTATGACGAGAACGGCACCGTGTGCGGCATCAAGCTGCCCGAGGGCCTTGTCGAGGCTTCCCAGCTTCCCGAGCCCATCTTTACCCCGTCCACCAAGGCTGAGCTTGGCGACCATGACGAGAACATCAGCTTCGAGCGCTGCGCCGAGATCGTGGGCGCCGAGACCGCCGAGCAGATCCGCGACGCCTCCCTGGCCATCTACAAGGCTGCCGCTGCCTATGCGGCCACCCGCGGCATCATCATCGCCGACACCAAGTTTGAGTTCGGCTTCATCGACGGCAAGCTCGCCATCATCGACGAGTGCCTCACGCCCGACTCCAGCCGCTTCTGGCCCGCCGAGGGCTATGAGGCCGGCAAGGTCCAGCCCAGCTTTGACAAGCAGTACGTCCGTGACTGGCTCCGCGCCAACTGGGACATGACCGGCGAGCCGCCCCACCTGCCCGCCGAGGTCGTCGAGGGCGCTTCCGCGCGCTACCAGGAGGCCTACGAGATCATCACCGGCGAGAAGTTCGTTCCCATGAAGGAGAGCAATGTCCCAGCGTAGCCCGTTCAACCAGCGCAACATGCCCAAGGCCGCCGACCCTGAGAAGGAGGGCAAGGCCGCCTCTGGCATGGCTCGTCGCTCGCCTTCCAAGGCTAAGCCCGTGCAGGAGGCCGGTACCTCCGTGCGCGTCGTGAAGACCCACAGGAACCCCGATGGCACCACGAGCACCACGGGTCTCACTAAGGAAGAGAAGAAGGCCCAGCGCAAGGCCGAGCGCGAGGAGCAGGACTTCCTCGCCGCCCTTATCGACGCCATGCTCAAGCGTGACGCGCTCTACAACAAGCGTCGTCGCATCTGGTGGGTCTTCCTCGGCGTTGGCCTGCTGTGTGTGGTTGGCTCCTTTGCCTCTGGCTACATTGGTGCTGCTGATGGCTCCAACATGTACAACCTCAACAGCGTCGGCGGCATTCTCTCCGTGGTGTGCCTGGTGCTTGCCTACGTCTTCATCATTGTTTCGCTCGTGTTTGAGTACATGAAGATTCGTCCGATGCGCCGCGAGGTCACCGAGAAGCTCCAGGGCATGAGCGACAAGAAGCGCCACGCCCTCATGGACGAGCTTTACGAGGAGCGTCAGGCCAAGAAGGCTGCCAAGTAGACCGTCGCGCCTAGGCGCTGTAGAATGTCTTATTGCCCGTTTACGGGCCGGTCGCAGAGCGGCCAGAACATAGGCCTCCGTAGCTCAGGGGATAGAGCACCGCTCTCCTAAAGCGGGTGTCGCGCGTTCGAATCGCGCCGGGGGCACCAGAAACAATACGGGCCGGGGATTTCTCCTCGGCCCGTTTTTCGTGCATTAGTTTGATGAGATGCAGCCCTTAGATATAACCTTCCACGCCGGGGGTGGTGATGGAGCTTGGATCCACCTTTACGAAGTCGCTAGTCTTCTCCTCGAAGACCTGGCCGCACTTGGCGCAGCGATACATGGTGCTGAGCCTGGCGGGACCGCCGGACCATTCGGAAAAGAATCCAATGAAGGAGTCGTCGTAGTCTTCGACCAGGTGGATGTCTCCACCGCATCCCTTGTGGACGTAGTCGGTGGCCTTGGTGGAGATGATGTCGCCGCCGCTTACTTGCTTGAGCTGCTCATCAGTGAGGAAGTGCTTCTCGTCGGCCATGTCTGTCTCCTCTCGTTGCCTACAGGTTGAGTTTGCCCAAATGCTTCAGGTGTTTATCGCTTGCCGCGCAAAAAGGGCGCCGATGGTCTCGGCGCCCTTGGGCTTGCTAGTCTGGTTTTGGCCGAGGTCCTGGCTGCCCGCGCTCCAAACACTCGAGCTCGTGCGCGGTGTCGCCGACACGTTCTTGCGGCCTCGCCTGCGCTCCCTACTGGTTATCGTCGTCGAAGAAGGACCAGCCGCTCTCGGAATCGTCCTCGTCGTCGTAGCGGTCATACTCCTTGCGGGTCTTCTTCTCGAGCACAACGGCGGCAATGAGGAAGCCAAGCAGGGCAACTACGAGCAGGGTTATGACGCCCATGCGGTCGCTAAAGAGCCAGGTGAAGAGGGCTGCGATATCCATCTGGTACCACCTTTCGCCCGCCGGGCGGCGAGCCTTAAAAATCATTTGAGCCAACAATGCATGCGGGTGCGCCCGCGTCTGAGCTATGAACGTCCTTAAGTATATACTGATGAGCTGGTATGTCCGCGGGCCCGCGCCCGCTTGGGCGAGCCTGGTGCGACAAGGGTCGTACGCGGGGGCGCCCGCAACAAACGAGAGGGAACACCCATGCTCGACATGAAGTTCGTTCGAGAGAACCCCGACGCCATCGATACCGCGATGGCCAACCGTCAGACCAGCTGGGACCGCGAGAAGTTCTTCGAGCTCGATGACGAGCGCCGCGCCGTCATCGGCGAGGTCGAGGAGCTGCAGGCCACCCGCAATGCCGAGTCCAAGAAGATCGGCGCCCTCATGAAGGAGGGCAAGAAGGACGAGGCCGAGGCCGCCAAGGAGGCCGTGCGCGAGGTCAACGAGAAGATCGACGGCCTGGCCGAGCGCCGCGCTGCCCTCGAGGCCGAGCAGTACGACTTCATGGCTCACCTGCCCAACATCCCCTACGAGGCCACGCCGGTCGGCGTTGACGAGACCGAGAACCCCGAGGTCCGTCGCTGGGGCACCCCGCGCGACTTTGCGGCCGAGGGCTTTGAGGACAAGCCGCACTGGGATCTTGGCACCGACCTGGGCATCATGGACTTCGAGCGCGGCAACAAGCTCTCCGGCAGCCGCTTCACCGTCCTTGGTGGCGCCGGCGCCCGTCTGGAGCGCGCGCTCATCAACTACTTCGTCGACACCCACACGAGCCGTGGCTTCAAGGAGTGGTGGCCGCCCATCGTCGTGAAGCGCCAGACCATGTTCGGCACCGGCCAGCTCCCCAAGTTCGAGGACGACGCCTATCACGTCTCCGGCGACAACTTCCTCATCCCCACGGCTGAGGTCGTTCTCACCAACCTCCACGCCGAGGAGGTTCTCGAGGGCGCTGACCTGCCGCTTCGCTACACCGCCTTCACCCCGTGCTTCCGCGAGGAGGCCGGCTCTGCCGGTCGTGACACGCGCGGCATCATCCGCCAGCACGAGTTCGACAAGGTCGAGATGGTCAAGTTCGCCAAGCCGGAGGAGTCCGACGAGGAGCTCGAGAGCATGACCGCCGAGGCCGAGTACCTGCTCCAGCAGCTGGGCCTGCCCTATCGCGTCATTAAGCTCTGCACTGGTGACCTTGGCTTCTCCGCCCGTCAGACCTACGACATCGAGGTTTGGCTGCCGAGCTACAAGGCATACAAGGAGATCTCCTCCTGCTCCAACTGCGGTGACTTCCAGGCCCGCCGCGCCAACATCAAGTACCGCGACCCCGAGAACTTCAAGGGCTCCCGCTTCGTCCACACGCTGAACGGCTCCGGCCTGCCTGCCGGCCGCACCATGGCTGCCATTCTGGAGAACTACCAGAACGCCGACGGCTCCGTCACCGTGCCCGAGGTCCTGCGCCCCTACATGGGCTGCGACAAGATCGAGCGCGCCTAACGCGTTTGATGGCGCCGGCACCTTGCTCGGTGTTTAGCTCATAGCATCCTAGAAGGCGTCGGCAAACTGCCGGCGCCTTTTTTAGTGGCGTAAAAAGGGGCGTCGACCTGCGTCGACGCCCCTAAATCGGACACACATTTTGTCCTATAAGCCTAAGGTTGCCGCCGGGGCAAACAGTTAAAGAAAAAGGCCCCGTTACCGGGGCCTCATCAAATTCATGGTGCGGGCGAAAGGACTTGAACCTTCATGGGGTTGCCCCCATACGGACCTGAACCGTACGCGTCTGCCAATTCCGCCACGCCCGCAAGTGCAGGTTTGATAGTACAACAGCGCCGCGCTGATGTGCAAGAAAAATTTTGCTCATGTTTGCCTAGCTGCTAGAATGGCTCGAAACGCACCGGCACACGCAGCTGAAACGAGGACATACGCCGTGCAGAACCCCATCCCACAACAACAGGGCTGGGCTGCTTCTTCCTATCAAGCGCAGCCGCAGATTGAGCAGCCGTTGCTGCTTGGGCGCTACCGCGTGGTCGAGACCCGCGGTACGGGCGGCTTTGCTGCGGTGCACGTGTGCTGGGACACCCGCCTCGAGCGCAAGGTTGCCATCAAGTGTATGCCGCTTGAGCCGGCTGCCGGCATGAACGCGTCGACGCTGGCCGAAGCACTTGACGAGGCGCGTATTACCTCGCGGCTCATGCATCCCAACATTGTCACGGTTCACGATTTCGCCGTTCAGGGCAATGTCGCCTATCTCATCATGGAGTACGTGAAAGGCCTTACCTTGGCCGAGCTGCTGGGCAGGGTAGAGGGCGGAACGCTTACCTACGACGAGTGCGCCCACCTACTCTCGAGCCTGGCCGGCGCTCTCGACTTTGCCCACGAGAACGACGTCTTGCATCTCGACATTAAGCCTTCCAACGTCTTTATCGACTCGGCGGGCAACATCAAGCTTGGCGACTTTGGCATGGCGAGCCTGGCCTCGGCGGCGGGCTGGGAGGGCGCGCGCGGTGGAACCGTGGGCTACATGCCCCCTGAGCAGCTCAATGGCGAGCTGGTTGACGAAAGAACCGACGTCTTTGCCTTGGCTGTCGTCTGCTACCAGGCCCTTGTTGGGGCAAGCCCCTTCGCCGCCAAGGATGCCGAGGCCTCCCTCAAGAAGATCCAGAAGGGCGCACGGCCCCTCGCAAAGGTGGAAAGCGAGCTTGCGGGCCCTGTGAGCGAGCAGATTGCCGAGGCGCTGAGCGCCGACGCAGGCTTGCGCCCCTCAACGGCGGGCGAGCTTGCCCGTGCCGTCCTGCCCTATCTGGGCGACGAGGACGAGGGCCGCAAGTCTGTTGCGAGTCTCATGGCTCAGGCAACCGGCGAGCCGGACCCCTACGCCGACGTCTGGGAACACGTTGCCAACCCTGCACTGCTCGAGCGCTATCCCTGGATTCCAAAGGCTCTCGAGAGGGGAGTGTCCGCGCTTGTCTGTGGCCTTGTGGGCTGGCGATGCATCCCTGGCGTCGCCGCGGCGCTCTGCGTGCAGGCTAACCCGCTTGCCTGCGCGGCCCTGAGCTTCGTGGTTCCGGCCGCCTTGGCCGCCGTTGTTCCGCAGGCGGGCGGCGTCGTGGCGGGGGTGGCGCTTTGCGCCGCGCTGTTCACGGTGGGCGTCTACTCGCCAGCCTTCCTCATCGGTCTGCTTGCCGCAGCGGGGCTCATTGGCTGGTTGCTTACCACGAGCTACAAGGCGCGCCTTTCTCACGCCGCGCTGTTCATGGCGAGCGCGTTTGGCTCGGCGGCTGGTAGCAGCGCCATGGCAGGAGCCTGCCTGCCGGCGGGCGCTGCGGCTGCAACGGCTGCCCTGGGCTCTGCGCTCGCCTTTATCCTGGGTGCGGCCGCGTGCGCTACCTCGGCAGATGAGTTCGTCTCTGGTTGCGTGGCGCTCGTTGCGAGCGGGGGCACCTGGGTGAGGCTTGCCGGGTGTGCCCTGGCGGCCGCGGTGTGTGCCCTTCTCTCGAGAAATCATGGCAAGGGTGCCAACATCGCAGGTCAGATGGCTTGTGCAACCATCTTGGTCGCGTCTTGGCTAGTTGCGCTCAGAGTGGAGAATGGCGGGTTATGGGGCGTCCCTAACGTTGGCGACATAGCAGTTGCGGTAGGCTGTTCACTACTTATGACCATCACCGTCGCCGGTCTCGGCCCAATTCCGAACACCTGGGAGGATGAGTGACGTGAACTTTCTGAACGTCTTTGAGCAGCGCGTGGGAAGCCTCTTCGGCGCCACCGCGCAGGGTCGCACGGCCCCCTTCTCCTTCAAGAAGCTCGCCAAGAAGGCCGCCCGCGAGATGGAGGCCGAGACCTTCGTCGTCAACGGCGTGGATACCGCACCTGCCCTCTACACCATCCTGGTTTCGAGCGAGGACGACATCACCATGCGTCCGCTCTACCCGCAGCTCACCTCCGAGACCGCGCAGTTCATCGAGGGCCAGGCCCAGGGTAAGGGCTACGTCTTCGTGGGTAAGCCCCTCGTGCGCTTCATGGCCGACCCCTCGCTTAAGAGCGGTCACTTCTCCGTTTTTGCCGAGAACGTCGATGCTTCGACGCTCAATCGACTGCGCGAGGAGGAGTCTCGCTTCCTGGGCGCCGACCCCTCGCTTGGCGGCGGCCTCGGTGGCGCCGCAAGCATGAACGGCGGCCGCGGCAACTTCCAGCCCATCCAGCCTATGCAGCCCATCAACGCGGCGGCTCCGGCGGCTTCGGCCTTCCAGCCCCAGCCTCTCGTTGCCCCGCAGGACTCCGCCGCGGGTCTCGACGTGTTGCCGCAGGAGGCCGTGATGGACGCCGAGAACGCCCTGATTGCCCGTGGCGCCGCCGCGGCCCAGGCCGCTCCCGCTCAGCAGGCGGCCGCCGGTCTTGCCGGCGCCGGCGTCGCGGCTGGTGCTGCAGCCCAGCAGGTCGCTGCCCCGCAGACCGTTCGCGTGGCCTCCGCTGCTCCGGCTCCTGCCGCAGCCCCCATTACCTGTCTGCTCATCGACCGCAAGAGCGGCCGTACCTTCACTGCCGCGGCCCCGCGCGTCGTTATCGGCCGCGAGCGCACGCCTGGTGGCGTGGTGCTGCACGACCCCAACGTCTCCCGCGCCCACGCCGAGCTGTCCTTCGACGGCCAGGGCTGGCGCATCCGCGACCTTAACTCCACCAACGGCACGCTCGTGAACGACGTCGACATTGACGAGTGCGGCCTTCGTGACGGCGACCTCATCACCCTGGGCCTCACGAACCTCGAGTTCCGGGAGAACTAACAGATGATCGACCTCGTCCTGTTCATGGGGCGTATTGCCCTTGTCGTGGTCTTGTACCTGTTCCTCTTCATCGTGATGAGGACGGGCATCGGCCTTGTGAAGGGCCAGCGCAAGGATCCCGCCATCTGGTGCCTCGACGTCGATAAGGGCCCGCGTCAGCTGCGCGGCCTGCACGTCGACATGCTCGGTCCCGTCATCGTGGGCCGCTCGCCTTCGAGCGACATCGTTATCGCCGAGCCCTTCGTGAGCTCCACGCACGCGCGCTTCACCCTCCAGGGCCCGGCGCTCGTGCTTGAGGACCTGCACTCCACCAATGGCACGCTCGTGAACGGACGTGGCATCGTCGACCCGGTCACCCTGCGTGACGGTGATGAGGTGCAGGTCGGAGACGTAGTCATGAGGGTGAGCCGCCGATGAGCGAGTCTCTCGGACAAGCCCAGCAAGACGGCGCACAGACTAGCTCGACCGGACCGCTGCCGCAGATGAGGCGTCTGCCGCACGTGAGCGCGAGCTCGCTGCGCCCGCACCGCAGGCCTTCTTCGCCCGCGCCGCATCCTCTGCCGTTCGACCTGGACGCGCGAGAGGGCGGCGGCGTCGAGATGGGCGCTGACACGCGCCTGTCGTGGGCCGCTCGCACCGATATCGGCCTGGTTCGCGGCCACAACGAGGACTCCTATCTCGCGAGAAACCCGCTCTTTGGCGTCTGCGACGGCATGGGCGGCCACGCTGCCGGTGAGGTGGCGAGCTCCATCGCCGTGCGCACCATCGCAAGCAACGCTCCCACCACGGCAGATGACGCTTTGCTCGGCGCCGCCATCGAGGCGGCTAACGAGGCCGTGATCATGGGCGCCGCCAATGGCGAGGGCAAGGCGGGCATGGGCTGTACGGCCAGCTGCTGCGTCATCGAGGGAACCAAGATGGCCGTCGCCCACGTGGGCGACTCCCGCATATACCTGCTGCATGCGGGCACGCTCGTGCGCATCACGCATGACCACTCCTATGTGGAGGAGCTTGTCGACGCCGGCGAGATTACGGCTGACGAGGCTCGCGTGCACCCCTCGCGCTCCATCATCACCCGAGCGCTGGGCAGCGACCCGGACATGTACGCCGATCACTTCCAGCTCGACGTTGAGCGTGGAGACCGCGTCATCGTCTGCTCCGACGGCCTTTCGTCGATGGTGCCCGACAGTACTATCGAGGCGCTGGCCGTGAGCTCGGCTACCCCCATCGACTGCACCGACCATCTCGTGGCCGAGGCCCTGGCGGCCGGTGGCCACGACAACGTCTCGGTCATCACCATTGACGTGGTGAGCGACGGCCGCGAGGAGGCTCGCCGCCTTGCGCGTAAGCGCGCCATCCTCGGTTGGCTTGCCGGGATCGCCGCCGTTGCCGTGGCAAGCGCGCTGGTGCTCAGCATCGTGATTCGCACCTCGTGGTACGTGGGCGTCAATGATGGCAAGGTGGGTATCTACCAAGGCATCAACAGCTCGTTTATGGGAATGCGCCTCTCGAGCCTCGTTCAGTCCACCGACGTGAACCTGCAGGACCTGCCCGAGGCCACGCGCCACCAGCTTGCGGCCGGCATTTCCGTCGCAAGCGAGGAAGAGGCCGCCAACACGGTCAACGCCTACGCCGAGCAGATCGAGAAGGACCACGAAAGCGCGGAGAAGACCGCTTCGGACGCTTCGTCTGATAGTACGGATGGCTCGGTTGGCAGCGCCGCGGGCGCATCGGGCCCCGAGGCGGCAGATACCGGAGCAGCTACGACCGAGGGAGGCGAGTAGCCATGGCGCATCAGGGTGGTTCTCGCCGAGCAACCGAGCTTTTGCTGCTCATCGCTGGTGCCGTGCCGGTGCTGTTGCTCTACTCCATGTACGTCACCAACACGGGCGCGGCGCTCTCGCTCGAGACGCTGAGCGTGCCCATCGGCCTTATGGTCGCCTTCGTGGCGGCCCACGTTGCCATTCGCCTGTTGGCGCCCGGCGCCGACCCGGCTATCCTGCCCATCGTCTTCATCCTCTCGGGCATCGGCATCACCTTCGTGACGCGCCTTGCGCCCGAAGACGCCGTGGGCCAGGTGGTGTGGCTGTTCGTCTCGGTGGCGGCGATGGTGGCGACCTTGGCCTTTGTGCCAAACCTCGACAGACTCAAGGACTACAAGTTCACGATGGGCCTTGCCGGCGTGGCGCTGCTGCTCATGCCTGCCATCTTCGGCACGGAGATCTATGGCTCTAAGCTGTGGATTCGCGTTGGCGGCTTCTCCTTCCAGCCTGGCGAGCTTGCCAAGATCCTCATCGTCCTGTTCCTCGCGGCCTATCTCTCCGAGAATCGCGAGCTGCTTTCGGCCTCCTCGCACAAGGTGGGGCCGCTTACGCTGCCGCGCCTGCGCATGCTGCTGCCCATGCTTGTGATGTGGGGCATGAGCCTGCTCGTGGTCGTGTTCGAGAGGGACCTCGGCAGCGCTCTCATCTTCTTCACCATCTTCGTTGTCATGCTCTACGTGGCGACGGGACGCATTGGCTACGTGGTCGTGAGCCTGGCGCTTCTCGCCATCGGCGGAGTGTTCTGCTACATGTGCTTCAACCACGTGCGCGTGCGCATCCAGATTTGGCTCGACCCGTTTAAGGATGCGAGTGGCTCGGGCCTGCAGATCGTGCAGTCGCTCTACTCGCTTGCCGACGGAGGGCTAGTAGGCTCGGGCATCGGCAAGGGCATGCCCACCCTCATCCCCGTGGTGAAGAGCGACTTCATCTTCTCGGCCATCGGCGAGGAGATGGGCCTGCTCGGCGGCTCGGCCATCCTGCTTCTGTTCATGCTGCTTGCCGTGCGCGGCCTCACCACGGCTGCCCGCGCCAAGAGCGACATGAGTGCCTTCACGGCCGTGGGCCTCACGGCGTCGCTTTCCTTCCAGGCCTTCATCATCGTGGGCGGCGTCACGCGCCTTCTGCCCCTTACCGGCGTCACCCTGCCGTTCATGAGCCAGGGCGGTTCGTCTTTGCTCTCGAGCTTCATCATCGTCGGCCTGCTTTTGCGCGCCGGTGACGAGGGCACGGGCCGCGCCCAGCTGCCGGTGGGCGAGGGCACGAGCGCCACGCCGAGCCCGCTTCTGGCTCCCGGCGCCACCGCGGCCTCCGCGCCTGTGGTCCAGGGCCAGCACGCCCGCGCCCACTTTGGCCTTGGCACCGCCGAGGGCGGCGTCCTCGGACGCGTTGCGCTCGGCAACCGCCTTACGTTGCTCGTGACCTTCTTCACGCTGCTGTTCGCTGCGCTTATCGCCAACCTCACCTACATCCAGGTGATTAAGGCCGCCGACTACCAGCAGATGTCGAACAACAACCACACCATCGCCAAGAGCGCCTACGTACAGCGCGGCGCCATCCTCACCTCCGACGGAGTGACGCTCGCTGAATCGCTCAAGCAAGCCGATGGTACCTACGTGCGCACCTACCCGCAGGGGTCGCTGGCCTCCCACACGGTGGGCTATCTCTCAACCCAGTACGGCGCCACCGGTGTCGAAGCGTCCATGAATGACTCGCTCACCGGCCACGCTGACTACTCCAACTGGCAGAATGCGCTCTACTCGCTGGCCGGCGTTTCGCAGCCGGGCAACTCGGTGGTGCTCACGCTCGACTCGCGCATCCAGCAGGCAGCCGAGGAGGCACTTGAGGGCCACACCGGCGCCATCGTCGTGCTCGACCCCTCCACCGGAGCGGTTCTCGCCAAGGCCTCTTCGCCCACCTTCTCCTACGACCAGATCTCAGAGATCATCTCGAGTGGAGACGGCAGCGGCGAGCTGGTCGACCGTTCCACGGCCGCGCTGTACACGCCTGGCTCCACCTTCAAGGTCGTGACGCTGGCGGCGGCCATCAACTCCGGCCTCTCCACGCTCGACAGCGAGATTGACGCGCCTGCGAGCATCGACATCGGCGGCGCCGCGGTCACGAACGTCTCTAACGAGGAATTCGGCACCACGACCCTGCGCGAGGCCTTCACCCACAGCGCCAACACGGCCTTTGGCCAGCTTGCCACGCAGCTCGGCGCCTCCACGCTCGTGGATTACGCCAAGGCCTTTGGCTATGGCACCACGCTTGGCCAGGACTTCACCACCGTGGCCTCGCTCATGCCCAATGCCGACGAGATGACCGAGTGGGAGACCGCGTGGGCTGGCGCCGGCCAGCCGGTGGGCGAGCACGAGAGCCCGGCGGGTCCGCAGACTACGGTGATGCAGAACGCCGTCATCGCCGCGGCCATCGCCAACAACGGCACCGTGATGAACCCCTACGTCGTCGACCACGTGCTCTCGCCTGAGGGTGTCACGGTCACTACCACCAAGCCCCGCAGCTTGGGCCAGGCCATCTCCGCTGAGGCGGCCGCGCAGGTCAAGGAGGCCATGCTCGACGTCGTGCAGAACGGCACGGGCCAGGCAGCCCAGGTCTACGGCGCGCGCGTGGCCGGCAAGACCGGTACGGCCGAGGTCGCCGGCGGGCAGATTAACTCGACCTTCATTGGCTTTGCGCCCTACGACAACCCCACGCTCGCCATCTCGGTGTGCGTTGAGGGCTCCGACACCGATGACGTGAGCGGCCTGGCTGCTCGCCTTGCGGGACAGGTCCTTTCCAAGTCGCTCAACGCGCAGGCCCAAGGGACGCAGTAATGAGCTAGCGAGAAACGAAGGCGACCTCCAACGAGGGCGCGATTGATGGCATGATGGAAGCAACGCGCGCGTGCGCGAATCTTGATGGGAGCAAGAATGGCAGACAAGCTACTCGGCGGGCGATACGCCGTTCAGGACAAGATTGGCATCGGCGGCATGGCGACCGTCTATCGCGGCCTCGACCAGGTGCTGGGCCGCACCGTCGCCATCAAGATGATGCTGCCGCAGTACGCTGCCGACCCCTCCTTCGCTGCTCGCTTCAAGCAGGAGGCCCAGGCCGCCGCCGCGCTCCAGAGCCCCTACATCGTGGGGATCTATGACTGGGGTAAGGACGGTGACACCTACTACATCGTCATGGAGTACCTGCGCGGTACTGATCTCAAGAGCGGCATCAAGAAGCACGGCGCGCTCGACTGCCGCAAGGTGGCCCAGATCGGCTCCCAGATCTGCCAGGCCCTCTCCGAGGCACACAGGCACGACATCATCCACCGTGACATCAAGCCGCAGAACATCATGGTGCAGCCCAACGGCAACATCAAGGTGATGGACTTCGGCATTGCTCGCGCCAAGAACAGCCACCTCACGGCCGACAACTCCGTGCTCGGCACCGCCCACTACGTCTCGCCCGAGCAGACGCAGGGCAAGGAGCTTGGCCCCACGTCCGACCTCTACTCGCTCGGTGTGGTGATGTACGAGGCCGCCACCGGTCGCGTGCCGTTTGACGGCGACGACGCCATCTCGGTTGCCCTCAAGCAGGTCAACGAGCAGCCCATGCCGCCCAGCCAGGTCAACCCCAACATCGACGCCACGCTCGAGGGCATCATCCTCAAGTGCATGCGCAAGAACCCGGCCGAGCGCTTCCAGACCGCCGACGAGCTGCGTCGTGTGCTGAACGACTACCTTGCCGGCCGCATCGTGAACCTCGGCGAGGCCACCTCGCTTATCTCGGCCGCGCCCACCACGGCCATGAACCGCCAGCCGGTTGCCGGCGGCACCCAGGCCATGCCGCGCGCCGCTGCCGTTCCCATGCAGACCACGGCCACCCGCATCTCCACCGTTCAGGGCAGCCACGCCGCCGAGCCCGAGGAGAGCGGTTCGGGCAAGGGCAAGGTTGCGGCCATCGTCATCGGTGTGATCGTGGCCATCGCACTTGTGGCCGGTGCCGTCTTTGCGCTCACCGGCAACAAGTCCACGGCCACCCAGCTCATGCCCAACCTCGAGGGCATGACCAAGGACGAGGCCACGGCTAAGCTTGCCGAGTACGGCGATGGCTTCTTCTCTGTGAGCACCTCCGAGGCCTACAGCGACGAGATTGACGAGGGCAAGCTCATCAGCCAGGACCCCGCTCGCGACACCGAGTGCAGCAAGGGCACCAAGGTCAAGCTCGTCTTCTCCAAGGGCAAGCAGCCTGCGGCTACCGTCTCGGTTCCCGACCTCAAGGGCCTAACGCCGAGTGAGGCCGAAGCGGCGCTTGCCAAGGTCAAGCTCGTGGGCGCCGTGGGCGACTCCGTCGAGGACGATAAGATCGAGAACGGTAAGGTCGCTTCCCAGGATCAGGCCGCCGGTTCCGACGCCAAGGAGGGCGACACCATCACGTACCACCTCTCCTCTGGTGTTGGCACGGTGGACGCGGGCGACCACTCTGGCGAGTACTACACCACCGCACAGAGCGAGCTCAACAACGCCGGCTTTACGAACATCGAGGTGAACTGGCAGTACAGCGACTCTTTCGACAAGGGCTTCGTTATCAGCCAGAGCCCCACGGGCACCCAGAGCAAGAACACCACGATCACCCTTAACGTCTCTAAGGGTCCCGAGGCCAAGCCGGTCACCACGACTCCCGATCCCGAGCCGACCACGGCCGATGACAGCGGCGACGACACCTCGAATTCGGGCACGACCTCTAAGTAAACTGCGGTTTTATGCGTAACGCCGAAGCCCCGGTGGCCATGTGGTCGTCGGGGCTTCTTGTGTTTGGGATGCGGTTGTGGGTGCCGGTGGTGGCGGATGCTTGCTGTTGGCTGACAGGGCGTCGCCTGGCGGCAGGTTCCTATGACATGTGCCCCTATGCTCCGCGCTATCCGACGTTGGCCGCTACGAGTTTGCCTACCAGATGCTCATCGGCCGGTCTTGGCCAGCGGCGCAGATGGTGAGGGCGCCGTCGGGCGTGCGGGCCTCGGTAAAGGTGTCGTTGGCGGCTTGGGCGCCAAGGGCGGCCGCAATGGTGCGCACGGCGATGCTTGGCCGGTTGTTCTCCTGCGAGAGATGCATGGCGATAACGGTCTCGGTATCGGGGCCGACGAGAGTGGTGAGCGCCTCTGCTGCCTGGTCGTTGGAGAGGTGGCCTTGGTCTCCGCCCACGCGCTCCTTGAGAAAGGCAGGGTAGGGGCCCTTGGCGAGCATCTGCTTGTCATGGTTGCTCTCGAGCGCGAGGATGCGAACGCCACGGAGCAGCTCGAGCGCCCGCTCGCCCAGCGTGCCCGTGTCGGTGCAGTAGCCCAGGGCATCTACCTGGCCGTCTTTCTCGCAATCGAAGCGCAGGCCGAAGGGGTCGGCCACGTCGTGGGAGGTGGGGAAGGTGCGGATGCGCATGCCGCCCGCCTCGAACTCGTCGGCGTTGCTCACCAGGTCGAACGGCAGCGTGGCGAGGTACTTGCGCCCACCCGCGGTGCCGGCCGTGGCTACGAGCCTACCCTCG
>CAVHWW010000123.1:0-20040 GCA_963639715.1 Acutalibacteraceae bacterium
TGCCCTCGCTAGAACATGATTGTTAGCCGCGGCGAACTGTTGTGGCGAGCTGCGGTGTTGCCGCCTATAATCGAGGTACTAGCGCACTTCGATGGGAGCGGCAGCATGGCCTATATCGAATTCAAGGACGTCGTGAAGAGCTACGGCTCCGCCTCGACGCAGGTAAACGCCCTGGATGGAGCCTCGTTCTGCGTAGAGAAGGGCGAGCTGGCCGTGGTGCTGGGCGCCTCGGGCGCGGGCAAGACCACGGCGCTCAATATTCTTGGCGGCATGGACACGGCCACCTCCGGCAGCGTCGTCGTTGACGGACGCGACATCACGAACGCCTCAGAGGCCCAGCTTGTGGAGTACCGCCGCGCTGACGTAGGCTTCGTCTTCCAGTTCTACAACCTCGTGCCCAACCTCACCGCGCTAGAGAACGTCGAGCTTGCGGCCCAGATTTGCCCCGATTCGCTCGACGCTCGCGAAACGCTTGAGAAAGTCGGGCTCGGCAAGCGACTCGCGAACTTCCCGGCCCAGCTCTCGGGCGGCGAGCAGCAGCGCGTGTCAATCGCGCGCGCCGTTGCCAAGAACCCCAAGCTCCTGCTCTGCGACGAACCCACCGGCGCGCTCGACTACCAAACGGGCAAGCAAATCCTCCAGCTTCTGCAAGACACCTGTCGAGCCGACGGGATCACCGTCGTGCTCATCACACACAACTCGGCGCTCGCCCCCATGGCAGACAGGCTCATCCGCTTCAAGAGCGGCAAGGTCACCGAGATGAGCTGCAATCCCTCCCCCACCCCAATCAGCCAGATCGAGTGGTAGAGCCGCCAAACAGGAGTGGGAAGCGCTTCAAAGCGCGAACCAATGGCCCGGCGCCTCAAGCCGCAAAGGCAGCTAAACCCGACGCCTAGCAGGGAGCAGCCAAAACGCAACGTCCGAGCAAGCAAGTCCAGGCCACCGACCGTAACCCGCACGCATCAGCAAAGATCAACCCGACGCGCACGCTCCGTAAACACCAGCAAGAAGCAGTCCAGCACTCCTAGCCCACACACCAGCAAGAAGCTCGCAGTCCACACACCAGCCCGAAGCTCGTAGCCCACACGCGTTAGCAAGAAGCAAATCCGCGTCGCGACCCCATACGAGCACAAGCACGGAAAGTCAGGCCCATGCGTCCAGCCATCGTCACGGATACGCTCAGAACCATCAGCGCAAGCAAGCGCCGCTTCGCCGCCATCGCAGCCATCTGCGTGCTGGGGGTCACCATGCTCGTGGGCCTCACCATCGCCTGCGACGACCTGCGCCTTTCTGCCGACGAGTTCTACGACACTCAGAAGCTCTATGACGTGAGCGTGCAGAGCACCCTGGGCCTTTCCGATGCAGACGTCGAGGCGCTGGGCGCGCTCGAGGGCGTCGCCGAGGCCGAAGGCTCCTACTCCGAAACCGCCTACACCGAGGTTGGCGACGCATTGACCTCGGTAGATGTTCGCTCCTTTGCCAAGGACGGCATGAACGTCCCCTATCTTGTTGAGGGCCGCCTGCCTTCCGCCTCAGGCGAGGTGGCCGTCACCGCCGAGTACCTCGAGGCCACGGGCAAGCGCCTCGGCGACACCCTGACCTTCGGCGTCGACACCGACGAGGATGCCTGGGCCGCAAACGACGAGCAGGAGCAGCAGGAAGAGAAGGCCCAAGAGCTGCTCGATAAGATCAACGAAGGCGATGACATCGAGCTTTCGGACGACGAGCGCGAGCTGCTCGCAGACCTCACGGCCGCCGACATCGCCCGCGCCGCCATCAACGACGGGCTCGACCTTACGCGCTACGGCACCCTCACCGACGAGCAGGTCACCGACCTTCTCACCGACGCTTACGAGGGCCGTTTTGACGACCTCGGCGACTCAACCAGCAATGGGGAGAGCACCGAGCTGTTCGCCCGCCACACCTACACCATCGTCGCCTCCGTTATTGACCCGATGAGCGTTGCCGCCAAGAACGGCTCGAGCTCGTTTAGGGCCACTGGCGCCAAGTATGGCTTCTTCGTCACCGACGAGGCTGCTACCTCAAGCGCCTATACGGCTGTTTACCTGCGAGTTTCCGGCGCAGAGGAGCTCTCGTGCTTCTCGGACGAATACCAGACCCTCGTTGACGACGTGACCTCCGAGGCCGAGGCCATCAAGGCCACTCGCGAGGCCGCCCGCGAGCAAGAGATCACCGACGACGGCAACGCGCAGATCGATGACGCCGAGAAGAGCGCCAACGACCAGTTCCAGAAGGTTGATGACAAGCTTGCCGAGGCTCAGAAGACCATCGACGACGCCGTGGCCCAAATCGAGAGCGGCCGAGCCGAGCTCGCGAACCAAAAGGAAAGCGCCCTCGACCAACTGGCCAGCGCCCAGGCGCAGATCAACGATGGGCGCAACCAGCTCGCGTCTGCCCAGGCCGAGCTCAACAGTCAAAAGCAGCAGGCCGAAGAGGGCATCGCCGCCTATGACGAGGGTGTCTCCCAACTTAACGCGGGCATCACGCAGTACCAGGACGGCATTGCACAGATCAACCAGGCCTTAAGCGCCCTGCCTAGTGCCGAGGCCTATGCCCTTAGCTGGCCGCAGGAGCAGTGGGACGCCGTGGTGACCGCAACCGACGGGCAGAGTTCTGCCGCCGCAAGTACGGCCTTCGTCAGTGCCGTCCAAGCGCAGGCGGATGCCCTTAAGGGCTACATCGACGCTCTGCCGGACCCTTACAAAGCGCAGCTCGCCCAGCTCGTAGAGCAACTCGACGCCCTGCCCGCCGGCGCCCAGAAGCTCGCGGAGGGCCAAGCCGCTCTCAACCTCTCCCGCGCCCAGGTCGAGACCGCCCGAGCCGCGCTTGCCGCCGGCGGTGCCATCGAGCAGGCCCAGGCTCAAATCAACGCCGGCTACGCCGAGCTCGAGGATGGCCAGGCCACGCTCGTGGCCACCCGTGCCCAGCTCGAGGCCAAGCTTGCCGAGGCCGAAGCCCAGCTTGCAGACGCCCAGAGCCAGGTCGACGAGGGCCAGGCCGAGATTGACGAGAACCGCGAGGAATACGAGCGCCAGAAGGCCGAGGCGCTCCAGAAAATCGCCGACGCCCGCGCCAAGCTCGCCGACATCGGCACCGCAACCTGGTACGTCCAGGATCGCTCGGCCATCTCGAGCTTCTCGTCCATCGACTCGGACGCCAGCTCCATCGAGGTCATCGGAACCGTGTTCCCGGCCATCTTCCTCACGGTGGCCATCCTGATGTCGCTCACCACGGCCACACGCATGGTCGAGGAAGACCGCGAGCTCATCGGCTTGTATAAGGCCCTCGGCTACCCCAGGCGCGCAATCATGGCCAAGTACGTTGCCTACACGGCCGCGGCCGCCATCACAGGCTGCGCCATCGGTAGCCTGCTCGGCTTTGTGGCGCTTCCCGAGTTCCTCTTCCAGGTCTTTGCCGTGATGTACGTCTTCCCGGCCTTCACCCTGCACTTCAACGCGGCGCTCTGCGCCCTTGCGGCCGGTATGTTCATCATCGGCATCGGAGCTGCCAGCGCCCTCACCGTCCGCGGCGAACTGGCCGAGCAGCCTGCGCAGCTCATGCGCCCTCGCGCCCCCAAGGCCGGCAAGCGCATTTTGCTCGAGCGCATCCGCCCCATCTGGAGCCGCCTGAGCTTCCTCAACAAGGTCACCGCACGCAACCTCTTCCGCTACAAGAAGCGTCTGGCCATGACCGTATTTGGCGTGGCCGGCTGCACGGCGCTCATGATTGCCGGCTTTGCCATCCACGACACGGTGCTGGCCCTGTGCCCCAACCAGTACGGCGACAGCAGCCGCGAGGGCATCACCTCCTACGACCTGCTCGCCGTGACCCAGCCCGACGACCTCGAGGCCGCCGCCAAGCGGCTCACCGGCGACTCTGAGGTAGCGGGCTACACGAGCCTGCGCGTCGAGAACGTCACTCTCGAGCACAACGGCAAGAAGGCCACGGTCCAGCTCATCGTTGTCCCGGACGACTTTTCGCTCGACGGCTACATCAACCTGTGCACCGAATCCGGTGAGCATCTCACGCTGGAGGAGGCCACCGCAGACGGCTCGGTACTCGCCACCAAGAGCGCCTCGACCGTCCTTGGGTTTGGCACCGGCAGCGAGGTGAGCCTGCAAGACACCACGCTCAGCTATGCCGAGGCCACGGTGAGCCACGTGGTCATGAGCTACCTGGGCGACTGCGTCTACATGACCCAAAACACCTACGAAACCCTCTTCGACAAAAAGCTCGAGGCAAACGCGTTGGCCGTTAACCTCACAGGCGATGCCGACGCCCAAATCGCCTACAAGGAGAAGCTTGCCAGCGACACCACCTTCCTCTCCGTCACGAGCACCCAGGAGGGCATCCGCGACTTCAGCTCCAACTTCATGCTCATCAACTACGTGATCGTTCTCATCACGGGCCTGGCCGCGGGCCTGTCCTTTGTGGTGCTGTTCACGCTCTCCACCACCAACGTCTCGGAGCGCGAGCGTGAGCTTGCCACCATCAAGGTGCTCGGATTCCGCAAGCGCGAGGTGCGCACCTACATCAACAAGGAGATGCTCATCCTGGCCCTTATCGGCACCATCGTCGGCATCCCACTCGGCACGCTGCTCGGCCACGCCCTCACCTACGTGCTCAACATGCCCTCGATGTACTTTGCCGTGGAGATTGCGCCCGTGAGCTACCTCTACTCCTGCGCCCTCTCGCTTGTCTTTGCCCTGGTCGTAACCGTCATCTGCCGCCCGAGTATCGACCGCATCGACATGGTCGGCGCCCTCAAGTCCGCAGAGTAGCAACAGTACGGCGAGGCTAAATGAGGGGAGACCTCTCGCTTGGGTAGAATGAGAATTCGGACCTACGAGAGGGGCTGGGCGTGAAAAACCCGTTTGGCAAGAAGCATGACCGAGAGACGCAGGAGCGCCCGCGCGGCAACAGGCGAGCCCGCTATTCACAGGGCGACGCCCCGGGCTATGCGCAGGAAGGTGGCATGAGCCAGCCTGCCTATGACGACCCAGCGCAGGAGCGTCGCGCTCGCAGGCACTCTCGCGGCTCCCAGCAGGCAGAGAAGAAGCCCCGCCGTCCGCGCAAGCAGAGCAAGGTCGCCGCCATCGTTGGCGCCTGGTGGAACCGCCTCATCGGGGCCGTCTACTCCGGCTCGCTTTCGAGCCAGACCGAGCAGTACGCCGCACACAACACCACGCAGGACTACATCTGGAACTCCGTCGGCCTTGGCGCCTGGGGCGTAGTCTTCCCCATCCTCTCCATCGTCACCACGCAGCTCATCAGCGTCGAGGCGGCAGGCCGCTTCTCCATGGCCTTCGTCACCGGCACGCTGCTTCTCTACATCGCCAACTACGGCGTACGCACCTTCCAGGTCTCCGACATCGCTGAGCGCCACTCCTTCTCCGACTACCAGGCTTGCCGCGTCATCACCTGCGCGGCCATGATGCTCCTAGGCCTTCTGTACTGCCAGTTCAGGGGCTATGACTCGCAGATGTTCACGCTATGCATGGGCATGTTCGGCTACCGCGCCATCGACGGCCTGGCGGACGTCTACGAGGGGCGCCTGCAGCAGATGGACAAGCTCTATCTCGCCGGCATCTCGCAAACCATTCGCTCGACTGCCGTCATCGTGGCCTACAGCGTCGTGATTCTCATCACCAAGAGCATCGGGGCCGCAGGCGTGGCCATGGGCATTGCCTCCGTTGCGTCCTTCGTCCTGTTCACGCTGCCGCTCACCTTCTTCGAGACGCCCAAGGGCGCAAGGCTCACCATCGCCGGCGTCAAGGATCTGCTCGTGCAGTGCTTCCCGCTGTTCGTGGCGCTGTTCCTCTACAACCTCATCGACAACATGCCGAAGTTCTCGATGGAAGGCGTGCTCTCCTACGACAACCAGCTCTACTTCAACGCGCTGTTCTCCCCCGCCCACATCATCATCATGGTGATTGGCTTCATCTATAAGCCGCAGCTCATGCGCCTTGCCGAGATTTGGCAGGACCCCGACCGCCGCGGCCGCTTCGACATCATCGTGCTCGTGGTTCTGGCCATCATCGTGGCCCTCACCGCCGGCGTCGCCGCCTTCATGGGCACCATTGGCATTCCGATCATGAGCTTCCTGTACGGCGTAGACTTCGAGCAGTTCCGCGGGCTTTGCTACGTCATGGTCGCCACAGGCGGCGTCTGCGCGGCCATCGACTTTCTCTACCAGATCATCACGGTCCTGCGCCGTCAGAAGGCCGTCACCCGCGTCTACCTGCTCACGCTGGGCTTCTCTCTGTTCGTGCCGCCGCTGCTCATCGGCTTCACCGGCCTCCCCGGCGCCGTGCTGGGCTACCTCATCGTCATGTGCATCCTGTTCGTGCTGCTCGTGACCGAGTACCTCTCCATCCACGCCGAGCTCTCCGAGACCCTCAAGGCCTACCGCAGGGGCGCCATCCGCAACGCCGAGCGCAAGGCGGAGTAGCCTTCGAGCTTGCTGGCGAATCCCGTCGGTTTGCTTACGCATCCCTAAGCCGGGCGACCGACCCATGGGGTCGCCTGCTCAGACAGTCCTGCTCGCACGAAGGCCACATTAAGTGGCCTTCGGCTCGTGCGGAACTCGCATTCGACCCCATGGGTCGGCTCGCCACCGCTAGCGGCCTGAACCGACATGAACTTGGGGCCACCTGCCCAGGCATCCCCAACCGAACGGAGCGCACGCTCGAGGCAAAAACTGCCACGGAACGAGATTTGGACATAAAAAACGGGCCGCCCCTCGCGCAGAGGAGCGGCCCGGGGTTGTTCCCAAGACGGATGAGACTAGCGAGCTTACCCGCGGCGCTTGGCAGCGGCTCCCAGGGCTGCGGTCGCAGCTCCGGCGGCACCGAACAGGCCAGTGATGACCAGCGCATCGTCGCCGGTCTGGGGAAGGGCCTTCTTGGCAGCCTTGGCAGTCTTCTTCGCGTCGGTGGCGTTGCCGCTGTCGGTGGTGTTTCCGCCGTTGCTGGTCGTGGCAGCCGGCGTCGTGGGAGAGGTAGGCGTTGTCGGCTCGGCAGGCTGCTCGGCTTCCTTTACGACGAGCGTCGCAGCGCCCACGACCTCGTTGTTGTAGCCGTCGCCGTCGTACATGAAGCTGATGGAGTACGTACCGGCCTTGCCGTCCTGCAGGTCGCGGAGCTGCGTGCCCAGCATGACCTTAAAGCCATAGGCGTTCACAACGGACTCGCCGTTGACCTCGGCCTTCTCGACGAGCTTCTCCTTGATGAGCGCAATGAGCTTGTCGGTGGAGAGGCCCTTGACGTCGCTCGGGGCAACCGTGGCGGAGTCCGCGAACTCGAAGGTGCCGCTCTTGGCAAGCGTCACGCTGAACGTCACCTTTGCAGGCGTCTCGACGACCCACTTCTGGGCAGTCGCGTCGTACTTGAACGTGGCCGTGAGGCTTGAGGCGCCGGCGTCATAGGCAACCTTGTCCTGCACCACGGGCGGCACGAGGGGCTTGTAATAGACGTCGATGGCAGCCGAGTTGATCGTCACATCCGTGTACCAGGCGTCGTCCGCGCCCTTGCGCGCGGCGCCGACGGAGAAGGAGCCCGCAGGAAGCGCGTTCGGCTCGTTCGTGACGCCCTGGCCCATGACCGTCAGCAACACGCCGCCGTGCGCGGCAGCCACATCCGCGTCCGTTAGTTTGGGCGCCGCATCGGCAGACGAGTCGGTGACGGTGAGCTTGGCGGTGCCCACGAGGTCCGAGCCACCGTAGTAGAACGGGACGTCGTAGGTACCGGGAGTCTTGTTCGCAAGGGTGGCTGAGAAGTTGCCCAAGCCAGCCTCGATCATCCCGGTAATGTCACGGCCATCCTTGGTTGCCGATACAAGCATAAGACTCTTGAGCTGGTTCTTGAGCTGGTAGAGGTTGCTCTTGAGCTGGCTCGCGTTAATAGTGACATCCTTGAGAACCACCTGCGGGCCGCTGGCCTCCTGCGTGGCCACGATGGCGTCGCCCTCGGAAGCCTCCTCGGCCAGGGCCATGGCAGGCAGGGCCACGGGTGCAGCCACGAGGGCAGTCGACGCGATGGCCACAAGCGCATGCTTGAACTTCATTGCGATGCTCCTTCTGTATCTATATCCGTTAATTCGCGCGCACGAATTAGATACTAGGAAGCCTCCAACAAGCTCCCGTCACACCTCCGTAAGGGGACCGTCACAAATGAAGGAACGCCCCGGCAAGCGGCAGTCGAGCGGAAAACGCCCCGCGAACTCCCAACACACAAAAAGGGAGGGTCCGGCAAGCACCGGGCCCTCCCCTGTCGCACGTCTGCGTCGTCGCCTACAGCAGGCGGATGCTGACTTCCTTGAGCTGCTTGCCGGAGACCTCGCCGGGGGCGTCGCTCATGAGATCGGAGCCACTCGAGGTCTTGGGGAAGGCCATGACCTCACGGATGGAGTCGGAGCCGGTGAGCAGCATGCACACGCGGTCGAGACCGAGAGCAAATCCGCCCATCGGAGGAGCACCGAACTCGAGGGCGTCCATAACGAAGCCGAACTGCTCGCGAGCGCTCTCCTCGGTGAAGCCAAGGAGCTCGAGCATCTCGAGCTGCATCTTGGCGTCGTGGATACGCATACCGCCACCGCCGGCCTCATAGCCGTCCATGACGAAGTCGTAGGTGTAGCTGCCGGCGGCCAGCGGATCGGCCTTGATCTTGGCGACATCGGACTCGGTGGGCAGGGTGAAGGGCTGGTGCTCGGCGGCGTAGGCCTTGCGCTCCTCGTCCCAGTGGAACAGTGGGAAGTTAACGACCCAGAGGAAGTCGTGGCCCTCACGCTTGACCTCGAGGGCGTCAGCCATGTGGCAACGCATGCCGCCGAGGATCTCGCAGGAGTCCAGACGCGGGCCGGCGGCGAACATCACGAGGTCGCCGGGCTGAGCGTCGGTGCGCTCACGCAGGGCAGCCATCTCCTCGTCGGAGAAGAACTTGACGATGGGGCTGTTGATGGAGCCGTCCTCACGGAAGGCAATCCAGGCCAGACCCTTGGCGCCAAAGGTCTTGGCGACGTCCTCGAGCTTGTCGATCTTGGCACGAGCCCAGGTGCCGGCACCCTTGGCGTTAATGCACTTGACCACGGAGCCCTCGGTGTTGGCGGCGCTGGCGAACACCTTGAACTTGGACTCGGTAAAGATGTCGGTGACATCCACGAGGTGCATACCGTAGCGGGTGTCGGGCTTGTCGACGCCATAGGTGTCCATGGCGTCCCAGTAGTCGATGCGACGCAGCGGCGTGGGCATCTCGACGCCCATCTTGGCGAAGGCGTCGGAGAGCACCTCCTCGAGGGCGTCCATGACGTCGTCCTGCTTCACAAAGGACATCTCGATGTCGACCTGCGTGAACTCAGGCTGACGGTCGGCGCGCAGGTCCTCGTCGCGGAAGCACTTGGCAACCTGGTAGTAGCGCTCGACGCCGCCCACCATCAGCAGCTGCTTGAGCAGCTGCGGGGACTGCGGCAGGGCGTAGAAGTGACCCGGCTGGATGCGGCAGGGCACCAGGAAGTCGCGAGCGCCCTCGGGCGTGGACTTGAACAGGCTCGGGGTCTCGACCTCCATGAAAGCGCGGTTGTGAAGTGCCTCGCGGATGGCGAAGGTGAAGTCGGAGCGGAGCTTGAGGTTGGCCATCATCTCGGGACGACGGATGTCGAGGTAGCGATAGCGAAGACGCGTGTCCTCGGCGGTGTCGATGCCGTCCTCGATCTGGAAGGGCGGGGTCTTGGAGCGGTTGAGAATCTCGATGCTGTCGACGCGGACCTCAATCTCGCCGGTGGGAAGCTTGGCGTTGACGGTCTCCTCGTCACGGCCGCGCACGACGCCGTGGACGCAGATGGGCCACTCGGTGCGGATGGTCTCGGCGGCGTGGAAGGCGGTGCCACCGGAGTGCTCGGGATCGAAGGTGCACTGGGTCATGCCCGTGCGATCGCGGAGGTCGACGAAGATGAGTCCGCCGTGGTCGCGGCGACGCCACACCCAACCGGTGAGCGTGACCTGCTTGCCGATGTCCTCGCGACGAAGCTCGCCAGCCGTGTGGGTGTGCATAGAGTGCTCGTGCATGGGAGCGGCCTCGGCGGCGAAGGCGCTCGCGACCTGGCTCTCGACGGCGGGCGTAGTGCTGGTGTCTTGCATGTGGTTCCTCTCGTCTGTGCCGCCCCGTGTCGTTACGGGCGGCCGATCCTTCAGACGGCGAATTCCCCGTAGACAGCGTGGGAATTCGCGCAAGGAGACACTATACCGCAGGCGACGCGCCGAATGACCGTAGCAGGGCAATTCACGCGAGGTACGCGGCGCAACCCTTCCCATTGACAGAGCAAGCGAGACGTAGTCGGTGCCCAAAAGCATGCCTGTAAGGCCGGTCCACTCCCAAAGGTTTAATCTGCGTCTCAACTTGGTGGATGTGGGGCCGCTTCTTGTTTGGCGTGCTAGGCTCAACCCAGAAACAAGCCAAAAGGACGGAGTGGCATGGCAGCGCAAACGCAGGAACCCAGCGAGCAAGAAACGTTCGATGCCGAGCTTGAGGAGCGCGTGGCACAGCGCATCAAGCACGCGCAAGACGAGACGAGCGCCTACGTAATTGATCGTCGCCGCTGGTACCACGCCCATCCCGAGGTTGCCTACCAAGAGGTTGCCACCACCGAGCAGATCTGCGCTGACCTCGATGCCCTCGGCATCCCCTACGAGCGCCCCACCAAAACCGGCGTGGTCGCCACCATCCGCGGTTGCGCTCCGGGTGCCTACGACGCTGACGGCGCGCCCCGTCGCCGTCTCATGCTTCGCGCCGACATCGACGCCCTGCCCGTTACCGAGGAAACCGGCGAACCCTTCTCCTCTGAGTACGAAGGCTTCATGCACGCTTGCGGCCACGACTGCCACATCGCCATGCTGCTCGGCGCCGCCAAGCTCCTTGTTGCCATAAAAGACGAGCTTGAGGGCGAGGTCCGCCTTGTCTTCCAGCCTGCCGAAGAAGGCGGCGACGGCTCCAAGACCATGATTGCCGCCGGCGTGCTCGAGGGCGTTGACGGCGTGTATGGCACCCACATCTGGAGCGATGTCGAAGCCGGCAAGGTCTCCGTCGAGGCTGGCCCGCGCATGGCGGCCACCGACTGGTGGCGCATTGACGTCACGGGCAGGAGCGCCCATGGCGCCATGCCCAACCAGGGCGCCGACGCCGTGCTCGCAGGGGCTGCCATCGTGGAGAGCCTGCAAGCCATCGTGAGCCGCAATATGAGCCCCTTTGAGCCGGCCGTAGTCACGGTGGGCCAGTTCCACGGCGGTACGGCGCGCAACGTCATGGCCGGCCGCTCGTGGATGGAGGGTACGGTTCGCACCTTCCACGAAGACGCCCATGAGCTTATCCCCCGCCTTATGGAGCGCATGGCAAGCGATGTCGCCGCAGCGTATGGTTGCACCGCTGAGCTCACCTATGAGGTTGCCCACAGCACCGTGGTGAACGAGGAGGCCTCCAGCGAGCGAGCGCGACGTGCAGCCGTTGAGGTGCTTGGCGAGGAATCCCTCGTCAGCTACCAGGGCTCTATGCCTGGCGAGGATTTCTCCGAGTACCTGCGCCGTAAGCCCGGCGTGTTCGTCTTCCTCGGCAGTGGCACGGCGGACCCTTGTGGCAAGGTGTGGCCGCAGCACAGCTGCCACTACGACCCCAACGAGTCCGTTCTCGTGCGCGGTTCCATGCTCGCCGCCCAGTACGCAGCGGCCTTCTTGGGCGAGTAGGCAGCGCCGCTCAACAGCCGCCAATCGCATAACGCACGCGCCCCGCGTCTATCGCCACGTAATGCTCCTCGTCTACCACCACGTGATGCCCGCGGCTCGAATCGCAGCACCGGCGGTCCCGTCCGCCAATAGTCGCGGCGTGTGCCATCCGTAACCCTTGCTTCGGCGACTGCGCACCCCCGCCTGTACTCCGCGGGCAAAAAAAGACGCCGCCCGAATCTCGAGCGACGTCAAATAGTTACACGTATGGCGGAAGCAGCCCAGTGGCTATTCCTTCTCTTCGCCGGAAATAAGGCGCTGGTACATGGTGGCGTTTGCGGCGTTTTCCTCAGTATCATCCAAGGGTTCGAGTGCGCCATCGCCGTACTTGCGCTCAAGGGCGCGCGAGATGAGGTAATCGGCCACGCCGGGGTTCTTAGGTAGCAGCGGCCCGTGGATATAGGTGCCCACAACGTTTTTGTACAGGCAGCCCTCAAAGCCGCTCTCGCCGTCGTTGCCATGGCCGTGCACTACACGCCCGAGTGGCTCAACGTCGCTGCCCAGGTGGGTGCGGCCGCCATGGTTCTCGTAGCCCACGATGGGCGAGCTGCAAATGCGGCTCTCGATGGCGATGTTGCCAATAAGGCGGGGGCTTCCGCGATCGGTGTAGAGGTCAACAAGGGAAAGCCCCTCGACCTCCTCGTCGCCCATGAGGTAGGAGTGACCAAGAAGCTGGTAGCCGCCGCAGACGGCACCAAGCGCTCCCCCATCTTCCACGAAGGCGGAAAGCTCGGCCTGCTCGGCAAGAAGGTGCTCACAGACAATACGCTGCTCGCGGTCTGAGCCGCCCCCGATAAAGGCTATGTCCACGTCAGAAAAGCTCGGACGGTCGTCAACGTGCACCTCAACGACCTCGCAGCCGATGCCGCGCCACTCAAGACGCTTCTTCAGCACGAGGATGTTGCCGCCATCACCGTAGAGGTTGAGCAGCTCGGGATAGAGGTGCGCGATACGAATGGTGCGTTCGCTCACAGGCGCTCACCCATCCCCTCGAGCTCGGCCTTGGCCGGCCAGAGCGCAGAGTAGTTCGTCAGTACGTACAAGGGGCGGTCCTTCGGAAGCTCCGCCACAGCGTCGAGTGCCTCACGGACGGTGAGCGCCACCGGGGCGCTGATGCCCGCGTACTTCATGCGGACGCGCACGTCGTCGGCGCGATGGCCACCAGCCACCACCGCAAGGTCTCCCTCCTCCACATAGCCGCCGCATTCGCGGGGGCTGCCGACGGCCAGACGCTCAAAGTCCACGTCCCAGATCCAGGAGATGTCCTTGCCGTCGTTGTAGTTGTCGTTGATGACGAAGAAGGCCGCCTTCTTGCGATCGTCCGCAAGCATGAGCGAGATGTTCTGATTAAAGCCCGTGGGGTTCTTGGCGAGGTTGAGGACGACCTCGCGCCCGTCTACCCGGAAGTGCTGCAGGCGGCCGTTCTCGGGGTGATAGACATCAAGCGCGGCCTGGAACTGCTCGGGCGTGGTTCCGGCGAGCATCGCTCCCACGAAGGCTGCGAGCAGGTTGTAGACCATGTACACGCCGCCAAAGCTCGCATGGACGTGCAGCGAGTCCTCGATGCCCTGGCCCGCGACGTCAAACGAGACGCCCGTACGGTCCACCGAAACGCCGGTGGCGCGCCAGGTGAGCTCCGGGCGGCAGAAGTCGCCCTTGGGGCAACGGAAGGCTCCTAGCTGGGCGTAGGCGCGGTAGTCATAGACAAGCTCGGCGCCGCACACCTGGCAAAAGCGAGCCTCGGGCACGCGGTCTGCCGGTAGGTGGAGGTCTTCGGCAATGCCGAAGGTAAGCACCTTGGTGCCTGCCTCACGGGCGCGACGCGCCACGCCCATCACGAGCGGATCGTCACCGCAAGCGACAAGCGTGGTAGTGGGCGAGGCCGCAAGCGCACTCACGATAACGTCCTGCACGCGGTCAATCTCGCCGGCACGGTCGAGCTGATCGCGGAAGAGGTTGAGGAGCACAAGGTAAGCGGGTTTGAGCTCGGGCAGGATGTTGATGGTGGAGAGCTCGTCGGCCTCCATCACCGCCCAATCAGCCGAAGCGCCGGGAAGCAGGGCCGCCGCCACGCCCGCGGCCATGTTGGCGCCAGCACGATTGCACAGCACCCGCGCACCGCTTGCCTCGACGGCACTTGCGAGCACGTTGTTTGTGGTGGTCTTGCCGTTGGTGCCGCACACGACGATGGCGCCTTGTGAAAGCTTGGGCGCAAGATCGGCGATGGCATGCTCGTCAACGGCAAGGGCAACGCGCCCCGGCAGTTGCGAGGCCGAGCGACCTGCAGTGTGCAGGCCCCAGGCCACGAAACGGCCAAGCCCCGATGCGACTGTGCTCCTCAGGCCCACGCGCTACTCCGTCTCTGCAGGCAGCTCTTCGTGGCCACCCTGCATCTGCTCGTACTCCTCAGCGGTTAGCACGTCTTCAATGCGCAGGTTGACACCGCCGACCTCGAGGCCGGTCATGCCGGCGACCTGCTTCACGACGACCTTCTTCACGTCCTCGAAGACCTGCGGGGCGAAGGCACCGTACTCGATGAGCACGGAGATGTTCACGCGCACCGAGCTGTCGGGCATGACCTCGACGGTGACGCCCTTGGTGGGGTCGGCCGCGCCGAAGGTCTCCTGCACGCGGTTGATGAAGCCGCCCTTCATGCCAAGCACGCCGGGAACGTCGCGCACGGCAATGGCGACGATCTTCTCGATGACGCCGTTGGAGAAGGTGAGGGAGTCCTCGGAATCGAGGTCCTCATCGGCGTCGGAGAAGGTGAGGTCGCCCTCCTCGGTGGTGGCAAGCTGGCCGGAAGACGGCTCCTCGGACGCGGCCGCGGTCTTCTCTTCCTCGAGCGTCTCAGTACTGGTCTCAGTGCTCATGGGTGCTCCTTATCCGCCCCGGATAGCCGAGGCCTATGTGGGCTGCGTAGCTGCCCTATCGCTTCTTCATCAGGTTCTGGACTGCCTTCACGAGCTTTGGATCGCCATCGAGGTACTGGCCGGCGGCCACGCCGACGAGCACGAGAACGGCAATCACGAGGGTCTTGAACAGGCCGATCGAGAACAGCAAAAAAGCCGCAAGAAGGCCGCAGAGGCCACCGATGACGGCGTTTTTGCTGTGGGGGAAGGTCTGCTCAAACCACTGCGACGCACGCACAAGGAAGCCGGAGTCGGCCTTGGACGCATCAGCCCCCTGCTCGGGTGCGCCCTGAACGGGTTGCGCCTGGGCCTCTTGCGACGTGCCCTCGACGGAAGACTTGGGCGCCTCGGGCTCCTCAACCGGAGCCTCGATGCGAGTCGTGAGCTTCTCGGCCATCTCCTACGCCTCCTTCTCGACGTTCATGGGGATGGTGATGTCCCCGGTGGGGTCGGCCGCAGAAGGCTGCTCGGCCTCCGCGTCGTCCTCGTATTCGGTAGCCACCTCAACAAGGGAGGAGGCGTGCTGAGGCTCGAGGAACTCGACGTTGACCTCGCCCAGGCGCTCGCCGCACATGGCAGACAGGCCCGCGACCAGTGCTTCGTGCAGCACGGGCGCCTCGCTCACGACGTCGATGGACTCGTAGGGCGTCACATGCACGTCAACCGACACCGAGCCGCGCTTGGCGCCGCTCACGCTCACGTCCTTGGCAACGCCCAGCTCAAGCGCCTCTACGATGTGAGAGGCCTGCGAGGCCACGGCACTGCGCGTAACGGTGATGGTGCCGCCGTCGATGTCCATGACCGAGATGGACTCCTTACGGCGACGCGAGAACAACGAGCGCAGAAGCTCGAAGACAAGCCACGCCGTAAGCATCCCCAGGCAGACCTCAAAAGTGAGCAAGAACCACTCGTAGGACATGAGCACGGCGAGCTCAATGGTGGCGATGCCAAACAGGGGCAGCGCGAGAACGGCGAGGGCAAAGAGCCCCGCCAGGCTGAACACGAACAATATGAAGCGCCTGAAGCCGCCCATGAGGTCCCCTTCTCTAAAGAAAAGCGCCCCGGCATCCCTGCCAGGGCGCGCTACGCACTAGGATACCCCGAACACCGGACACAAAACGCGCCGGGCGGGATTGCCACAAAGCGTGAAGTGAGACTACTCTTCCTCGGCCAGAGCCTCGGCGATCTCGTCCGTGACGTCCATGGTGTGGTAGACGTTCTGGACGTCCTCGAGCTCCTCGAGGCGATCGACCAGGCGCTGGACCTTCTTGGCGTCAGCGACGGTGACGGTGGTGGGGGTGGTGGGAACCATGGTGAGCTCGGAACCCTTGACCTCGATGCCCTGAGCCTCGAGACCCTTCTGGACGTCCTGCATCTTGTCGTAGGCGGTCCAGACGACCCACTCGTCGCCGGCGTCCTCGTAGTCGTCTCCGCCAGCCTCGGCGACGGCCATCATGAACTCGTCCTCGTCGACGGCGTTCTCCTTGTCGGCGACCTTCTTGTCGTCAGACTTGATGACCTTGTCGACGGCGATGGAGCCCTTGCGCTCGAACTGGAAGGCCACCGAACCGGTGGTGCCCAGGGAGCCGCCGGAGTGGGTGAAGGCGGAACGCACGTCAGCGGCGGTGCGGTTCTTGTTGTCGGTCAGGCAGTCGACGTAGACGGCGACACCGGCGGGACCATAGCCCTCGTAGGTGACCTCAGCGTAGACGGCGGCGTCGGCGCCAGCACCGAAGGCCTTGTCGATGGCGGCCTTGATGCGGTCCTTGGGCATGGAGGACATGCGAGCCTTGGCCACAGCGGTGGCGAGGGAGGCGTTGTTCTCCGGGTTGGGGTCGCCGCCGAGCTTGGCCGCAACGGTGATGTTGCGGGAGAGCTTCGAGAACAGCGCGGAACGCTTGGCGTCCTGCGCGCCCTTACGGTGCTTGGTGGTTGCCCACTTAGAGTGTCCGGACATGCGCGGCTCCTTCTTTGCCAAAGCGCCGGTCCCTTACGGCCGACGCGCAAAACTGCATGATTTGCGCGAGCATACGCCTTTGTGGCACAGACGCGCAACTTGCTTATGATAGCCCCTTTTTGCCCAGCGTCCAGCCCCAAAAGGGCCGCACGCTCCCCTCTTCACAATATGCGGCGCCAGCAAGACGGCCCTGTCACCCTCAACCCAGCAATCCCAGCTAGCAGGTGCGCATCAGAATCGAGGGGCCGAGGCATCGCCGGCAGCACGGGACAAGCGCGGCGAAGAGAGCGGCGCAGGCACTACTCGGCCAGGTGGCCCACCTGCGGACGAGCGGCGCGGTGCGCCCATACGAGCACGCATGTACCAAGAATGACCAGCGGCAGGCTCAGAAGCTGGCCCATCGTAATGGGGCCAAAGAGGTAGCCGAGCTGCGCGTCGGGCACGCGCACGAACTCGATGAGGAAACGGAACACGCCGTAGAGCACGAGGAACGTCCCCATGAAGCTGCCTTGCGGACGCGCCGGCCTCTTGCGGCTCATGCAGAACAGCACGAGGAAGATGACGAGCCCCTCGAGGAAGGCCTCGTAGAGCTGGCTGGGGTGGCGGGCGACGTTTCCGCCCGTCTCGAACACCACGCCCCAGGGAAGGTCCGTGGGCTTGCCCCACAGCTCGCCGTTCACGAAGTTGGCGCAGCGACCAAAGAACAGGCCGAGCGGCGCGCCAATAACGCCCAGGTCACAGACCGTAGGGATAGAAATCTTGCACATGCGGCACATGAGCGCGCCACCCACCACGGCGCCGACGAAGCCGCCATGGAAGCTCATGCCACCCTCCGAGACGGCGAAGACCTTGAGCGGGTTGGCGAAGTAGTAGCCGTCGCCATAGAAGATGCAGTAGAACAGGCGCGCGCCGATGATGACGCCCCAGGCGATGCCAATCATGATGTTGGCGACCTCGTCAGCCGAGATGCCCAGTTCCCAACGGCGTGAGACGCGATACATCACCACCCCGGCCAGAGCAAAGCCCGCAAGGTAGGCAAGGGCGTACCAGTGAATCTGAAGCGGGCCGAGCTGGATGGCAATGGGGTTAAGACTGTGGTAGAGCTCGTTGAGCATGCGTTTCCTCGCTGTTAGTGCGTAAGCTTGTGGGCCGCCGCGGCGCCGCGCTGGCCCTGGTAGTGGCTGCCAAGACCCGCCGAGCCGTAGGGGCGCTCGGCCGGACTGCTCATGCGCTCGAACGACATCTGGCCGATGCGCATGCCGGGGTGCAAGATGATGGGCAGAGTCGCCACGTTAGAGAGCTCGAGCGTAATCTCGCCATCCCAACCCGGATCGACGTAGCCGGCGGTGGAATGGATCATAAGGCCCAGGCGACCCAGGGTGGACTTACCCTCGAGCTTGCCAAGGATGTCGTCGGGCACGGCGATGCGCTCAAGCGTGGTGCCGAGCACGAACTGCCCCGGGTGCAAGACGAACTGCCCGCCCTCGGGAACCTCCACGGCACGGGTGAGCTCGCTTTGGTCCTCGGTTGGGTCGATATAGGCATGCGTGGTGTTCTGGAAGACGCGGAAGCTCGAGCCTAGGCGCACGTCAACCGAAGCAGGCTGGATGTCCTGATCCTCGAGCGGCTCGATGACGATGCGACCAGCAGCCATCTCGGCCTTGATGTCACGGTCTGAGAGGACCATCTACATCACCGCCTGGACGCGCGTGACGCCCTCGACGTTGTCCATGAGCACGCGCTCGATGCCCTGCGAGATGGTGACGTCGGACAGCGAGCAGTTCGCGCAGGCGCCCGTGAGCTCGAGCGTCACCACGCCGTTTTCGTCAACATCCACAAGCTCGCAGTCGCCACCGTCGGCCTGCAGGCTCGGACGGACCGCATCGAGCACGGCCTCGAGAAGATTCCTATCCACCGCCATGGTTACTCCTTACCTTGCGATAAAGCCCAGGTAGACAAAGGGAGCGCCCGAAGGCGCCCCGGCGCTAGTACATGACCGGACGAACGGCCGTGACACCCGGCACGTGCTCCTTGATGATGGTGTCGATGCCCTCGGAGATGTCCGTCGAGGCAAACATGCAGGCCGCGCAGGCTCCGGTCATCTCGATGGTGACCACGCCGGTCTCGTCGTCGACGCCAATGAGCTCGATGTCGCCGCCGTCGGCCTGGAAGCTCGGACGGATGGCATCAAGCACGTCCTCGAGCAGCTGGTGGTCAATCTTTGCCGTAACGTCGTTCTCAGACGCGGTCTCGTTCTCTGCCATGGTATCCCCTCTCCCGGCATGGCCGGTGACGTTTGCAATCCCTTCGATGCTACCCGACTCGGGCCTATCCGATGCCCCAGAACAGGTGGCCGCTTGTCGCGCCCTTCTCGCGCGGGGCCGGCTTTGAGCCCGAGCGCGCCGCGGCGACGGCGCTCACAAGGCGCGTGACCGCGCGGGCAGCCTGTTGCTCGTCGAGCAGGGTGGCGTCCACCGCAAGCCTGCTCACGCCGGCGGCCATGAGCTCGCCCACCTGCGGCGTAAGGTCGAGCGGGGCGGCGTCGTAGATGAGAGAGCGACCATGCACGTCGGTGCGCACGGGCAGAAGGCGCCCGTCCTTGTCCTTGAGTGCAAGCTTTTTGCGACGCAGAGCGCAGCGTGCGCAATCGTGGACGCACTTGTCCGCCACCTGCAAGACGCAGTGCTCGCTCGTCATCACGCGCACGCGGCCGTAGACCACCAGTCCCACCGGCACGTTTGCCTGCGGAGCGAGCTTGGAAATCTCCGCGAGGGTGAGCTCGGGCGAGAGCCAAACACCGGCCGCGCCGCAGTTCTCAAGCTTGGCGAGCGCATGGGCGTTGTGTACCGGAATACAGCCGCGGACCTCGGGCGAAGCACCATGGGCGGCCGCAAGCGCAAGCTCGGAGACATTGCCCACGGCCACGTTTGCGCCCTGCCTGATCCAAGGGTCGAGACGGACGTGATCGGGCTCGCGGCAGATTTCGTCGAGGACGGTGACCGTACCCGCAGGCCAAGCGGGGTCTGGCTCGCCTGGCTTGCTCGCAGGCTCAAAGGCGTCGCCGCGCGCAAGGGCGTCGCTCGTGGCGTAGACGCGCGTAGCGCCCGCAGCCAGGGCAGCGCGAGCTATCTGCGGCGTCGGAGCGAGAACGCAAATCTCGGGCTCGGCGGCATCGGCGGATGTGCAAGCGACGTTCGGGGCGTCTTCTGTGACGTCTGCGCTTGCCGTAGCGTCAGCTGAGTTGCAACGCACCGCCTTCTCCAGCTCCGCCCTGCTCGGCACGGGCGAAAGCGACTCGGCACGGCTCACGTATGGAGCGAGAATCGCGCGCTCAAGCGCCTCGCAGGCAGCGGCGCGCACCTTGTGCACGGCCGAGAAGCCCA
>CAVHWW010000124.1:0-8356 GCA_963639715.1 Acutalibacteraceae bacterium
CCTCGTAGCTGTTGTAGCGGTTGAAGTAGCGGCTGTCGGCGCCCACGTGGTTGAAGACGCCGTCGAGCACCACCGAGATGCCGAGCCCCTTGGCCTCGGCGCACAGACGGCTAAAGCCCTCCTCGTCGCCAAGCATGGTGTCGACCTGCATATAGTCGGCGGTGTCATAGCGGTGGCTGCTGCGCGCCTCAAAGATGGGGTTGAGGTAGATGGTGCCGATGCCCATGTCGGCCAGGCGCGGCAGGTCCTCACGGATGCCCTCGAGCGTGCCGCCATAGAAGTCCCAGGTGATGATGCGTCCCTGGTCGTCCTTCTCGTAATAGGGGTCCTGGTCCCAGTTTTGCATGATGTGGCGGTGAGTGCCGCGCACGCCATCGGAGGAGTCGCCCTCATGCAGATGGGCACCCTTCTGGGCGCGCTCCTCCCAGTCGGCCCCTCGCTTATAGCGGTCGGGGAAGATCTGGTAGACGATGCTCGAGGTAAACCAATCCGGCTTAACCTCGCGCGGCTTATAGACGGTGAGCTGGAAGGAGGCGGGCTGCCACTCCACCATCACGCCCTCGCCGCCCGTGCGGCCATCCTGCGCGCCGTAGCGCAGCACGCGACCATCCGAGCGCTCAATCACGAAGGAATACCAGACGATGGCCGGCTCCTCGCGCACATACTCGCAGGTAAAGAGCAGGTGGTCGCCCTCGGGCTGGGCCGTCATGGGAATGAAGCCCTCGCCCTCGCCATCAATCCAGGTGCGCAGGCTCACGTGACAACCCGAATCGCCGCCGACGCTGAGCGCCAACATGACGGTGCCGCCCGCGGGGGCGGCACCGAACGGGAACCTATAGTGACTGTCACGGCTATCGTGGTTTGCCCACATGGCCTCTCCCACCGTTCATGCCCACGGCCGAAAGCGCCGGCCGCGAACGCGGCGGGCGTTAACGGCTCCGCTTCTTGTTGTACGGAATCACCTCGGGATGAAGGTCGTGGTAGACATCCAGATATTGGTTGGCGGCACGGCGCCAGCCAAAGTCGGTCCCCATTGCATTTTTGATGAGGCCCTCCCAGGCATCCTTGTCCGTCCAGAATACCTCACAGGCGTCCAAAACCGTAGATGCGAACTCGTCACCGTTGAAGTTGGCGAACGAGAAACCAGTGCCCTCACCCGTGAACTTGTTGTAGGGCTGCACGGAATCCTTGAGGCCGCCGGTCTCGCGGACCACCGGCAGGGTGCCGTAGCGCATGGCGATCATCTGGGACAGGCCGCAGGGCTCAAACTGGCTCGGCATGAGGAAGAGATCGGCGCCGGCGTACATGCGGTGCGAAAGCTTCGAGTCGAAGTCGATGCGCGCGCACATGCGACCCTTGTACTTCCAGTCGAAGTAGCGCAGGGAGTCCTCGTACTGGCTCTCGCCCGTGCCGAGCACGGCCACCTGCACGCCACGCTCGAGCAGATTGCCCAGCGCGTACTGGATGAGGTCGCAGCCCTTCTGCTTGGTGAGACGGCTGACCATGACGGCGAGCGGGCGCGTCGGGTCGACGTCGAGACCAAGCTCCTCCTGCAGAGCCGCCTTGCAGGCCGCCTTGCCAGAGAGGTCGCTCGCGCTGAAGGTCGTGGCGATGCCGGCGTCCATGCGCGGGTCGTACTCCTGCGTGTCGATGCCGTTCAGGATGCCGTGGAGCTTCCAGGCGCGCTCGCGGAAGATTCCGTCGAGGCCCTCGCCATAGAAGGGCATCTTGAGCTCTTCGGCGTAGGTGGGGCTCACCGTGGTGATGGTGTCGGCGTAGACGAGGGCGCCCTTCATGTAGTTGACCGTCTTGGGGCCCACGTACATCTGGCCGGCGGCAGGGGTGTCGGCCAGGCCGCAGACGTCGGTCATGACCTCATCGCCGTACTGGCCCTGGAACTTGACGTTGTGGATGGAGAAGACCGTCTTAACGTTGTCGTAGCCAGGAAGCCCGTTGTAGAACTCGCGCAAGAAGACGCACGAGAGGGCCGTCTGCCAGTCGTTGCAGTGCAGCACGTCGGTGCCGGCAAGCGCCGGGATGCGCCCGAGGCACTCGGTGATGGCCTTGGAGAAGAAGGCGAAGCGCTCGCCATCGTCAAAGTCACCGTAGATGGTGTCGCGGCCGAAGTAGTCCTCGTTGTCGACGAAGTAGTAATCGACGTTGTGATAGTTGAGGTGGTCGAGACCGCACCAGACGTTTCTCCACCCCAGGTTCATGTAGAAGTCACCCGCGTGGTCCATCTTGTCGCGGAACTCAGCCGGGATGCGGCGGTACTTCGGCAAGATCACGCTGACCTTGCAGCCGCAACGGCGAAGCTCATGCGGCAGGGAACCGGCGACGTCGCCCAGGCCGCCCGTCTTCACAAACGGAGCGGCCTCGGCGGAGCAAAAGACCACGCGGAGCTTTCTGCGGGTACGTCCGCTCACTCGCGCTCGCCACCCTTCTCCTTGACGAGGACCGAGTCAGGCGTGCCACGCAGCTCGGTGCCAGCGGTAATGACGTTGTCACGGTCGATGATGGCGTTCTCGATGCGAGCGCCGCGCTTGATGACGCAGTCGTTGTTGATGACGCAGCCGCGCACGGAGGCGCCGGGCTCAACGACGACATTGCGCGACAGGATCGAGTCGGCCACGGTGCCCTGGATGTGGCAGCCGCCCGAGACGATGGAGTTGGTGACGCGCGCGCCGCTCTCGTACTTGGCAGGCGGGTTGTCGTGGGCCTTGGTCATGATCGGGCGGTCTTCGGGGAAGAGCTGCTTGGTGACCTCGGTGTCGAGCATCTCCTGGCTGCGCTTGTAGTACATGCGGGCGTCGAAGATCGAGCCGGTGTACATCTGCACCTTGTGGGCGCGGACGTCGAGCTGGCCCAGGTCGGCCTCGAGGGCCTCGAACAGGTCGAGGTAATCCACGTTGGCATAGCGCTCGAGCAGCTCGATGAGCTTCTCACGCTTCACCACGAAGCAGTCGAGGAAGGCCTCGTCGCCGTAGCGGGTGCCGTAGGTGAAGCCGCGGACGATTCCGTCCTCGGTATAGACGCTCGTGAGGTCTTCGGCATCGCAGCAGAAGGTCTTGGTGAGCATCGTGATGTCGGCGCCGCTCTCGCTGTGAACGCGAATGAGCTCGCTGTAGTCGTAGTTGTAGATGATGTTGGCCGCGCTCACGATCACGTTGGTCGCCTTGTCGCGGTCGAGGAAGACGCGGTTGGCGATAAGGTCGCGTAGCAGGAAGCGCGGGCCCTTGCGACTCGTGCCGAAGGCAGATCCGGGCATGAGGAACAGGCCGCCCTTCTTGCGGTCCAGGCCCCAGTCCTTGCCGGTGTAGAGGTGGTCAACCACCGAGCGGTAGTTGAACGGCATGATCACGCCCACGGTGTTGATGCCGGCGTTGACCATGTTGGAGAGCGCGAAGTCCACGAGGCGGTAACGGCCGAGGAACGGCACGGAAGCCGCCGGGCGGGACTTGGTGAGCGCGCTCGGGTGCTTAACGGAATAGTTGGTGGTGATGAGTCCGACCGCGGTCTCCATGGCCTACTCCTCCCCCTTCCCCACGACGACCTCGTCGCCGATGACTGCCGTGTCCTTCGTCACATCAACGCTGCCGAGCTCGACGCCTGCCTCAACGACGGCGTTCTCGCCCAGAATGGCACGCACGACGTGCGCGCCCTCCTTCACGACGGCGCCCGGGAACAGCACCGAGTCCTCGACCACGGCGCGGGCCTCGACCTTGGCGTCGGTAGAGAGGATGGAGTGGCGCACCGTGCCCTCGACCCTGCAGCCGTTGGCGATGATCGCGTCGTCAACCACGGCATCGGGGCCCAGGTAGTGCGGCGGGCGCACCGGGGCGTTGGTCATGAACGGGAAGTCCTTGCCGAACAGGTCGAACTCGGGGTTGGGGCCGAGCAGACCCATCGAGGTCTCGTGGTAGCTCGAGATGGTGCCGACGTCGCGCCAGAAGCCATGGAACTCGTAGCAGAAGATGCGAGCCTGCTCGGCAAGCAGCTTCGGGATGATGTTGTTGCCGAAGTCGTGCTCGCTCTGCGGGTCGTTGGCGTCCTCGCGCAGGGAGCGCAGCAAGACGTCGGTGCTGAAGACGTAGATGCCCATGGAAGCGAGGTTGGAATCGGGCTTCTTGGGCTTCTCGGTGAACTTGGCCACCGAGTCGTCCTCGTTCTTGGTGATGATGCCAAAGCGCGAGGCCTCGGCCCAATCAACCGGCATGACCGAGATGGTGAGGTCGGCGTTGTTCTTGATGTGGCTCTCCACCATCTTGCTGTAGTCCATGCGGTAGAGGTGGTCACCGGAGAGGATCACGACGTACTTGGGGTCGTAGCTCTCGATGTAGCCGAGGTTCTGGTAGATGGCGTCGGCCGTGCCGGCGTACCAGTTGCCGCCCGCCTCGGTGGCGTAGGGCGGCAGGATGGAGACGCCGCCGTCACGGGCGTCGAGGTTCCAGGCCGAGCCCGTCCCGATATAGGAGTGCAGCAGGTAGGGGCGATACTGCGTGAGCACACCCACCGTGTCGATCCCCGAGTTCGCGCAGTTCGAAAGCGCGAAGTCGATGATGCGGTACTTGCCTCCGAACGAGACGGCGGGCTTGGCGATGTTGCGCGTGAGCGCAAGCAGCCTGCTGCCCTGTCCGCCGGCAAGAAGCATCGCGATGCTTTCTTTCTTTGCCATGACCTTCCCCTTCCTATAGAACCGGTCTGCCGGGCCCGGACGCCCGCGCCCTTGCCGGGCGCAGGCGAGGCGAGCCTTCTATGCCTCGATGCCCCAGATCTCTGAGGCGTACTCGCGAATGGTGCGGTCACTGGAGAAGTGGCCGGAGTTCGCGATGTTGTGCAGTGCGCGACGCTGCCAGGAGCGCTGGTCGGCGTAGGAGGCGGTGAGCTCCTCCCAAGCCTGGACGTAGCTGGCGAAGTCGGCGATGACGAAGTCGTAGTCGTTGTTGCCCATGAGCTCGGAGCTGATCTGGTCGAAGTTGCCCGAGAGGCGCGCGAAGGTGCCGTCGGTGAGCTGGCGCACGCAGCGGCCCACCCCGTTGGGATCGGCGTTGACGACGTCCCAGGCGAAGTAGTTGCCGCGGCGCAGAGCCTCGACCTCCTCGACCTTCATGCCGAAGATCTTCTCGTTCTCCATGCCCGCGAGCTCGGCGATCTCGACGTTGGCGCCGTCGAGGGTGCCCAGCGTGATGGCGCCGTTCATCATGAGCTTCATGTTCGAGGTGCCCGAGGCCTCCTTGCCGGCGGTGCTGATCTGCTCGGAGATGTCGGCCGCAGGGTAGATGAGCTGGGCGTTGGAGACGGAGAAGTTGGGGATGAAGGCGACCTTGATGTAGCTGTTGACGCGCTCGTCGTTGTTGATGACGTCGGCCACCGAGTTGATGAGACGGATGACCTCCTTGGCGAAGGTGTAGGCGCTGGCCGCCTTGCCCGAGATGATGAAGGTCGTCTTGGCGGGCTTGTAGCCCGGGTCGTCGAGCATGCGGTTGTAGATGCTCATGATCTTGAAGACGTTGAGCAGCTGGCGCTTGTAGGCGTGGAAGCGCTTCACCTGGACGTCGAAGATGGAGTCGGGGTCAATCTCGACACCGGTCTCGCGCTTGACGTACTCGGCCAGGCGCACCTTGTTCTCGCGCTTGGAGGCGGCCATGGCGTCGAGGAAGTCGCCGTCATCGTAGTAGGCGCTGAGCTTGCTGAGCTCCTCGGCGTCCTGCAGCCAGCCCTCGCCGATCTTGGAGGAGATGAGCGAGGCGAGGCTCGGGTTGGCGTTGCCCAGGAAGCGACGCGGCGAGATGCCGTTGGTCTTGTTGTTGAACTTCTCGGGGAACAGCTCGTAGAAGTCGTGCAGGGTCTCGCGCTTGAGAATCTCGGTGTGAAGGGCGGCCACGCCGTTGACGCTGTGGCTGCAAATCACGCTGAGGTTGGCCATGCGCACCTGGCCGTCCCACAGGATGGCGGTGTTGCGCAGCTTCTCCTGCCAGCCCTCGACGTCACGCGGGAAGGCGTCCATGTAGCGACGGTTGATCTCGTCGACGTACATGTACAGGCGCGGCAGCAGGCGACGGAAGGTCTCGATGGGCCACTTCTCGAGCGCCTCGGGCAGGACGGTGTGGTTGGTGTAGGAGATGGAACGCACGGTGATGTCCCAAGCGGTGTCCCAGTCCAGGCCCTCCTCGTCAACCAGCAGGCGCATGAGCTCGGCGCCGCACATGGCGGGGTGGGTGTCGTTGGTGTGGATGCCCACGAACTCAGGGAAGCGCTCCCAGCCGGCGTCGGCGTGGTCGTACTTGTAGTTGCGGATGATGGAGGCCAGGCCGGCCGCCACGAACAGGTACTCCTGCTTGAGGCGCAGGATGCGGCCGTGCTCGCCGGCGTCGTTGGGATAGAGAATCTCGGTGATGGCCTCGGCGTCGGTGCGGAACTTGGCAGCCTTGGCGTAGTCGCCAGCGTTGAAGGCGTCGAGGTCGAAGTCCTCGTGGGCCGGCTCGGCGCTCCACAGGCGCAGGCGGTTCACGGTCTTGCCGCCGTAACCGATCACGGGCACGTCATAGGGAACGGCACGGATGAGCTCGCCGCCCTCCTGCGTGAACCAGTACTTGCCGTTCTCCTCGTGGCGCACGACCTCGCCACCGAAGCGCACGAGCACGGCGCTCTCGGGGTGCTTGGTCTCCCAGGGATAGCCCTTGTCGAGCCAGTTGTCGGTGACCTCGACCTGACGGCCGTCGACGATCTTCTGCTTGAACAGGCCGTAGTGGTAGCGCATGCCGTTACCAAAGCCCAGGATGCCCTCAGCGGCCATGGAGTCGAGGAAGCAGGCGGCAAGGCGGCCCAGGCCACCGTTGCCCAGGCCCGGGTCGTTCTCCTGGGCGATGAGCTCCTCGAGGTCGATGCCCATGTTGGCAAGGCCCTCCTTCACGGTGTCACGGACGCCGTAGTTGAGCAGGTAGTTGTCGAGCAGCGGGCCCAGGAGGAACTCGAGGCAGAAGTAGTAGACCTTCTTCTTGTCGCTCTTCTTGTTCTCGGAATCCGAGGTCGCGAACTGGCCGTTGGCCTTGAGGGCAATGAGCTGGGCTAGCGCCTGGTACTGCTCGAGGGCGGTGCAGGCGTGGAAGTCCTTGCCAACGAGGGACTCGAGCACGCGGCGGTACTCGGCGGCGAAGTCCTCGGGGTTTTCGAAGATGGGTTCGATCATGCAAAAGCTCCTAACGATTTGGCGTTCGTTACGTCTTCGATGGTAGCGGTCTAGCGCTTGCGCGCCTTCTTGGTGCCAGCGCCCTTTGTAATCTTTTTTGCAAGCTTTGAGGTGGCCTGCCCGGAAGCCTTGGGCGAGGGCTCCGCAGGCTTAGACGCGGCCTTTGAAGACGCATCCTCCTTGCGCGGAGCATCCGCGCCCTTCTCGGCCTTGGGGCGGGCCGCCTTCTTGGCCGCAGTGGGCTTTGCGGCCTTGGAAGAGCTGCGCTTGGGCTTGGCCGACTTGGCCCGGCGGCCAGCCGGCTCGGGAGCCGCCTTGGCAGCAGCGGCGGGCTTGGGCTTGTAGCTCGAGGGACCCACGCGGCGCAGGATGACGCCGCCAAGCGGGGGCACGTTCATGAGCACGGAGTTGGGCCTGCCGTCGCAATCTTCCGGACGGCTCTGGATGGCGCCTTCGTTCAGCTGACCGGAGCCGCCGAACTCCTCGGCGTCGGAGTTGAAAATCTCGACGTAATCGCCCTCACGCGGCACCGGGACGCGCCAGCTCGGACGGAAGTTCACGTCAAAGTTGAGGACGACGACGAGTTCCTCGTCCTCACCCTCGCCACGACGCACGAAGCTCACGATGGAGTGCTCGGCGTCATCTGCCGAGAGCCACTCGAAGCCGCTCCACTCGTAGGCCTCGCGCCACAGCGCGGGCTCGGCAAGGTAGAGCTTGTTGAGCTCCGCAACGAAGTGCTGGTGCTTGGCGTGCGGCTCGAACTCCTCGGCCAAGAACCACTGGATGGACTCGTAGTAGCGCCACTCGATGTACTGGCCAATCTCGTTACCCATGAAGTTGAGCTTGGCGCCGGGGTGCGTCATCTGGTAGAGGGCCAGCGTGCGCAGGCCTGCGAACTGGCGCCACTGGTCGCCGGGCTGACGGGTGATCAGCGAGCACTTGCCGTGAACCACCTCGTCGTGGCTGAGCGGCAAGACGAAGTTCTCGTTGAAGGCGTACATGAGGCTGAAGGTGAGCAACCCGTGGTTGCCGGGGCGCCAGGGGAAGTCGCTCTGCAGATAGTGCAGGGTGTCGTTCATCCAGCCCATGTCCCACTTGTAGTGGAAGCCCAAGCCGCCGTCCTCGGGCGGGTAGGTCACGAGCGGCCAGGCGGTGGACTCCTCGGCC
>CAVHWW010000125.1:0-2451 GCA_963639715.1 Acutalibacteraceae bacterium
TGCGCTCGGTGTAGTACTCAACGCGCACCTCGCCGTGGCTGTGCAGGCCGCGCTCGGAGGACCAGGTGAGCACCTCGGCCGTCTTCTCGGCGTGCTCCTCGGACAGGCCGGCGGACATGAACTTGTTCTTCATCAGGTTCTTGAGCTCTTCGCGCTTGACAAGCATGTTGACCTCCTAGGTCTTTGGCGGGCGCCCGAGCGTTACGGGCGCCTCGGTTGTTCTCTTACGAAGCGAGCATCTGGAGCTCCGCGTCACGGGCGTGCGCGGCGCAGGCGTCGAGCGCGCCTTTGTGGATGGGGCTCGCCGCCCGGGTTGCTACGTAGGAGAAACCGATCGACAAGCCAAGCAGTGCGTCGGCGCCGGAAGTGTGGCCAATCTCGAGAATTACGCGTACGGCGGCCTCGAGAGCAGCCTCGTCGCAGGCACGCACGGCTTCAAGCGCACGGGCGTAGGCGGGGTTCACGTAGCCGGCGGCGAAGGCCTCGGCATACGAGGCGGAGACGGGCGTGGTCATCAGGCGGGCCTTGGCGCAGATGAGCTCGCCTAAGCCCTCCTCCATCCCAAAGGCACGGCGGGCGCAGGCATAACCGAGCAAGACATCGTCGCCCGAAGGCGTAAGGCCAAGGCCACGACCGCAGAGGTAGGTAACTGCCTCCTCGAGCTCAGCGGCATCGGCCGGATCTGCCAGGGTGGCAAGCGCCGCCTTAACGCCCTGCCCTTCGGGAAGGCCGCAGGCACTGCGGTCGATGTGGGCCGCCAGCTGGCGCGACGCCCACAGGGCAAGGCCGAGGCCGGTAAGGCTTGGAACCGAGCAGCTCACGAGCTCGGCCTCGCCCACGAAGATGCGCGCCAGCTCGCCCACGCGATAGATGCGCAGGGCGTCTTCGCTCGCGACGCAGACCGCGCCGCTCACCAGCCCGTCGAGAAGCGCGTCCATCTGCGCAGGCTCAACGCTCAGCCCCGTGCAGGAGAACTCGTCGCAGCTCCTCCCCACGTGGATGAGCCCGCCCTCGAGCCTCACGTTGAAGCTCGTGGCGAAGACGCCCTCGACGTGCCCTATCCCGGCTATGCCGAGGGCGTTCTTCGCAAAAGGTGATATGTGGAGCGCAGAGACGTTCATGGGAGTCCTACTCGATGCCCAGGCTCTTCGCGTAGGCCTCGAGCGCCTTCTCAAAGCAGCCGAGCGGGGCGCGCACGGTGCCGGCGCCGATCTGGCCAACGCCCGCCTGCTTGTGGGCAATACCGGTGTTGATGAGCGGGGTGATGCCGGTGGCAACGACCTTGCGGATGTCGATGCCCTGGCAGGTGCCCTTGAAGTCCCAGGTCGGGATGGTCCAGGCGGGGTTGTGGGTGACGCAGATCTTCTCCATCTCGTTGGAGGTGGCGAGCGCGTCCTCAAAGCCGCCGGCGCCAACGAAGCGAGTGACGCCCGGGGCCGCGATCATGGCCATGGCGCCCACGCCCACGGTCTCGGTGATGGCCGAGTCGCCGATGTCGGGGTTGGCGTCCTCGGGGCTGAAGCCGGTGAAGTACAGGCCGTTGGGGGTGTTCACCGGAGCGCAGAACCACTCGTCACCAAGGGCGGAGATGCGCACGCCGAAGTTCTCGCCGTTGCGGCACATGGTGGTAACGACGCAGCCCTCCTGGTCCTTGCGCACGTAGTCGACGATGGACTTGCCCATGGCCATCATGATGTTGAGGAAGAACTGGTCGGTGTCGGCCAGGAACTGAATGACCTGCTCCTTCTCGGAAGCGTCCCACTCCATGCGGGTGATGAGCGGTGCGACTTCCTTAAGGAAGCACAGGGAAGCAGCGATGTTGCGCTGGTGGAACTCGTCGCCCATCGTGATCGCCTTGGCAACGAGCACGTTGAGGTTGATGCCGCCGTCCTTGAGCTTGAGCGCGGCGGAGAGCACCGGGCCGAGCACGTCGCGCATCCAGCGTAGGCGGTTCACGACCTCATCGGAGTAGGCGCCGAAGCGCAGCACCTTGCCAATGCCCTCGTTCATGGTGCAGTAGCCCACGGTGCCGTCGACGCGGTTCTCGACCACCACGAGCGGCATGTGCATGGAGGTGATGCCGCCCATGGGGCCCACGGCGTGGACGTGGTGGCACGGGATGAACTTGACCTCGCCGCTCTCGAGCAGGGCGCGGGCGTCGGCCTCGTTGTCAGCCCACTCCTCGAAGAGCACGGCACCCACGCAGGAGCCCTGCATCGGGTCGGTCATGTGGCTGTACTCGATGGGCGGGCCAGCGTGGAGGATGACCTTGCCGTTGATCTCGGGGATGAGCTCGTGGGCCGGGCGCACGTCAACCAGGAACGGCTGGCTGGCGCGGAAGCGCTCGATGATGCGGTCGTTCTGCTCGTCAATCTCGTCGTGACGGGCAAGCTCGGTGAGCAGGTGAATCATGCGCTTGTTGCCGCCGGCCATGGGCTTCCAGCTGTACTG
>CAVHWW010000126.1:0-8737 GCA_963639715.1 Acutalibacteraceae bacterium
GCGCCAGGGGGCCTCAGGCAACCTCTTCGAACTGGGAGTTGTATAGCTCCGCGTAGAAGCCGTTCTGGGCAAGGAGTTCCTCGTGGGTGCCGCGCTCGACGATGTCGCCGTCACGCAGGACGAGGATGACGTCGGCGCCCTTAATGGTGGAGAGGCGGTGCGCAATGACGAAGCTCGTGCGGCCTTGCATGAGGGCGTCCATGGCACGCTGGATGAGGCCTTCGGTGCGCGTGTCGACGTTGGAGGTCGCCTCGTCCAAGATCAGGACCGGGCGGTCGGCCAGGAAGGCTCTCGCGATGGTAACGAGCTGACGCTGGCCCTGGGAGAGGTTCGTTCCCTCCTCGTTGATCATGAAGTCATAGCCGCCGGCGAGCGTGTGGATGAAGTGGTCGCAGCGCGCCGCGCGGGCCGCAGCTTCCACCTCGGCGTCGGTGGCATCGGGTCGACCGTAGCGGATGTTCTCGCGGATGGTGCCGTTGAACAGCCACGTATCCTGCAGCACCATGGCGAACTGGCTGCGCAGCTCGGCGCGGTCCCACTCGCGAACGTCCACGCCGTCCACGCGAAGCGAGCCTGCGTCCACATCGTAAAAGCGCTGGAGCAGCTTGATGAGGGTCGTCTTACCTGCGCCCGTGGGGCCAACGATGGCAACCGTCTGGCCGGGCTCGGCCACGCAGGAGAAGTCGTGGATGATGGGCTGGCTGGCGTCGTAGCCAAAGCGCACGTGGTCAAACTCCACGAGGCCGTCGGTGCGCTCGGGCGTCTTGGGACTCTCGCACTCGGGCTCAACAGGGGCCTCGAGGAACTCAAAGACGCGCTCGGTAGCAGCAGCCATGGACTGCATCGTGTTGCTCACGTTGGCGATCTGCTGCACGGGCTGGGTGAAGTTGCGCACATACTGGATGAAGCTCTGGATGCTGCCAACCGTGGTGGCGCCGGAAAGCGCCAGGCGCGCGCCAACGATGACCACGGCCACGTAACCGGCGTTACCAACCAGGCTCATGAGCGGCATCATCAGACCAGAAAGGAACTGGGAGCGCCAGCCGGAGGTGAACAACTCATTGTTCTTGCGTTCGAACTCCTCAACAGCCGCATCGGCACGGTCGAAGACCTGGATGACGCCCTGGCCGGCAAAGTCCTCCTCGATGATGCCGTTGACCTCGCCCAGAACCTTCTGCTGCGCGCGGAAGTAGGGCTGGGAGAAGTGCATCATCACACCCATGATCACAGCGGCCACAGGCAGCGTCACCACAACCACGCCTGTAAGCGGCAGGCTGATGGACAGCATCATCACCAGCACACCAACGATCTGCGTCACGGAGGTGATGAGCTGCGTCACCGACTGGTTGAGGCTCTGGCCGAGCGTGTCGACGTCGTTGGTGATGCGGCTGAGCACGTCGCCCTTGGCGTGGCCGTTGAAGTAGCTCATCGGCACAACAGAGATCTTCTCGGCAATTTCGGAACGCATGCGGTAGCAAATCTTTTGCGTGACGCCGGTCATGAGCCAGCCCTGAATGAGGTTGCAGGCGCTGCTCGCAAGGTAAAGGCCGAGCAAGAGCAGCAGCGTGCGGCCAATCCAGTCAAAGTCGACGCTGCCGGTTCCGCTCACCTTGGCAACGAGGCCCTCGTAGAGCTTGGTGGTGACCTGGCCGAGGACCTTGGGTCCCACGATGTTGAAAATGACCGAGCCGATAGCGAACACGATCGCCGCCAGGACGGCAAACTTGTGGGTGCCCACGTAGCCCAAGAGCTTGAGCATGGTTCCCTTGAAGTCCTTGGGCTTCTCGACCGTACGGCCCATGCCGCCACGAGGGCCCATGGGACCACGGCCACGGCCGGCGGGCCTGGCAGTTGCGGTTGTCTGTGCCATTAGCGCTGGCCCCCTTCCTTGATAGCTGCGATTTCTTCTTCGGTGAGACCAAGCTCGGCGGGGCTCAGCTGGGACTCGGCAATCTCGAGGTAGGCAGGGCAGCTGCGAAGGAGTTCCTCGTGCGTGCCCTGACCCACGACGGCGCCGTCGTCAAGCACGATGATTTGGTCTGCGTGCATAATCGTGGCGATGCGCTGAGCCACCACCACGTGGGCGCTATCCTGCTCGCTTTGGGCAAGCGCCTCGCGCAGGCGGGCGTCGGTCTTGTAGTCGAGCGCGGAGAAGGAATCGTCGAAGACGGCAACCTCGGGGCGCTTGGCGAGCGCTCGGGCAATGGCCAGGCGCTGGCGCTGGCCGCCGGAGACGTTGGAGCCACCTTGGCTGATGGGCGACTCATAACCGCCCTCACGGCCCTCGATGAACTCAGCGGCCTGAGCCACCTCGGCGGCGTGGCGCATATCGTCGTCGCCCACGGTGTCGCCTGCGAACTTGAGGTTCGACTCTACCGTGCCGGAGAAGAGCATGCCCTGCTGCGGGACATAGCCCACGCGGCGCCTGAGCTCGCCTAGGCTCATCTCGCGCACGTCAACGCCGTCGAGCAGCACGGAGCCCTCGGTGACGTCGTAGAGGCGCGGAATGAGCTGTACGGTGGTGGACTTGCCCGAGCCCGTGGCGCCGATGATGCCGAGCATCTGGCCCGCATGCACCGTGAAGCTCACGTGGCTCACGACGTTCTCCTCGCCATCCGGATAGCGGAAGGAGACATCCCTGAACTCAAGGGTGCCACGCTCGGCATCGGCGGCAGGCAGCTTGGGGTTGGCCGGCTCGGTGATGGAGCTCTGGGTGTCGAGCACCTCCTCCACGCGGGCGGCGGCCACCTCGGCGCGCGGCAGCATGACCGAAACCATGGTGAGGATCATGAAGGCCATGACGATCTGCATGGTGTAGGAGATGAAGGCCATCATGGAGCCGACCTGCATCACGCCCTCGTCCACGCCGTGAGAGCCGGCCCACACGATGAGTACCGTGGCGCAGTTCATCACGAGCATCATGAGCGGCATCATGAAGCTCATGGCGCGGTTGGTGAACAGCTGGGTCTGCATGAGGTCACGGCTCGCGTCGTCAAAGCGCTTGAGCTCGTGGTCCTGGCGGCCAAAGGCTCGGATGGGCATGAGGCCGTCGAGCATCTCGCGGGCGACGAGGTTCACGCGGTCCACGTAGCGCTGCATCTTCTTGAACTTGGGCATGGTGAGGCCCATGAGCACGCCGACCACGGCGCAGACGGCAATGACAGCCACGCCGATGGTCCACTCGAGGCCCGTGCTCGTAGCCAGCACGCGCATCACGGCGACCACGCCCATGACGGGCGCCATAAGCACCATGCGGATGAACAGCGTGACAGCCATCTGAATCTGCTGGATGTCGTTGGTGCAGCGCGTGATAAGCGAAGCCTGGCTGAACTTGCCGACCTCGGCCGCCGAGAAGCCCATGACGCGCGAGAAGGTGTCGCGGCGCAGGTCGCGAGCGATGGTCGAGGCCGTGCGCGAGGCAACGGCACCGAGCAGCACGGTGGAGATGAGCGAGATGGCGCACAGACCGAACATCTTGAACGTCATGGAACCGAGGTAGGCGTTCTGCACGTCGGTGAGCGAGACGCCTTGGGCCTCAAGCTCTTCGCCAACATAGCTGATGGCGCGCTGTTCAACGATGGAGCCGCTCATGGAGCCCATGGCCTCGGCCATGGCGTCGGCCGCACTCACGAGCTGGTCTTTGGAGACAAGACCGACCTGGCAAGCAGTACGGATGTCATCCATCGTGATGGTGCCGGAGACATTGCCGCCCAGCGTAGACGCATCGACGCCTTGGTTGAGCGAAAGCACCACCGTCTCGGGAAGGCTCAGGAGCTGCTCGACCTGCTCGAGATCAGCGCCGGCCTTCTCCCCCTCGTAGACACGGATGCCATCGTCGTCCGGCTCAGAGTAGAGCGAATCGACATAGACAGCGTCATCGTCGCTCATGAAGAACTCGAGGTCATCGAGGCTCTGCGAGCGAATGGTGGAGGGCACAGAGCTCTCGATACCTCCCTGCTGGATGCCCACGTCGACAATCTCGCTCATATAGGTGGGCAGCGTCAGGTCGGCGTTGCAGCTGATGACGGTCAGCACGATGGCGGCGACGAGCGCCAGGATATGCTTCTTGAATAGCTTGATGATCTTCAACGTCACTCCCCCTTTCCTTCGCTTACGTGCCATGGGTCGTCGGGTGGGGTGAGCATGCGACCCTGTTGCTTACGCAGGGCCATAATCTTTTTGGTGCGGCCCACGAGACGAACGAGGTCGCGCGAGTCCTCCTCGCCCAGCTCGACCAAGAACTCAGCCATGCGCTCAAGCCCCTCATTACGCATGCGCTCGTCTTGCGCGCGGCCCTCGTCCGTAAGGCTCACCTCAACGCGGCGGCGGTCGCCCTCGGCCTGCCTGCGCTCCACCAGGCCACGTTCTTCAAGCGAACGCAGGGCATTCGCAACGCGAGCATCAGAGACGCCCGTACGAGCAGCAATCTCTGAGGGAGACAATGGCCCTGACGCAGCAGCCAGTACACGCATTACCGCAGGAAGACCGCGCATATTCTTGTTCAGGCGCTCGCTCGCCCTGAGACGGCTCATCTCACCAAAGAGCTCAACGAGCTGCTCGGCATATTCGACGTAAGCTGACAAATCTTGGGCGGCGTCTTCGCGCGCTTCAGCACCGGATTCACCGACATTATGCTTCTCCATGCATCCCCTCCAACTAGTTTCTAGTGTTAGTTTCTAATGTTAGGAATATATCCACACATGGATGCGAGGGCCCTCAAAAGCCATGTCTTGGGGTAGACTTCACGAAGCAGACACAACATCTCGAATAAATTCGTTTGCGAGAGCTACACGCTGTGTTATTCTTATCCAGCTTTATGTCGAGGGCGGTTGCACGAGGCGCCGCTTAATGGAGGTTTACAACAATGTCTAAGGTTTGCGCCATCTGCGGCAAGCACGCCGTCGCCGGTCGTTCGATCAGCCACTCGCACCGCGTCACCAACCGCAAGTTCCGTCCGAACATCCAGCACGTCACCGTCGTCGTGAACGGCCACAAGCAGAAGATGAACGTCTGCTCCACGTGCCTCAAGTCCGGCAAGGTTGCCCGCTCCTAGTAGCGAGACCAACATAGAACGTACAAGGGAGCTGCTTCGGCAGCTCCCTTTTTTGTTTCGACACTAAGTAAGAGCGCAGACCCGACCGAGCAAAGAGTGCGGACCCGGCCGCTCAAACGCTGGCTGCTACGCCAACTTTTACAACACTGCCGCCGCGCCAAATCAGCATCCGCTATTCGTTGATCAAAAACGCAGCAACAATTCCTTTGTGGCAGGCAATGGTGGCGCCAACCCCATCGATGACATTGGAGATACCGCGGTCTCGCAAGGCGTCAACGCGATAGTGGTCAAGGTGCCAGCGCATGCCAGCCTCGCTCACAAGCGAGCCGTCGGCCAAAGCTACGAAGCTGAAGTGATGGCCACAGGCTGCCTCGTCAAAGGTCCACTTTGCGGCGCCCTTGGGCGAGAGAATGCGGCAGGTAAAGGTGTCTTCCATAAGCACCGGGGCCAGGTCGGCGTTACTGGCAAGCACACCAAAGACAGCCAAGGCGTGGTCCATGCGCCCGGCGCTCGCACACGTAAGCCTTACCTCAAGAGGCTCCCCCAGCTCGGCCGCAAGTTCGCGGGCACAGGAAAAGGCCAGGGAAAGGTCAGTGTCGTACTTGGCCGGCGGGAAGAGCCTGACACCAAAGCTCTCGCCCATCTGGCCCACCTCAGGCGTCTCGCGAACGTCGTCAGCAGGAACAACGCTAAGTTCGGGAGCGTCGGAGCCCCGAAGGCCGCGAATCCAGGCGAGCGTATCGGCGCTCACCGTGTCAGCATCGCCGCAGAAAGCATGGGGCACCACGCCGGCGGCACGGCAGGCCTCAGCGCCGCGATCAACCGCTACAACCAGGTCGCATTCTTTCGCAAGACCGGCAACGAGTTCCGGTGAGCTTGGCTCAGGGGAGCCGGCCACGAGCAGGGCACGCACGGGCTAGGCCTCCTCGGGGGTGGGCTTACGGGCCCCGTCGTCAAAAGCCTCAATGGCCTCAAGCGACACCGAGTCGTAGTTCTCGGTGAAGATGTCCGACCAGCTTGCGATGAACTCCGGATCGCGGCCGTCATGGTCATTGTGAATGCCCACAACGTGGAAGCCCGCACGGCGGGCGGAACGAACGGCAAAGGGCGCGTCCTCAAAGACCCAGGTAGTCTCCATCGGCGTACCCAGACGCTCGTTTGCCGCGAGATAGACATCCGGGAAGTCCTTATCGCGGCCGTCGCGAACCTCGGCCGTGCAAAGCACGTCCTCAAACAGATCGAGCATGCCAAAGTGCGCCAGCGCGCAACGTACCACCGACGAGGTCGTAGAGCTCGCAACCACCATAGGGACGCCGGCCGCGGACAGGCTTTCCACAAAGGCGCGGGCGCCGGGCATCTCCTCGACGTTGGTCTCGTATTCATGGATAACGATCTCGTGGATCTGCTCGACGACTTCCTCGGCGCTCGAGCACATGCCATGCTCCTCGTGGAGGAACTTGCCCGCATTAGGAAGCGTCATGGCCTCAATCTTGCTCTGCAGCTCGAGCGTGGGCTCGATACCGTTGTTCTCGAGCAACTTGGCAAAGACGTCCATCCACATGCCCATGGAGTCGAGAAGCGTTCCGTCGCAATCGAAGATGGCTCCGCTGATTTTGGCCATAAATCCCCCACCTCAAAGCTCGAATTAGTCGCACATGTGACACTAAAGTTTAGTCGGTTTGCCTAAATAGCGAGCGCTGCGGCACGTAAGGCTTTTATTCAATGACGGTTAACGGCGTGCGAGGGCAAATGAGGCCCTCGTCCAATGGCGTCTTGTCACTTCGGCCGACTTTTCGGCGACTTAATTCCATTTCATGAAGTAGCCCAAAATACGGCGGCTCATTTACCTGCGGCTTTAGAAGCATAAATTGGGGGACTACTCACCCATTCCGTCACAAGTCGCCGAAAAGTCAGTCGAAGTGACATCGAGGGTCTCAATAGCCGAATTTCTTTGCAAAGAGAGCCGCGATCAACGCCGAAAGTTGCCGAGGCTTGCATCGAATGCATGGGGAAAGCATCAATGAGTGATTGGGCCAGCATCAAGAGGCGTTGCAATACAAGGAAACCGAGTGCACATCGGCCCAAAAGCCTCGTGCCAACTGAAATGCCCAATGAATTTGGGTAAAGTAACTGACGTTGCGGCCGTAAGGCCGCATTTCTATGGAAACGTTGCTTGGCTGCGCAAGACGCAGCCAAGCGAAAGTAGCCGGCGGCGTGTCTTTTCGCTAACCGGCTTGCCCCAAGCGGGCGTGCGTACGAAAGGTATTTGCAAGATGGCACGTTATGACTATCGCTGCGGCGCATGCGGCAATGTATTTGAGATCGAGCACCCCATGTCCGAGCGTCCCGAAATTAGCTGCCCTAGCTGCGGAGAGCACGCAGAGCGCGTCTTCAACGCTTCGGGCATCTCGTTCAAGGGGTCGGGCTTTTACAACACCGACCAGCGCGGTGGCTCCTCGAGCACCGAGAGCACTTCGAGCTCCAGCTGCTCGAGCTGTGGTGGCGGAAGCTGCTCCTGCTGCGGCTAATCTCAGGCGCTAAAAGATAGAAGCAAGCGCAGGCAGCTTGTTTGCAAACAAGGTAGAGCCGCGGTCCAATGGGGTCGCGGCTCTATTTTGCTCATGAACAAGAGCGTGCCCCAATACGCCGGCAGCCAGCGCATCGCGCACGAGAGGCATGCCCCGATACGCCGGTAGCCAGCGCATCGCGCACGAGAGGCATGCCCCGATACGCCGGTAGCCCGCGCCTCGCGCACGAGAGGCATGCGCCCGAACGGGCTAAGACTTCCTCACCAAGCGAGCAAAGAAGTGACCGTCGAAGCTACCTTGGCTCGGGACGGACTGGAAGTCACCCGCGGGCGTAAGGTTGGCGCCAACCAGCTTGGCAGCTGAGTCGCATGCAGCAACAGCAGGCGCCACGAGCAAGCTCGCACGCTCGAAGCGCTGACCGGCCTCGCTCGCCAGGAAGGCGTCAACAACCTCGGCATTCTCGGCGTTAAGTACCGAGCAGGTTGCGTAGACAAGCTGGCCGCCAACGGCAACTCGCGCGGAAGCCGCCTGCAGGAGGCGAAGCTGCAGCGCCGGCAAGCCTTCCTCGCCTTGGCCACAAAGATCCTCGCCAAGCGCCCAGGCAGTCTCAGGGTGACGGCGCATAGTGCCGGTGCCCGAACAGGGCGCGTCCACCAAAACGCTAGCAAACTCGCCGGAAAGCTCAGCGGGAAGTTCGGCGTCACAAGCAAGCTTGGTGCCGTCAAACTCCACGCAGCTCGCCTGGCCAGATAGGCCAGCCTGCTCCATGCGCTTGGCACTAAGGCGCACCTTAGAGGCCACAAGCTCGACGCCCGTGACGTTGGGCTCGGCGCCAAGCTCGCGAACAAGGTTGGCAAGCATGAGCGACTTGGTGCCTCTCCCCTGCCCGACTTCGAGCACACGGCCGTCGCTCGCGGCGACGCGGCAGGCAAGCTGGGCAGCCATATCGGCTACGGCAACGTCGCAGTTTGCCACAAGGCCGCTGCGAGCCAGCTTCGACGTAGCCCCAAGACGCCAGCAGCCATCGAGCTCGGAGGGCTCGGGGGCAAGACCGGCTTCGTTGAGAACTTCGTAAAGGTTGCCGTCGAGCTGCCTACCAGCCGTAACGTACACCGGCGCAGGTTCTAGCGCACAAGCGCACATAGCCGCCACACGC
>CAVHWW010000126.1:9603-13025 GCA_963639715.1 Acutalibacteraceae bacterium
GATTCGCAGGTAATGTCAGCACAGGCGCAGGCACGCATCACGCGGACGCCCTTGCCGGCCACAACGCAACGGGCCGGGGCGGCATCGGCGCTCGCCTGCACGCGAAGGGCGTTTGCCTTAGCAGCGTCGGCCGGGTCGAGCACCATCTCGGACTTCTCGATCTTGTGGGCATAGGTGACGAGGTTCTCGTCCTGCTCGACCCAAACCGCAGAACCGTCCGCGATCTTGGGCAGGGACTCGACGAGGAGCTTGGCGCCAATCTGGCCGATTACTTCGAGCAGGCGTTCGGTGTCCTGGTCACCAACCTCGGTGGAGCCCTGCGCGCAGTAGGCGCCGGCGTCGAGCTCGTGAACCACACGCATGATGGAGACGCCCGCGCGCTCATCGCCAGCAAGCACGGCGCGCTGCACCGGGGCAGCACCGCGCCAGCGCGGAAGCAGGGAGGCGTGCACGTTCACGCAGCCCAGAGGCGCGAGCTCGAGTACGCGATCGGGCAAGATGCAGCCATAGGCGGCCACACAAATGATGTCGGGCTTTGCGGCCTTGATCTCTTCAAAGACCTCGTCGGTGATGCGGTTGGCCTCGATGACGTCGAGGCACAGTTCGAGGGCCTTGGCCTTGACGGGGCTCGCGACAAGCTTCTTGCCGCGGCCTCGCACGGCGTCCGGGCGAGTCACAACCAGCGCGACGTCAAAGGAGTTATTGAGCTCCTGGAGAGAGGGAACGGCGAACTCGGGCGTTCCCATGAAGACGATGCGCATGGGCTACTCCGCGTTGGTTTGGCCGGGACGGGCGCCCTCGGCGATGGCGCGCTCGCACTCGCGAAGCTTCTTGGCACGCTTGAGCGGCGGCAGGTGGTCGACCATCGTCACGCCGTCGAGGTGATCAATCTCGTGCTGCAGGCACACGGCCATGAGGTTGCCCTCGGCCTCGTACTGCATAAGGTCGCCGTCGAGGTTGTAGGCCTGCACCACCACGTGGTTGGGACGGTCGATATCAACCGAGATGCCCGGGAATGACAGGCAACCCTCGCTGAAAGTACGCGAGTCGCCGTCAGCCACGATGATCTTGGGGTTGATGAGTACGTAGGGGTTGCGCGACTTGCGGTCATCGGCGTCGTAGTCGCAGTCAATGACAACAACGCGCACGCACTCGCCGATCTGAGGGGCGGCTAGGCCGCATCCTTCCGACTCGTACATGGCCTCGAGCATACGCTCGGAAAGCTTCTTGATGGAGGCGTCAATCTTCTCAACCGGCTCACACATGGTGGAGAGGCGCGGGTCGGGGGTCAGGACGATATCTTCGATGGCGCTCATGGCACTCCTTTGCTGCAAATACTCACAGCTCACCATGATAACCGCTAGCGGTGCGTACCCGGCTGCGCTTGCGCCTTGTCACGCGATAGCCACGAGCGAGGGCGGCGATGCGAGGAGCCGATGGTCCCATTGCACGGCATCCGGTAACCGGCAAGCAACGCCCAGCACTCTGGCGTCCCGGCGGCCGACCGCCCGAGCCGCCTACAGCATGTCGTAGGCGTCGACGTCAATGGCGAGCGTAATGCCCTTGAGAATACCGAGCTTGGCCGTAGCCGCCTCGATCACAGGGCCCATCTCGGCCGTGGGCGGGGCCTTCACCACAAGGTGACGGCGATAGCGGCCCTTCACGCGGGCGCGAACGCATTCGGCCGGGCCGAGCACCTCCCAGTCACCCTCAAGCTCGTCCACGGCGTCACGAAGGGCATGCCCCAGCTCGCGCGATTTCTCGCGCAGCACCGTCTCGTTAGCACCCGTCAGCGTGACATTTGCTACACGCGAGAAAGGCGGGTAATATGCCTCATCGCGCTGCTCGAGCTCATATGCCTCGAACTTGGAGCGGTTGTGGTGGGCCACGGCCTGGATGGCCGGATGCGTTGCCCAGTAGGTCTGGATGATGACCTCGCCCTTTGCCCCTCCCCTGCCAGCACGGCCACTGACCTGCTCGAGCAGGTCGTAGGTACGCTCAGCCGCGCGGAAATCGGGCAGCTTGAGGGTCGTGTCGGCATTGATGACGCCTACGAGGGTCACCTCGGGGAAGTCGAGACCCTTGGCAATCATCTGCGTGCCCACGAGCACGGCGCACTCGCTTGCGTCAAAGCGCTCGAGCAAGCGGGTGTGGGCGCCCTTGCCGCTCGTGGTATCGGCATCCATGCGAATGACATCGATGGAGCCAACGCGCGAGACAGCCGTCTGCTCGGCAGCCGATGGGCCCGGGGCGTCAAGCTCGGCATCTGACGCGTGCAACGACCCAGAAGCACGCCCTTCTACCTCGGGCGCATTGCCGTTGGCACAAACGCTCGCAGCATTGCCCGCCGAACCATAGGAAGACCCGGAGCCGTCCCCGCCGCGAAGCGAGGGAGCACCGGCGACCCGGCCACCAGCAAGCACATCGTCCTGAATTTTTGCGAGCAGCATCTTGAGCTCGTCCTCCACGCGCTGGGTGCCAAGGCCGTACTGGGCCAGATAGCGACTGCCGCAGTTGGGGCACTTGGTGGAGGGATCGGGATAGGCGCGAACCGGCCAGGAACTCCCGCAGCTATGACACATGAGGCTGTGGGTGCGCTCGTGGTAGGTAAGGGCGGTGGAGCAGTGCGTGCAGGTTGGCACGCAACCACACTCGCGGCACATGAGGAAGCTCGCAAAGCCCCTGCGGTTGAGCAGCAGCACCGCCTTCTCGCGGCGGCGAACCACGCCCTCGAGGGCGCTCGCAAGCACGCTCGAGAAGCACGAGCCGTTCTTGGCGGCGAACTGCTGACGCATGTCCACCACGCGCACATCGGGAAGCACGGCGGCACCAGGACGCTCAGGCATCTCGACGCGCGTCCAGCTCACGCCGCGCCAGCTCCCGCAACGACAGCGCTCAAGGCTCTCGAGCGAAGGCGTGGCGCTTCCGAGCACCACAGCGGCCCCGCGAAGGCGCGCAAGCTCGCAGGCCGCCTCCCTCGCGTGGTAGCGCGGAGCCTGATCCTGCTTGTAGGAGCCCTCGTGTTCCTCGTCTACGATGACGAGGCCGACGTTCGCGAGTGGGGCAAACAGCGCCGAGCGCGCGCCAACAACCACGTGGGCGGCACCGGTTCGCACCATGTCCCACTGGTCAAATCGCTCGCCGGTGGAGAGGCGCGAGTGCAGAATCGCCACGTCGTCGCCAAAGCGGCTACGGAAGCGGCCAACCGTCTGAGCGGTAAGCGAAATCTCGGGCACGAGCACGATGGCCCCCTTGCCCTGTGCACGCACGCGCTCGATGGCACCAAGATAGACCTCGGTCTTGCCAGAACCCGTCACGCCGTCAACTACGACGACGTCACCCCTGCCCGCCTCAGAGGCCCGCTCAATGGCAGCGAGGGCCTGACGCTGGCCTTCCGTGAGGCGTTCGGGCCTGGGGGCGTT
>CAVHWW010000127.1:0-12217 GCA_963639715.1 Acutalibacteraceae bacterium
GCCGGGTGGTGTGTCACAAGGACGTTGCAGCCAAGGCTTGCTGCGTGCCTGATGTTTTCAGGCGTTGGATCGAGGGCGCAGGCGATGGCGTTCACCTTAGCGTTTGGGTCACCAACGGAAAGCCCGGGCTTGTCCCAGCTTTCTGCCTGCTCCTTGGGAAAGTACGAGTACAAAGCGTTGACGACCTCGTTAACCTTCAACCTCAACTCACCCTTCATGCAGTTAATTCACCGCTAGAAAATCTAACCCTAAAGTTCTACTTTAACGTTTGGAAACGAGCCCAATGAGCGCATCGCAGAAGGCGTCGAGTGCTTCTGCGCCCACGCGCTCATCGAAGCTGATACGCAGAGAGCCAAGGGCCTCGTCACGCGGAATACCCATGGCGCTCAGAACGTGGCTAGGATCGAGGGAGCCCGAAGAACAGGCCGAACCTGCAGAGACCTCAAAGCCGAGGTTGTCCATTTGCAGAACCAGCGACTCGGAATCCATGCTGGGAACCATAATGCTCACCATGCCAGGCAGACGCGTGTCGTCCACGTGTGCGACCGTCGTGGGGATAATGCCCGTACCCGGCGTGCAAAGGCGCTCGTAGACCTTGTTGGCAAGGGCGGCAACCTGGGGGCGTACGGTGCCCATCTCAGAGCAGACGAGCTTAGCGGCGGCAGCGAAAGCGATGGCACCAGCGGCATCCTGCGTTCCGGGCCTGCGGCCGCCTTCCTGGCCACCACCGAGGCTCTGAGCCTGGAAGGGGCAACGAGTGCGCATGGCAAGCGCGCCCACGCCAAGCGGGCCGCCGATCTTGTGTGCGGCCACAGAGATGGCATCGGCCTTCTCGCAATCGAGCGGAATGCGGCCAAAGGCCTGGATCGCGTCGACGTGTGCGAGGGCGCCAGCAGCATGCGCCGCTTCAATAATCTGGCTCGTCGGCTGGATGACGCCGGTCTCGTTGTTGGCAGCCATCACGCTGACGAGGGCGCAGCGTTCACCGGCAAGGTTTGCCACTTCCTCGGCGCTGACGACACCCTCCCTGTTGGGCCGGGCCAACTCAACAGTAAAGCCGCGGCCGCGCAAAAGGCTTGCCACGTCGAGAATGGAATCGTGTTCAATGGCAGAGAGAATCACGAGGTCACGCTTGTTCTGGCTCTTCTGCCTGGCGCCTTCGGCCATGCCAAGAATGGCGAGGTTATTGGATTCGGTGCCGCCGGAGGTCATGATGACCTCGCTGGGCCTGAAGGAGCAGCCTATGGCGCGTGCTAGGTCCCGACGGGCCCCTTCGAGAGCCTGTGAGGCTTCGCGGCCAAGTGTGTGCAGCGAGTTTGGGTTGGCCTGCGAGCAGGGCTTCTCGTGATAAGCGAGCCAGGCGTTGCGAGCCTCGTCCCTAAGCGGAGCCGAGGCTGCGTAGTCCAGATAGACGTAGTTTCTTTCAAACAATGGCTAGGCCCTCCTGGTGAGGCCCTGGCGGCCAGCCTCGCGAATCTCGGTGATGGCAGCGTTGCGGTCAGCCTTGCCGTAGACGGCGCTGCCGGCAACGAGCATGTTGGCACCGGCGGCTACAAGGTCGGCCGCGTTGGCGGCAGAGCAGCCGCCGTCGACCTCGATGATCGGGTTAACGCCGGCCTCGTTGGCAAGCGCGCGGACCTTGGCGACCTTCTTGAGCGAAGACGGGATGAACTTCTGACCGCCAAAGCCGGGGTTGACGCTCATGACGAGCACGATGTCGAGCTCGGAGATGATGTCCTCGAGGACGTTGACCGGGGTGGCGGGGTTCAGGACGAGACCAGCCTTGGCGCCCTCATCCTTGATGGCAGCGATGATGCGATGGGCGTGGACGGCGGCCTCGTAGTGGAAGGTGACGATGTCGGCGCCGGCGCGGGCGTATTCGACGGCCTTCTCGTCGGGGTTGGAAATCATGAGGTGGACGTCAGCGGGAACGTCGGTGTTGGCCTTCACGGCCTTGACGACGTTGTCGCCGAAGGTCACCACGGGGACGAAGTGGCCGTCCATGATGTCGACGTGCACGTAGTCGGCGGTGGAGATGGCCTGAAGGTCGCTACCGAGGTTGGCGATGTCAGCCGAGAGGATGGACGGGGCGATCATGACGTCGTTGAGCATGCTTGTGCCTTTCTGTGTGGCATTCTTATTTTGGGGCTATCCCCACGTGTTTAACTACTTGTCCTTCATTCCGTAGAACTCGTGTGTTGGCTCTCTGTTGGCAAGGGATTCCGCAATGGCTTGGGGTGAGGCGCCGTCGTAGACGAGGCTCCAGACGGCCTGCGTGATGGGCACCTCAACGCCCTTGTTCTGCGCAAGCTCTCGTACCGAGACACAGGCATGTGCGCCCTCGACAACCATGTGGCTGGCGAGCTCGAACTCTTGAAGCGACGTGCCCTTTACGAAGGCCTCGCCAAAACGGCGGTTGCGTGAGTGCTGCGAGGTGCAGGTGGCCACAAGGTCGCCCATGCCGGCCAGACCCATGCAGGTCATGGGGTCTCCGCCAGTGGCCGCGACTACGCGCCCAATTTCTGCGATGCCGCGCGTCATGATGAGGGCGAGCGTGTTGTCGCCAAGACCGAGGCCCGCTGCCATGCCGCAGGCAATGGCAATGACGTTTTTGACGGCGCCACAGGTCTCAACGCCGCGGACATCACGCGAGACGTAGACGCGAAACTCCGGAGAACTCACGAAGTCGCGAAGCTCCTCGGCGGCCTCGATGTCTTCGCCGGCGAGAACGGCAGCCGAGTAAAGCCCACGGCATATTTCCTCGGCGTGGTTTGGGCCAGACAGGGCAAAGAGGCGCTCTGGCGTGCCAAGCTCATCTGCTGCGACCTCGGTCATGAGCTTGCCGGAGGCGAGCTCAACGCCCTTGGTGAGTGTGATGACACGAGCCCAGGGAGCCCAGGGACTAAGGTGCTGTGCGAGGTTGCGACAGACGTCTCTTAGGTGCGTCGAGGGAACGGCCAGGACCACAAGCTCGGCCCCATCGACGGCTGCCTCGAGACTTGAGGTAGCTACAACGTTGGAGGCAAGCTCGTAGTCTTTGAGGTAACCAGGGTTTTGGTGCCCCTGGTTGATGCTTTCCGCGAGCTCTTCCCTGCGGCACCACAGGCTCACCTCGTTAGCCTTCTGAGCCACGAGGCCCGCGAACGCCGTGCCCCACGAGCCGGCTCCAATGACCGCTACGTGGCTCACTTGGCGACCTTCTCGTCATCGGGGGTTGCCGGCTCGCCCTTCTTGTGGAAGCTGAAGGCCTTCTCGGTGCCGTTGAGGAGCTTGACGATGTTTGAGCGGTGCGCCCAAACGACGATAAGCCCGGCAAGCTCAACGATGGCGTCGAGTGCGAGGTTGGGGCCATAGAAGAGTGCCAAGGCAAAGCCAACCACGGCTGCGACAAAGATGGAGCCGATGGAGACGCGCTTGGTGAGGTAGGCAATCACGAAGAAGGTGCCCAAAAGCGTGAGGCCGACAGGCCAGGCAAAGCCCAGCAGGGAACCAACGCCCACGGCGATACCCTTGCCACCGTGAAAGCCCAAAAACGGCGAGAAGATGTGCCCGCAAATGGCGGCAAGCATCACGAGGCCGACCGTCCAAGCGGCGGGATCGGCGGGACTCACGGCAGCGCCAGCGGTGACGAGGGCCGGGAAGAGGACGGTAGCCACGCCAGTGGCCAGGGCGCCCTTTCCGGCATCGAGCAGCAGCGTGGCCGCAGCGGCCCCTTTGCCAATCTCGCGCGCGACGTTGGTGGTGCCGATGTTGCCCGAGCCAACGCGCTGTATGTCAACGCCCTTGGCGCGGGCGATGATCTTGCCAAACGGGATGCCGCAGACGAAGAAGGTCGCCACGAGGTACAAGACGAGTGCCAAAAGGTTCATGTGCAATCCCCCAATGAATGCGAGCTACTGCTTCTTGCGGAACCGCAGGCGCAACGGCGTGCCCTCGAGGTTGAAGTTCTCGCGCAGGCGGTTCTCGAGATAGCGCTTGAAGTTGTCGTCGACAAGCTCGGGGAAGTTGCAGAAGAAGGTGATGACGGGCGGCTTGTTGCCGGTCTGGTTGGCGTACTGGATGCGCAGGCGCTTGGGACCGTCGGAGACGGTGTGGCCGCTCTCGCGCATCTGGGCAAGCAGGTTGTTGAGGGCACCCGTGGGAACCTGGCCGGCGTGGGCGGCGCCCACGCGGTCGACAACGGCCCAAACCTTGTCGAGCGAGCGTCCGGTGAGGGCCGAGACGCGGATGACCGGGGCCCAAGGCGCGAAGGTCATGCGACGGGCGACGCTCTGCATGACGTCCTCGCGCATCTCGTCGCCCTTGACGAGGTCCCACTTGTTCAGCAGCAGGATAAGGGCACAGCCACGCTCGATGGCCAGGGCCGCAACCTTCTGGTCTTGCTCGGTGACTCCCTCAGAGGCATCGACCACGAGCAGGCAAACGTCAGCCTCGTCAATGGCACGCAGGCCCCTGACCAGGCTGTAGTACTCGACATCTTCGTGGACGAGGTTGCGCTTGCGCATGCCGGCGGTGTCGACAAGGCGATAGCGCTTGCCATCGCGCTCCACAACGACGTCGAGCGCGTCGCGCGTGGTGCCAGCGACGTCGCTGACGATGGAGCGATTCTTACCGGCGAAGCGGTTGGTGATGGAGGACTTGCCGACGTTCGGGCGACCGATGATGGCCACGCGAAGGGCGTCCTCAGGGTAGATGACCTCGGGGGCCTGCTCGGGGAAAGCGGCAACCACGTCATCGAGCAAATCGCCCGTGCCGTGGCCGTGGCCGGCGCTGATGGGGCGAGGCTCGCCCAGACCCAGCGAGTAGAACTCCCAGAGGTTCTTCTCGTCTGAGGGGTTGTCGAGCTTGTTGGCGACCAGGAAGACGGGCTTGCCCGCGCGACGCAGGATCTTGGCGACGGTCTCGTCCTCGTCGACGACGCCGGTGGTGGCGTCGACCACGAACACGATCACGTCGGCCTCGGCGCAGGCGGCCTGGGCCTGCTCGCGGATGCGTCCGGCGAAGACATCGTCGGACTTCTCGCTCTCGATGCCGCCGGTGTCGACGAGCGTGAACTCGCGACCGTTCCAGTCGGCCTCGTGGTAGCTGCGGTCACGCGTGACGCCGCGGCTCTCGTGAACGATGGCTTCCTTCTTCTGAGCTATGCGATTCACCAGGGTGGACTTGCCGACGTTGGGGCGTCCGACGATGGCGACAATGGGCTTGGACATAGGTTCTCCTTGCTCGTATGTTCAAGATTCAAAGTCTAGCATGCGAGCGGCTTTTGGTTTCTTTACCGCTTGAGACCTCACGTTATGAGCAGAGGGCCTCGATGGCGCTGACGAGCTGCTCTATCTGGGCCGCAGGGGTCGAGGCGCCGGCCGTGACGCCGATCTTCTGTGCGCCCTCAAACCAGCTGGGTTCAAGCTCGGCAGGGGTCTCCACGTGGTGGGTGCGGCTGCAGCTCTGGGCGCAAATCTCGGCGAGGCGCGTGGTGTTTGCGGAGTTTTTGCCGCCGATGACTACCATCACCTCGGAGGCCGCCGAGAGCTTTGCCGCCGCCTGCTGTCGCTCACTCGTGGCTTCACAGATGGTGTTGACGACGCAGACCTCCCCCACCTCGCTCGTAAGGTAGCTGATGACCTCGTCGAGCGTGGCCTTGGCCTGCGTGGTCTGCACCACGACGCCGACCTTCTTATCGAGCTCGAGCTGGCGGGCGGCCTCGACCCCCGCGACGGCCGTGGCCTCGGGGGCGTGGCCGAGGATGCCCTCGACCTCGGGGTGTCCGCTCTCCCCCACCACAATCACCTGGTAGCCCTGGGCGTGCAGGCGCTCGGCCGCGCGGTGGGCGCGCTTGACGTAGGGGCAGGTGGCGTCAACGACCTTGAGGCCTCTCTCGTGTGCAAGTTCCTCCACGGCGGGAACCACGCCGTGAGTCCTGAGCACGAGCGTAGAGCCCGACTCTTCGGGAACGTCCTCGGCAACCGTAACGCCCTTGGCCTCGAGCTCCGAGACCACCTGGGGGTTGTGGATGAGCGGCCCGAGCGTGCGGACGGGACCGATAGCCTCATCCGCGACCTTCTTGACGAGGTCGAGGGCGCGCTGCACGCCGTAGCAAGCGCCGGCGTAGTCTGCGACGGTGATGGTTGCCATGGGCGACCTTTCGTGTTCGGTTGGCTTTGCTACCAGAGAGTGGGGTTCTCGGCCCTCAGATCGTCTCGAATCGCGTAGACGCGCTCGACGGCCACGCATTCCATCTCCTGGAGCTTCTCCTTGCGAGAGGAGCCTTCAAGCTCGTCGAAGCTGATGGGAGCACCAGCTCGAAGCTTGGGGTGACGCCTCTTGGTCTTGCGCGTCTTGTAGGGGTCAGCGGCCCCCACTACGGCGGAGGGAACGACGTCGGCCTTGGCCATCTGGGCGATCATGGCAAAGCCGCCATGCAGCTCAACTTCCTGCTCGTCGTTCTTGATGCGCGTGCCCTCGGGGTACACGAGCACCCACTCGCCGCGGTTGAGGGCGTCCCTGCAGGCCTTGAGGGCCTTGAGGTCAGCCGAGCCACGGTCTACGGGGATGCCGCCCATGCGCCTGAAGAGCCACTTGGCCGGGCCGATCTTCTCGAAGTCGAGCTTGTAGAGGGGACGGATGTGGATGCCGCGGCGCCAGAGGGCCACGATCGTCACGACCGGCTCGACCATCGAGACATGGTTCATGACGAGCACGACGCCCTTGCCGCCCTGCTGCTTCTTCACAAGCTCATCGAAGCCCTCGAAGGTAGAGGGATAGAAAAGCGAGGTAAAGGCCCAAATGACGTGAGCCACGAAGGAGAAGACGAACCTGGAGGCGGCCGGATAGGAGTCTACGCCGTTGCGGATGAAGTCAAAGCCTTCCTCGGCCGCCTTGGGGGCCTTGGGCGTGGCCTTTGCGGGCTTCTCGGTCATCTCGCTCATGCGCGGGCCTTATCCATGAGCTCGCAGATGGCGTCGCAGACCGCCTCGACGCTCATTGCGGTGGAGTCGATGTGGACCGCGTCCTCGGCGGGCTTAAGCGGGGCGGTCTTACGCTCGCTGTCGGCCTTGTCGCGGGCGACGAGCTCGGCCTCAATGGCCGCCTGCTGCTCAGCGTTGGCGCTGGCATGAGAGTCCTGCGCGAGGTCGCCACCGTTGCGCTGGACGGCGCGGCGAAGAGCACGAGCGGAAGGGTCGGCCGTGAGGAAGACCTTGACCTCGGCGTTGGGGAAGACAACCGTTCCGATGTCGCGGCCCTCGGCCACGACGTTGCCTGCCTCGGCGGCATTGCGCTGGACCTTGAGCATGGCCTCGCGAACGGCGGGAACGGCGGCTACGGCGCTTACGTTGGCGTCGACCTCGGGCGTCCTGATCTGGGTGGTGCGGTCCTGGCCGTCAACGATCACGACGGGACCTTCGGGGCCGTTTTCGAGCGAGATATCGAGTTCGGCGGCAAGCTTGCCGGTGGCCTCGGTGTCGGCCACGTCAATGCCACGGGTAAGAGCGGCGTCGGTGACGGCGCGATACATCGCGCCGGTGTCGAGGTAGGTGAGGTTGGCGCGCTTGGCCATAGCGCGCGCCACGGTGGACTTGCCCGAGCCTGCGGGCCCGTCGATGGCGATGATCATGCTCTTCCCTTCTTTGGGGACATTCCCGTTTGATGTTGCGCTTTCACTAGTTGGCAACGCAGGCCTCGGCGCTTACGGAGTCTCGCGGGACAAAGCCGGACTCGGCTCGCGCGAGAAGCTCCTCGGGCGTAAGGCCCGCCGTCTGCAGCGAGAGCCGCTCACCATTGGACACAAAGACCTGCGAGGAGACGTTGGGGACGATGTGGTTCCAGAACAGGTCGACTGGCTCGTGGTAGACGGCGCCAAAGACGGCGCGCGTGAAGCCGCCGTGCGTGATGCAGGCAGTCTTTCCGGGCAAGGTGGCGACATATTCGACGAAACCAGCCGCACGCTCGAGAATGTCTTCGAACGACTCGGCATTGTTGGCGGCCACGGAGCACCCGTCTCGAATCTCCCACGGAAACGCGAGGCCCATCTTGGGCAGGGTGTCTTTGACGATGCCTTCGACGTCACCGAAGTTAATCTCGATGATGCGCTCGTCGTCGACGACCTCAAGGCCAAGCTCGGCGGCGGCCACGTCCGCGATGGCATGGCAGCGCTTGAGCGGGCTCGAGATGATGCGGTCGGGATTCCAGGCGATGAGGGCGCGTGCGGCCCGCTTTGCCTGGTCCACGCCCTTCTCCGAAAGATTGACGTCAAGACGGCCGGAAAGTTGGCGAGAGATGTTGTACTCGGTCTCCGGGTGTCTCATGAACAGGACGCGTCCGAACTCAGCCACGGTTCTCCCCTCCCGCCGCAAGAAGCAGCGACTTAGTTTCATGCTCATTGAGGATACGCCACTGGCCACGCTCGACGCCAGTAAGCTCAAGCGGGCCGAAGGTGTCGCGGTGAAGTGCGCAAACCTCATGGCCTACGGCAGAGAGCATGCGCTTTACCTGGTGTTTTCTGCCTTCATGGATGGTGAGACCGACCACACTCGTGCCCTTTGGCACGTCTGTGCGGTCGCGTTTTCCCTGGGTTTCCCACCAAGATGCGGCCACCTGCTCGCTTAGCTGGCCCTTGTTGCCAAGCAGCTCGACCTTGGCTGGCGAGCAGGGGCCGTCGTCGAGGGTGATGCCAGCCTCGAGCAGGCCCTTCTCCTCTTTGGAGAGGCGTCCCTCGATAAGGGCCACGTAGTGCTTATCTTTCTCAAACGAGGGGTGAAGGAGGCGCTGTGCGGCCTGGCCGTCGGTGGTGAACAGAAGAAGGCCGGTGGTGTCGCGGTCGAGTCTTCCCACGGGAAACAGCCCCGGATAGCGCTTCGTTGGAACGAGGCTCGCGACGCAGGGCCTTCCCGCCGGGTCGCTCATGGTGGTGATGTAGCCTGCCGGCTTGTTGAGGACGAGATAGACCGAGCCGTCGGCAAGGCGCACCTCTTGGCCGTCGACAGTGACGACGTCGCAGGCTGGGTCGACCTTGGCACCAAGCTCGCTCACCACCTCGCCGTTCACGCAGACCCTGCCGGCCGTCATGAGGTTTTCGGAGCCGCGACGGCTCGCCACGCCGGCTCGAGCGAGGAATTTCTGCAGGCGCATGGGTACGATGCGGTCCTCGCCCGCATCCTGACTTACGGACAAGCCGCTGTTCTTGGGGCTATTCGGCATCGGCGGCATCCTGGTCGGGAACGGGCATGCTAGCAAGGTCCTCGGGGCTCACGAAAGCTCCGTCCTCATCGATGCTCTCGCCTTCGTGCTCTGCGGCCACATCGGCATCGGCGGCGCCTGCGCCAGAGAACAGCTCGTAGGTTTCTAGGTCCTCGTCATCATGGCCGATAAGCTCGTTCTCCTCGTCGATGTCGGTGGCCGCCTCTTCGAGGGTCGACTCGATGGAACGTCCGGAGAGACGCTCGCGGATGAACTTCTTGGACTCTTCGTCGGGGGCAAACTGCTCGAGGTCGGGCAGCTCGCGCAGGCTCTTGAGGCCAAAGCGCTCGAGGAACGCCTGGGTGGTGGCATAGCGGATGGCCTGGGCTCGCTGGGGGTCACGGCCTGCCTCGCGCACAAGGCCCTTGTCAACGAGGCTCGAAATGACGCCATCGGAGTTGACGCCGCGGATGGCCTTGACGCCCTCGCGGGTGACCGGCTGGTGGTAGGCGATGACGGCCAGGGTCTCGAGGGCCGCCTGCGAAAGACGACGGGTATCCCAGCTCATGACAAGGGCCTCGACCTGGTCATGGAAGGCGGGGTGCGTGAAGAGGCGCCAACCGCCTGCCACCTCGCGCAGCTGCACGCCGCGGTTGGCGTCGGAGTACTCGGCGGCAAGGTCTGCCAGGGCTTCGGAGGCCTCGCCGGGGGTGATGCCGAGGACGGCCGCGAGGTCGGTGGCACTCACGGGGTCGCTTGAGACCAAGAGCATCGCCTCAAGCGCGCCTTTGATGGAAGACGCGTCGAGCTGATCGAGCTGCTGCATTAGTACTCCTCCTCAAGTTGCGCCATGGTGGCGTCGTCTAGCTCATAGGCGGGTGCGCCCTCGATGCGGTCGATGACGATGTCGCCGAACACCTCTGCCTGCTGCAGGCTTACAGAGCCAATCTTGAACAGTTGCAGGATGGCGAGGAAGGTCACGACCACCTGCTCGGCCGTCGTCTGGCCGTCGAGCAGCTCAGAGAAGGTGAGACGGCCCTTGGAGCTCGTGACGCGGTCGACCGAGGCCACGGTGAGGGCCACGGGCAGGCGCTTCGGCGCGATGTGCTCGGCTTCAAGCAAAAAGCCCTCGCGACGGCTGTCGAGGTCGGCGCAGATGACGGCCAGCCCTCGCAGTGTGATGCCCTCGAGGTAATCGGGCACGGTGTGGAGAAACTCCGGGTCGGGGCCAGCCGTGCGGGGGTGCATGCGGGCCTCGGACTCCATGCGACTACCGAGGGCCGCGGCTGCGTTTCTGAACTGCTTGTAGGCGATGAGGCGGGCGATAAGCACCTCGCGGGCCTCATCGGCGGTGAGTCCCTCGAGGTCGTCTTCTTCGTCCTCGTCAACTTGGGTGCGCTTGGGCGTGTCTTCGGGCACAAGCGAGGCGGCTTTGATGTCGAGCAGCGTGGAGGCCACGAGCACAAAGTCACTCGCCACGTCGAGGTCGAGCTCACCCATGCGCTCCACTTCTTCAAGGTATTGGTCAGCGACCTGCGAGATGGAGATGGCGCCGATGTCGACCCTCTGCTTGCTTACGAGCTGAAGCAGCAGGTCGAATGGGCCGGAATAGGCTTGCGTCTGCACCCTATAACTCAAAACCAAACCTCCCCCATGAGCACGTCGTAGAGGTTGCCCGCCGTGAGGTTGAGGTAGGCGCCGACCGGGTCAATGCCAAGCTTGGGGATGGCATAGAGCAAGACGATGAGAATCGGCATCGCGTAGCTCTGGATCTGGTAGTAGCGCTGCAGGGCCTCGCCCTCTAGGAAGTAGCATACGACCTTTGAGCCGTCGAGCGGGGGCAGCGGGATGAGGTTAAAAAACGCAAGCAGCAGGTTCACCCATACGTAGCTCGAGAACAAGAGGCTCAGCAGGCCATAGAGGGTGATGCCGGAGAAGAGGTTGGTCGCAAGAACGCTCGCCGCCGAGGTGTAGCTCAGATGGTAGAGCGCTTCCGCAAGGGCGGCGCCCACGAGGGCCTGGGCGATGTTGGAGGCGGGGCCCGCCAGGGCTACGAGCACCTCGTCACGCCTGCGGTTCTTGAGACGGTAAGGGTTGTAGGGCACCGGCTTGGCGTAGGCAAAGACAAAGCCGCCGGCCATGGCCATGATGAGCGGCAGAATAAACGAGCCGACCGGATCGAGGTGCGCGGCGGGGTTAAGGGTGAGCCTGCCTGCCTCCTTTGCCGTGTTGTCGCCGCAGAGGTGGGCCACATAGCCGTGAGCCACCTCATGGACAACCGAGGAGAGCATCAGCAGAACTACCTCAAATACGAGGGCTAGGATGCGCAGCACGAAGACGGCGTTCATGAGACGCTCCCCTGCTGCGCCTCCTCGATGGCGCTGGAGAGCTCGAGCCATTCCTCCTCGAGGGCGGGAATCTTCTTCTTGAGGGCGTTGTACTCGGCCATGGCCTCGTCGAACTTCTTGGCGTCGGCGTAGAGCTCCTCGGAGGCCATGAGCTCCATGAGCTCGTCGTAGCGCTTGTGAGCCGGCGTGAGTGCCGCCTCTACCTCGGCCAGGCGCTTCTTGGTGGAGCGCAGGGCCTTGCTCTGGGCGTTTCTGGCCTCGGCCTCGGCGCGGCGCTGCTCCTTGGTCTTTACGTTGCGGCCGCTGGTTTGGGTGGGCGCGGGAGCTGCCGTCTGCGACGCCTTGCCTGCCTTGGCCTGGGCGGCGGGTGCGGCCTGCGAGCCTTCGGCGGCCGCGGCCTCAAGTTCGGCGCGCTTGAACAGGTAGTAGTCGTAGTCGCCGTCGTAGACCGTGACCTGGCCGTCACGCACGTCGACGACCTTGTTGGCCACGGCGCGCACGAGGTGCTCGTCGTGGCTGATGAGCAGGATAGTGCCGGAGAAGTCCATGAGCGCGCGCTCGAGCACGTCGACTGAATCGATATCGAGGTGGTTTGTGGGCTCGTCGAGACACAGCAGCGGATCGGGGGCCACGAGCATCTTGGCAAGGGCAAGGCGGGCCCTCTCGCCGCCCGAGAGCACGCCAACGCGCTTCTC
>CAVHWW010000128.1:0-7251 GCA_963639715.1 Acutalibacteraceae bacterium
GCACGGCCGCGGTCTGCAGCGCATAGGTGAGGTCGAAGGTCTGCTGCGTCTCGTGGACGTTGTTGGCAAAGAGGATGACGCCGCCGAATCCGTACTTATCGACAATGGCATCTACCTGGTCGTTCATCGCTACAAAGTCGGTGGCGTCTTCTGCTGTGCCTTCCGTGTTCCACATACGGAAGTCGGGCATGAGCATCTGGCAGATCTTCTCGCGACGGGTCATGGCCTTCAGCAGCACGGAGACGTCGCCGCTCTTGGCCGCGCGGACCACGTAGGGGGCCGACTCGTCCTCTGCGGTGGAGCCCGCACCCACAGCGGCGCAGCCAGAAAGTCCCAGCATGGACGGCAGCGTCGCCGCGCCGGCACAAGCCGCCGCTCCTACGAAGGCCCGACGCGAGAGCCCACTCGACAATGCGTTCGTACGTTCCGCCTTTGGTACCGCGCTCATGAACATCCCTCCGTTTGCAGCAAGCTTTCGCTTCTCTAAACCACGATACGCGATGCCATAAGCTGTCGCACTCGAAATTGCCGGACATCCAGCAACCGGTTGCCCCTACGAGAAGGACGGCGCGCAATAAGAAGGGACATGCCGCATGGCGATCCTGTTTTTGAAAGGTCAGCCCGCCCCTTGCGCCAGCAGAAACCGAAGGGTCTGGCCACAGCCCCGCGCCCGCAGGAATCTAGTCCGGCGGGCGCGGGATAACAGCTACAGAAGGCGCGTCTCCTGTCGCGAGAAGCCGGGCGCTACGGGATGCTAATCGTGTAGCTGTTGAGGTCCTCGAAGGTTTCGGCGTCGTAGATGTTCAGCCTTGCCTGAATGTCAACCAGCTCATCCAGCAGCTCCACGCCGTCGAAGGCGCAGAATTCCTCGGCCCTGGTGCCAGGCATGACCCGCGCATAGAAGTAGCAGTCGCGCATGAGGCCATCCACCGCGCTGTACCCGTCCACGGCGTACAGGCCGATGTTGCGCTCGCTGTTGTTGACAATGGAAAGAGTGATTCCCACCTGGCCGTAGTCGTCGACCGCGCGGGCGGTTGCGTCAATGGTCACGTAGCCGTCATCAGCGATGGTGACGGGCGGCTCTATCGCAACGCTTGTGGCCTCCGCGTCGCTCCCGTCAACAATGCCCTCGCCCTCGTCAGAGGTCTCCTGGGCCTTACGGTCCTTCTCGATCTTGCTGGCAAGAGCGTCGTCGCCCCTCTTGAAGACGAGCGTATCGCCCTCGACGGTAAGGGTCAGGGTGTCGTCAGAAAGCTCGAGCGTGCCGGCCCCATCGCCATAGGACATTGTGGCTTTGCTCTGATCCCACGTGGTTTCTTCAACCTCGCCGAAAAGGTCGAGGGTCGCCTTGCCGCCTTCATCCAGATGCAGAATGAACTTCAGGCCGAGGTCTTCCATAGTCTTAACGTCGGCCTCGGTGAGGGCCTCTCCGCCGGACGAAGCGCTAGAAAGCTCCCAATAGCCAGCCATCTTCGCCCCCGGGGAAACGGAACCGCCCGCGCCGGAACATCCGGCAACCACGAGGCACGCTACAAGCGCGCACAACGCACAGGCGACTAACGACGCAGCTCTCCTCTTCATGACGGGACCCTTCTCTCGCGGCTCTAAATCAGCGGACGAACTGACGGGCACGCAAGCGCCCCTACAGTCGCCGCCCGTCCTTCACCTTTGATTGTGAAAAGGACGTCAATCACCGGGAAGGACCACGTGGCCCCAAGAGTTCTTCCGTTCTGGCCACGCGGCCCATTTTCTCTGTCGAACCAGGCGCAGGGGCTTTTTTTCTCGGCGCACGTCAACCCCAAATCGAACATTGAAAAAGGAAGGATAAACCGACGCTGCACAGCGGACGGTAGTATCATTCGGCGGACAGTTGCGGCTACACGGGAGAGAAGATGAGCGTCAACACACTCGACAACCTGCTATATCGAGCAAAGAGCGTCATGGGCCGCTCGTCTGAACCCACGTGCGACATCGCAGCCGCTGACCAGTGGGCCTCCGTCGCAAAACGCGGCAACGTAGAGACAGGCCAGCACGGCCCCATCGCCGCCCGCGGCACCGCGACCGCCAGCCGCGGGGCTTGTTCCATCGCACGGTGCGCGACTTCCCTCGTCCTCGCGGGCACGCTCGCGCTCTCGGCCTTCACGCTCGTCGGCTGCGCGTCGCCCTATGCCAGCGACGCCAGCGAAGCTGCGACGACCCAAGCCGTCACCGCGGAGGCTCCGTCCCTCACCGGCAAGGCCTACGAGATCGAAAAGTACGGTAGCGCCGCATTGGACCTCTCCACCACCGACATGGCCGCCGCGGGCTTTGCACTCGGGGATACCTTTGACATCACCTTCGGCAACGGCCTCACGCTGACCGACGTCCCCTACTTTAGCGGCTACTACGTCAAGCAAGGTATGCCCGTGCTCGTGGCCTATCCCGGCAACGGAAACGTCCTTGTGGCATATAAGAATGCCGAGCTGTGGACGGAAGCCGGACTCGAAGATGGCACGAGCGTCACCATCACGCTTAACACCGCAGGCAAGGAAGCAACCGCGCAAGAGACGCTCGGTCAGTCCTATTCAACCAACCGCGCCGATTACGCGAGCGACGAGCAGTTTTCGAACTTCCGCGCGCTTTCAGGCGGGAACCTGAAGGAGAACTTCCTCTATCGAGGCGCCTCGCCCGTCAACAACGTGTACGGCCGTGCCAGCACCACCGATACCCTTCTGGAGAAGACCGGGATAGAAACCGTCATTGACCTGGCAGATTCCGACGAGAACATGCAGGACTACTTCTCCTCGGATGAGTTTAGCTCCCCTTATGCGAAGTCGCTCTACGAGGCCGGCAGCACGGTAACCCTAAACATGAGCACCGCCTATCAATCCGACACGTACAAGGCAAGTGTCGCCGCGGGCGTCCGCTTCCTCCTCGAGCACGATGGCCCCGCGTATATCCACTGCATAGAGGGCAAGGATCGCACCGGCTTTGTGTGCACGCTGCTCGAAGCGCTTGCCGGCGCCAGCTATGACGAGATGTGCGCCGACTACATGGCCACGTACGACAACTACTACGGCATCACGAAGAAGGGAACGCCTGAGCGTTACGAGACCGTGGTATCGGTCTACTTTGACGACTTTGCGCAGTGCCTGCTCGGCGTTGACGACGATGCTGACCTCACGAGCGGCGACTATGTGCAGGGAGCACGCAACTATCTGCTTAGCTGCGGCCTTGCCGACGCCGAAATTGACCAGCTCGTGGTTCGCATCTGCAAATAGCAGGCTTGCGATTCCGCTCAATCAGCCTGGTGCGACGGACCAAGGGACCACAAGCCAACGCGACGCGACACTCAAGGGTCCCGCAAACCAGCGTGGCGGCCCGAGGGAACGCAAGCCAACGTGGCGGCACAAGACTCCGCAAATGGTCAGGCTTTGGTCAGGCTTAACCGCATTGCACTGTTTAGCCCCGCGCACGGCGGGGCCGGCCCTCGCCTGAGGTGTAGAACGCATGACTCCGGCGATGAGCCATTCCAGCTCCACGCGGCCATGGGCTGCGCACTCTCATCTCCAAAGAAGAGCTAGGGCTAAATCTCGAGCTCGTGGTCCTTTGCATAGCTCAGGCAGAAAGCCTCCAGCTGCTTAAAATCTTTGGTTGCAGCGTTCCAAACCATTTTGCGGTCAAGCTTGCCGTAGTCGTGGGCAAAGATATTGCGCATGCCACGAACTGCGTGCCACGGAATTTCCGGATGGTCTGCCTTGGTTTCGGAAGATATATTCCCAGCCTCTTCTGTCACCCGGTACACGCACATAAATATACCGTCGGCATTCGTTCGCCCTTGAACCGACTCGTCATTCAAGAACAGCTCTTCAGTCAGGCTCAGGCCTTGGATTCGCTCCCTCGTCTCGACGATTATGCGATACATCTCGAGCACGCGACCATCGTCAGATCTTTTAGCGCTCAAAGAGAACCACCCCGTCACGATTAATTTCGCGCGCAACATCGGAATCACCGAGATCGTCCTTCGAGACGATGTCGACTTCCTTGCCCGTCTTCTCTCGTACACGCGAGGCAAAGCCACCGAGCGCAAACATCCCTGCATTCTCATCGCAAATAACACGCAGATCGATGTCGCTATCGACGCGCGCTTCTCCACGGGCATAGGAGCCAAAGAGCACCACGCGCTGTATCGACGGCGACTCAGACGCCGCAGCAACCACAGCCGCCTTTAACGCACCGAGCGTAAGGCTCTCTCCCTGGGTGACGCCGTCAGTCTGTCTTTTTGCAGAGGTAATTGAAAACGGCAGGCGCTGCTCCCGCACTGTCTGCTTGGCAAAGATGGTGATTGCCGTCGAGAGACTCATCCCAACTTCATCACAAAAGGCAGAGAACGCGGCCTTTGTATCGCTGTCCATGCGCACGCTTAGAATCGACTGAGCCATTTTACACCTCCGATGCTAAACATTGTACAGCAGTATGCTAAACAAAAAGACGACCTCCCTAGGGAAGTCGCCTTCAAGCTGCACAGTTTGAGAGTTAAGCAACGCCAGCCACAGACAGTGCCAGCAGAGTTAAGGCGCCCTACCAGATGCCGAGGACGTGTTGCATGCCAAGGCTTACGAGGGCGATGGCAACCCAGCAGCAGGCGCCCAGCGCAATGGGCTTGCCGCCGCTCTTCACCAGCTTGACGATGTCGGTGTTGAGGCCGATGGCACTCATCGCCATGACAATGAGGAACTTGGAGAGCGTCTTGAGCGGCGCCGTGACGGTAGCCGGCAACGCAAAGACCGTGGTCACGATGCTTGCCAGGATGAAGAGACCCACGAACGTGGGAAACGCGCGACGCAGACTGAAGGTACTCGCGCCCTCGCCGCCTGCCTGACGGTCGAGGCGTATCTGCCAAATCGCAAGCACAAGCGTGATGGGGATGATGGCAAGCGTGCGCGTGAGCTTGACGATGGTGGCCGCGTCGAGCGTGTTAGCGCCCGGGTGCATGCCGTCCCAGGCGGCTGCGGCGGCGGTCACGGAGGACGTGTCGTTCACCGCAGTACCGGCGAACAGACCAAAGCCCTCGTTAGTGAGACCGAGCATGCCGCCGAGCGTGGGGAAGATGAGCGCGGCAATCACGTTGAACAAAAAGATGACCGAAATGGCCTGGGCCACGTCCTCGTCATCGGCGCGGATGACGGGCGCGGTGGCGGCGATGGCCGAGCCCCCGCAAATGGAGGAGCCCACGCCGATGAGCGTGGCGATCTTGCCGGGCACATGCATAACGCGGCACATCACGAACGCCACGATAAGCGAGGTAGCGATTGTCGAGGCAATGATGGGCAGGCTCGTGGCGCCCACCTTGGCGATCTGGGAAAGGTTGAGGCCAAAACCCAGGAAGACAACGGCGGCCTGAAGGATGTACTTGGACGTGAACTTGATGCCGGGCTGCAGCGCCGCGGTGTCGCGCCCACGAAGCACCACGGCAAGTAGCATGCCAATCAGGATGCCGAACACCGGCCCGCCCACAACCTCGAGCTGCTGACCGAGCAGCCAGGCGACGACGCCAATGGCGAGGCAAAGGGCCATACCCTTGAGCTTTTCTGTGATGCTGGACAAAACGAGCCTTCCCGATCGATTATGTGACTTTGGCATAGTAGCGCGCCGGCGCCGCAACGCTACCGCCTCTCCCCCGGGTTCACGATCTGCATGGCGACGCCATCCTCCATAACTTTGAAGCCAAAGCGCTGGTAGAAGGCAGCGTTCTTGCTTTCCTCGGGCATAACCTCGATATAGAGGAAGTCGCGGTAGCGCTCCTTGATGTGCTCCATCATCTGGCTCGCGATGCCATGCCCGTGATAGGCCGGGTCGACGAGCACATAGTGAACGTAGGCAGTCAGCTCACCGTCATCGAGCGCCCGCACTAGGCCGACGAGCCTCTCGCCATCCCAAGCCGTCAGCACAAACGAGGACCCCATGAGCGCCTTGTGGAGTCGCTGCGGGTACTGGCCCGAGACCCAGCCCACAGACAGAAAGAGCCTCTCGACCTGTTCGGCCGAGAAGCCCTTCTCGCTTGTGTAGCGTATGGCGCCCAACTAGAGCACCTCGTAGAAGCGGATGTCGGGGTCGGCGGCCCAGGTGGGAGCAAGGCCCGGGGCGACCTTCTCGGTGAAGAGCGGGGTCTCGAGGTAGGCCTTGGCGTGCTCCATGGAGTCGAAACCGTGGATCACCTGAACGTCCTCGTCGCGGATGAGGCACTCCTTGGTGAGGGCGCCGGCCACCTCGTCGAGGAAGGGCTGACGGTAGTCGTTGTAGACCTTGGCCGCAGCCGGACGGTTCTCAGGATCGATGGTCATGATGACCTGAAGATATGCCTTGACCTGCATGTTATTCTCCTTGCATCTTGGAGTCCTCGAGTCGCCTTTGGGCGGCCCGCCTTGATGCTCAAGATACGCGGGAGGCTCGGCGTATCCCAGATATGGGGCAAAAGATGAGTCACTAAAGTTCCCCTTAGTAACTAGCGCCACACGGGCCGCTGCCGTAGCGTATGGGTCACAAGGAGAAAAGGCCGAAGGGAACCGTCATGCCGCACAAACGCAAGCTCGAGAAAGACATCCGCTGCCCGCTGGAGTACGGGCTCGATGTCTTTGGCGGCAGGTGGAAGTCACGCATCATCTGTGTACTCGGCACCAAGGGAACGCTGCGTTACAGCAGCCTGCGCAGCGAGATGACCAACGTCTCGGACGCCGTGCTGTCGTCGTCGCTCAAGGAGCTCATCACCGACGGGATCGTCGAGCGTAAGAGCTACGACGAAATCCCGCCGCGCGTGGAATACTCGCTCACCGAAAAGGGCGTAAGCGTGGTGCCTGTGCTGCAAGAAATATGCAGGTGGGCGGGGATGTTTCACCGCGAGGTGACCGAGGACGCCCCCAAGCAGTGCCAGATGTGCGATTACTCGCGATAAGCTGCGGCGACGTCGCGGCGCCGTGAACAGGGGGGGGCATGAACGGGGCGCCGCCCTTTACGCCGGCAGTTACAGAGAGCGCTCCTCCGCAATGCGCTACGCAGATGACTTCCTTCAATGCACGAACTAATTGTCGGACGACGGTCTTCGTTTTAGTTAGCATGTCGCCAGCTCTTTTAGCATGACGCCAATAGTTTTAGCTTGCGTTAGCTTTTTTAGCGCACGTTAGCATCCCCTAGCCTTCGGACCCATCCCCGGGCAACAGGTTGCTGTAGTACAAAGTGCGCCCGGCGAGGACGTCGTCGTAGAAGCCTTGCTTC
>CAVHWW010000129.1:0-4157 GCA_963639715.1 Acutalibacteraceae bacterium
CATCGCCCGCGCCTTCGCCCTGAAGCCGAAGCTGATCATCTGCGACGAGCCCGTCAGCGCCCTGGACGTCTCCATTCAGGCGCAGGTGCTCAACCTGCTCAAGGACCTCCAGAAGCAGTACGGCACGGCCTACCTGTTCATCGCGCACGACCTCTCCGTCGTTCAGCACATCTCCGACCGCGTGGCCGTGATGTACCTCGGCAACATGATGGAGGTCAGCGACTGGAAGACCCTCTATGCCCAGCCGCACCACCCCTACACGCAGTCGCTGCTGTCTGCCGTGCCGGTGCCCGATCCGGACGTCCAGCACAGCCGTAAGCGCATCATCCTGAAGGGCGATCCGCCTTCACCAATCAACCCGCCCTCGGGCTGCCGCTTCCACACGCGCTGCCCGATCGCCTGCGAGAAGTGCTCGCAGGAGCGCCCGGAGCTGCACGAGGTTGCAGACGGCCACTTCTGTGCCTGCCACTTCGCCGCAGACCACCCCATCAAGGGTTCCTCGATCGAGCTCTAAGAGGGATTGCGAACGCCCCGTTGCCCGTACGGCAGCGGGGCGTTCTTTTTGTTGGGCGAGGGGACTTGATTCGAATTGATTCTCATCACCTGCCTCTACCTGCTCTTTCTCCCTAATTTCAAAAAAGTTCAAAATTCTTCTTGCGTTGGGTAGGGGAGCCATGTATATTAATTCCTGCGCGAAGGCGCACTTGAAAAGTCGGAGTGGCGGAATTGGCAGACGCGCTAGCTTGAGGTGCTAGTGACTGACTAAAAGGTCGTGCGGGTTCAAGTCCCGCCTCCGACACCAGCAAATACACGGGCCTACGGGCCCGTTTTTGCTATCTAGGGACTTTGACGCGGAGGTAGCGGTGGCTTCGAAAAACTCGCTCGCCAAGGTCGACCACGTCGGCAAGGCGGCGATTCCCGGCGTACTGTCCGCGCTTCTCTCGCTTACGAGCGACGCCGTCCTGATTGTCGATGGCTCTGCTCGCATCATCATCGCCAACGGCCAAGTTGAGTCGCTGACGGGCTTTGAAGCCGGCCGTCTTCCCGGAACCGACGTCAACGAGCTGCTGCGTGACCACTCCCGTCGCTCTCCGCTCTCTGGCCCCGATGGCATGGCCGAGCTTCCCCTGCCGCCTGACGGCACGCTCGTGAGCCTTTCGATCAGCCTTGCCGCGGGAGGCGCGGCCACCGTGGCCGCCCGCTGTGACCGCGTGGGCGGCGCGGGGGAGACCTACGTCATCGTGATGCGCCCGGCAGACGCCGCCGTGGCGGCCGAGCGCGAGCATGATCGCTTGCTGAGCGAGCTTTCCCTGGCCAATAGGCGTCTCTCTGGCACGCTCAAAATCGTGCTCGACACAATTGATGCCCAAGACGTCGAGACCCTTTTCAGCGAGGTCCTCGAGCAGATGACCGAGACGCTCGAGGCCGGCGGAGCGCTCCTCTTCTTGGCCGAGACCACCGGGTACCGCCAGCTTGCCTGCACCGCCTCGCTCAAGGGCAAGAAGACGCCGCAGTTCATGGCCTATGGCGAAGGCCTGGAGACCATCGTCACCCGTGCGGGCTCTGCCATGCGTCTGCGCCTTCTGCCGCCCAGCGAGCGTAGCCTGCGTTCGGGTGCGCTCACCTCACGCGAGCTTCTCGATGAGGAATCGGGTGCTAAGCGCCGTATTCCCGCGCGTCAGACCCCGCCCTTTACGAGCTTCATCTGCGTGCCCGTGTGGTTTGGCGGCCACGTCATCGCCATCATCGAGGTGGGCTGGTCTGAGGCCCACCCCACGCGCCGCGACGACGCGCGTCTGCTCGACTCTGTGGCCCAGTACCTCTCCGTTGAGTTCGCCGCCGCGCTCTCCACCATGAGGGCGCAGCGTGCCCAGCGTCTCGACGCGGCCGCCACGCGCATCCACGAGCTTGTGGAGAGCAGCATAGAAGACGCTGAGAAGGTCCAGGAGGGCTTTGTGGCTGCCCTTGAGGAGGAGCTCCAGGTGCGCCTGGCCCCCATCCACTCCGAGGGCCTCTCGGGGAGCTGCTTGGTCCAGCTGCCGATTACCGGCGACGTGGAGCTGCCCTACTCGGTCGATGAGCTTGTGGAGGGCCGCGTGGACGCCGGGATTGCCGTCGTGCCTGCCCCCAAGGGCTCGCGTCTGGCCACCTGGCTTGCCGAGACTGGCTCTACCGCCTCGTGTGTCCTTCTCGACCTAGGAGAGATTGCGGGGGTGAGGCGCGCGTTCATTACGCTGCGCTCTCCCGACCAGGAGCCCATTGACGAGGCCGAGCTTGATTTTTTGCGCCGCGTGGCCATCGATGTGCGCCAGGAGGCCGAGGAAGGCGAGCGGCGCAACAAGGATACGCGCATCGCCCAGGCCCTGCAGAGCGGCATGAAGAGCGAGCTTCAGCAGGTGGAGGGCATCACGGCCCACGGCCTGTATTCCTCGGCTACGGCTGCGGCGCTCGTGGGCGGAGACTTCTACGACCTCGTGCGCCTGCCAAATCGCCGAGCCTGCGTGATCTTGGGCGACGTTTCGGGTAAGGGCGTCGAGGCAGCGAGTGTTTCGGCGGCCGTGCGCACCGCCCTTGGCGCCTACGCCTGGGAAGGCCAGCCGCCCGCGCGCATGGTTCGCTTGCTCAATGACTTCCTGCTTGGTTTCTCGAGGCTCGAGACCTTCGCGACGCTGTTCGTGGGCATCGTTGACCTTCGCAAGGCGACGCTTACGTATTGCTCGGCGGGACATCCGCCTGCGATCTTCCTACACGCCGCAACGGGCGAGATGGAGACGCTCGACGAGCAGAGTGGCGTGGTAGGTGCCTTCCGTGGCATGACCTACCACGACGGCCACATAAAGCTCGAGGAAGGCGACCGCATCCTGCTCTATACCGATGGCGTGACAGAGGCACGAAACCCCGCTGGCGCCTTCTTTGGCGAGCAGGGTCTGCGCGATGCGGTGATGGAGGAGGCTGCGGGCGACTACGATACCCTGCTCGACCGCCTGCTGGCCCGTCTCGATGCCTTTACCGAGCGCAGTCTAGATGACGACGTCGCCATGGTGACCCTGCGCTTCGACACGCTTGGCCCCTCGCGCGCCCGCAAGGGGTAGGGGAGAGCTGCGCGTGTGGGGACCCGGTCGGGTGTCAGCCTGGTGTTAGCCGGCTGGGCCTGGCGCTCGCCTGCGCCTTTGTCCTTGCGGCCGCGTTCGCAGATTGCTTGGCATCTTGGCGAATAGCTCGAGCGTGGGTGGGCAAAATGCAACCATGGCTGCCGAGCGCGACATACTTCTTTTGCCCATCGAGGGGGACCTGGACGTCTCCTCGGTTCCGCGCGTGCGCGCTTACCTGCAGCAGCGTATCTCTGAGGGCTGCCGCCGCGTCATTCTCAACCTTGCTGATACCGAGTACGTGGACAGCCTTGGCATGGGCCTCATCCTTACCTCGGCGCGCCGCTTGAGCGAGGTAGGGGGCCTGCTTTCGCTCGTGAACGTCAATGACGCCGTCTATCGTACGCTCGAGATTTGCCGCCTGGTAGATTTCATTCCCGTCTCGGTCGCGGGCGACAAGCCACCCATTCCCGAGCTTGACACATCGGTGCGCCCCCTGTGGCACGGCACTATGAGTGTCGATAGGGCGCACCTCGCGGCCGCGCGCAAGCGCCTGGAGCAGCTTCTGGACAGGACCGGCCTTACCTCCGATGAGGTCTTTGACCTCACATTGGCCGGTGGCGAGGCCCTGGGTAACGCGGTTGACCACACCGGCGCCGACGGCGTGCTGCTCACCGTGTGGGTCTATCCTGATCGCGCCGTGGTGGAGGTCACCGATTGCGGCAACGGCTTTGAGCTTGCCGCCAACGAGGATCCTCCTGAGACGGGTGACACCGAGACTATCGAGCGCGGCCGTGGCATCAAACTCATGCGCATGCTCGCCGATTCGGTCGAGATTAGCCGCAAGCCTTCCGGCCAGGGGACCGTGGTGCGCCTCGTGAAGCTCTTCACTCCCATGGCTAGCCTCGGCGTCTAGGGGGGATTAATTAACGCCGCAGGTCAGAAGCGAATTTCAAAAAGTTTTGAATTCTCGCTTGCACAGGCGCTCCGTTTTCCGTATAGTACTTTCTCGCACGCGGACATGGCTCAGTTGGTAGAGCACCACCTTGCCAAGGTGGGGGTCGCGGG
>CAVHWW010000130.1:0-10429 GCA_963639715.1 Acutalibacteraceae bacterium
ACGCTGGCCGAGATGTCCTTCGACGCCTGCGCCCAGGCTCTGCTCGAGAACCGCCCGCCCGAGAACACGGTGAACTAGCTACTCAATTACTGCGATGCCGCACGCCCGAGCCAGGCATCGCGTCCGGCTCGGGCAGTCCTGCGCTCGCACGAAGGCCACATTAAGTGGCCTTCGGCTCATGCGGAATCTCGCCGGCCACGACGCCCCGGCTCCCGCTGCTTGCTGAATTAGTGCCTCGGCCCCTACGCCAGGCCCAGCATGGGAGCGAGGACGAGGAAGTAGAGAAGCACGAGGACTCCGAGGATGATTCGGTACCAGCCGAAGACCTTGAAGTCATGCTTGCGAACGAAGCCGGTGAGCCAGCTGATGGCACCGAGCGACACCACGAAAGCCACCACGAGGCCCACGGCCATGATCGCCCACTCGTTGGCGCTCATGGCGGCGCCCTTGAGCACGAACTTCACGACCTTGAGCAGGCTCGCGCCGAACATCACGGGAATCGCGAGGAAGAACGTGAACTCTGCGGCCACGGCGCGCGTGCAGCCAAGCAGAAGGCCGCCGATGATGGTGGAGCCAGAGCGCGAGGTGCCGGGAACGAGCGAGAGCACCTGGAAGCAGCCGATGCCGAGCGCCGTCTTCCACGTGAGGTCGTCGATGCTCTCGATGGCGCCGAAGTCCGCGCCCTCGTCCACCTCAGGCTCAGCACCAGCGGCAAAGTGGGCACCGTGGTGCACGGGGGTGGCCAACTCGGAGCGCTTCTTGGCACGCCAGTTCTCGATGAGGATGAAGGCGATGCCGTAGAAGATGAGCGCGCCGGCCACCACGTAGGAGTTATAGAAGTGCTCGTCCATGAAATCGTTCAGCGGCAGGCCGATGGCCGCGGCCGGAATGCAGCCGAGCACGATCTTGCCCCAGAGGTTCCAGGTGGCCTTGCGGCCGTCCTTACCCTTGCTCGGGCTGAACGGGTTGAGCTGGTGGAAGTACAGCACGCAAACCGACAGGATGGCACCGAGCTGGATTACCACGAGGAACATGTTCCAGAATTCCTCGGAGACATTGAGCTTTACGAACTCGTCCACCAAGATCATGTGGCCCGTCGAGGAGATGGGCAGCCACTCGGTGATGCCCTCGACCAGGCCGAGGAACGCAGACTTGAGCAGATCAATGACGTTGATGGCAGGCATGAGCCGTCCTTAGGTTGAGCCCGCCCGCAGGCAAGGCGCTCGGATGCGTGAGATTGCCGGGCCATAGCGGCCAGGCCAGTGCCCCATTATGACGCGCGATTGCCGACACATGCCAAAGAGCGCAGAACCCTAACAAGGAGCAGACGATGTACCCCCCGCCGACGTCAGCCATGAGCGCGATCCCCGAACTTGGAGTCATCTGGCCGCTAGCCGCCACCCGCCCGCCTTGCCGCCTCTACCGAGACGCACCCCGGGTCCATCCTGCCGGGCCAGGACGCGGTAGGGTCCGCCGCTTTCCCTATCGAACAATTCCGTTACGGCATGATGCGCGGCAAAGCGATTGAAATAGGGTATAAGCGCAACAGAAAGCATTGTTTGGCAGATGCGCCCACGGGCCTTCCAGCGGACGCTCAAACAAGAGAATGGGGTACACCATGGCAACTCTCAGCGATATTGGCTACAAGAAGGTCTTCGTCTCCCTCGACGGCAGCGAGCAGCAGGACAAGGTCCTCGAGCGTGCCATTGTGGTCGCCGCCAACAACGGCGCCGAGCTCTATATCGGCCACGTCATCGACTCCACCGTCCTCGAGACCGCCGGCGCCTTCCCATCAGACCTCATCCCCGGCATGGACAAGGCCTTCCGCGAGTCCATCGCCCCCCTCGTTGAGCAGGCCGAAGCCAACGAGAAGATCAGCAAGGTCGAGATTACGGTCAAGACCGGCCGCATCCGCGAGACCCTCAAGGAGGAGATGCTCGACGTCATCAAGCCCGACCTCGTGCTTTGCGGCGCTCGCGGCCTCTCCAGCATCAAGTACGCGCTGCTGGGCTCCATCTCCACCTTCCTGCTGCGCAACACCGACTGTGACATCCTCGTCGTGAAGTAGCATCGGCACATAGCCAGGCTCAGGCGGCATCGCTCTTGGCGGTGCCGCCTTTTTGTTGAAGCGTGACCAGCAAAGCAATGTCTCCTCTAGCGGCTCCGCCTACGCGATATGCCCGCACACGTGCACGGGCAAGCCCGCGCACTAACGTCCTCGCGGGCGAGCTATTGCCACTAAACGAGGCAACAGGCGCTGCGGAATGTTTGCTTAGCGGGCATATCGCTTCGGCGGCTTACGAGGCGGCTACAGAGTGGCCTTCTTCCAACGACACACACCCTTCGCCGCAGCGTTCCGCAAGACCCAATTTGCCTCAGAGGCCTTTGTTTTGCCAGCTAGATTGCTTGTCGAAGCCGTTCCTAAATACGAACATGGCCTGGGGAATGTATGGAGGGAGTGGCGAGCGCGGTAAAATGCCAACGCTTGTCGCTGGATAGAGGTCATTTCCGTAGGGACAAGCCAAGGCCACGAGCCTTGCGCCAGATGGGGCCGGAGCAGTTGCGGTCCTCAGACGAACGCATCGGAGCACGATGAACGAACGCAGCAAGAAGACACGCGCGCATCTGGCCTTGCTGGCCGCCGCCGCGTCTGTGTGCTGCGCTATGGCGCTCACGACCACCCCGGCCCACGCCGCCACTATTGATGAGCTTCAGGCCCAGGTCGATCAGGCCACCCAGGCCTACAACGACGCCACCACAAAGGTCTCCGAGCTCCAGGCCCAGATTGAAGAGTGCCAGGCCAAGATCGAAGAGGTCAACGGCAGCCTGCCCGAAAAGCAGCAGCGTGCCGCCTCGTCCATGAGCGCCGCCTACAAGATGCAGCAGAGCACCCCGGGCCTCGTCACCATGCTCCTCTCGGCCGACACCTTCTCCGACTTCCTCACGAGCTTTCAGTACCTCACCTGCATCACGCGTTCCAACGACGATGCGGTCCAGGAGCTCGTGAACATGGAGAAGGAGCTCGCAAGCGCCCAGGAGACGCTCGAGAGCGCCAAGGAGGAGGCCGACGCCCAGCAGAAGCAGGCCCAGGCATCGCTCGAAAGCGCGCAGTCCTCGCTCACCCAGCTGAACGCCCAGCTCGCCGCGCAGGCTGCCGCTGAGGCAGCAGCCAAGGCAGCCGAGGAGGCGGCCACGCAAGCCGAGACCAGCGCCGAATCTGGTCAGGCTGCAACGAGCGCCTCTGAGAGCAGCTCCTCTAGCAGCAGCTCGAACGACAGCTCTTCTAGCTCCAACAGCTCCACCAACTCCGGCACTACAAGCAATCCCTCCGCCACTGATGGCACCGAGGTCGCCACCGACGGCGAGTGGATGATCGGCTATGCCTCGGCCTACTCGCTTGCCGACAACACGGGCGGCGACGCCACCGCCTCGGGCGAGATTCTTACCGACGACTCCATGACCGTAGCCGTGCCGCTGAGCCAGCGCTACCTTCTGGGTCGCACGGTGCAGATTCGCTACGGCGGCAAGACGGTCACCGCCACTGTCAACGACGTGGGAGGATTTGCCCAGTACGGCCGCGTTCTTGACCTGGCCGGCGGCGTCTGGAAGTCGTTCGGCTTCAACTCCCCCACCGCCTGGGGCGTCCGCGCCGTGCAGTACCGCTTCTTGTAAGACGAGAAGCCCGCGCGAGAGAACACCCCTCACTCATCCAACGCTAAAAGGAACGCTCCCCGAGTACTCGAGGAGCGTTTCTTGGTTACTCGACGCTGAAGCGGGGAGCTCTCCCAGCTATTCGGCGCTGAAGAGTTCGGCGACGCTGAGCTCGAGGCCACTTGCCTCAATCTGCTCGCGGCCACCAAAGATGCAGATGCCGCGGCACTCCGGCAGCTCCTTGAGCGGACGGGCGAGCTCATGCAGCTGCTCGGTGGTGGTGGCCAGCACCTCGGCACGGCGACGGTCGCGCCACTCGGGGTCGCGGCCGGAGAGACGACGGGCGTCGAGCCTGCGGCCCAGGGCGCGCGGCTTCACCGGCGCGTCAAAGCCCGAGACGCTGGCGACAATGAAGCCTTCGAGCTCCTCGTCCGTGGGCTCCCACTCCTCGAGCCAGCCCGCGGCGGCCTCGAAGCGACGGATGGTGGGGTCGACGGCCGGGTCGCGATAGGAATACATCTGCAAAAGCGTGTCGCCAGTGCAGCGGAAGCCGCAGCCGTAGGCGCCGCCCAGCACACGCACCTCGTTCCAGAGATACTCGTAGGAAAGCGCCTGCGAGGCCACGCGCCAGGCGCCGGATTCCTTGGCGCCGTGGGGAAGGCCAGCCATGCCCTCGGCCACAAAGCACACGTTAGCCGGCACGATAAAGGCCTCGGCACGCGGGGTGGGCGTAGGCACCACAAGACGCTGCGCAAGGTCGGCGCCCTCGGTAAGCCCAAGCGTGCCGGCGGCCTCCCAAAAGCGCTTGGCGTCGTCCTCGGTGCCGACGATGCTCATCTCGCAGTTACCCAGCGAGAAAATGCGGCCGCGCAGCTCCTCGAGCTTGGCCACCAGGGCGTCGAAGCGCTCGTCGAAGTGCTCGAGCAAATCCTTGAGGAAGAGGTAGAACTCCACGCCACTCAGCTGGTCGGACACCATGGCACTGCCCATGAACTGCGTGCTCACACGGGAGAGCGCGGCGGCGTGGCCGGAGTTCACGAAGGAATTCTCCATGCCCAGACGCCTCTGGCCCAGGATGTCCTGGATGCGGCGCTTGTCATCGAGCTTGGTGGTGGCCCAGACCTCGGCCGGCAGCGTGGCAAGCCAGTTCACGTTGCCAGACAGCGCGCTCGCGCCCACCGAAAGCTTGGGGCGGGCGGAAAGCGGGTCGCCGTCGGTGCTGTACGTCTCGGTGAAGAAGCTCAAAAAGCCGAGCTTGGACTCGCAAATGGTGTCGAGGTCATAGGCGCTGCGGCTCGTGGTGTCGAGCTTGCCGAGCAGGCTCGTGAGGATGCTCACATAGGGAAGCTCCTCGTAGCTCACGCAGTCGAGGCCAAAGTAGAAGTAGGCGTAGTCGATGCTACGCGTCTCGATCTTGTGGCGCAGGCAAGGGATGGGCGCCTCAACGGAAACACTCTCGGGGTCGGGAGTACCCTCGCCAATGTCGGAGAGCTCCAGGCGAGGCAGGGTGGCCAGAGCCTCGGGCGTATCGGGCGCGGCCTGCTCAGCCTTGAGGGTCTGCGCCTCGGCATCGATGGCGGCAAGCTCGTCCTCGCTCAGGCCCTCGCGCACGCGGGCCATGCGCTCGGTCTCCTCAGAAGACTCGCCCTCAACGGGAACGACCTCCACGCAGCAGCGGTGGTTGCACTCGCAGACGGCCTCCTTGAGCAGGCCCTCGAAGTAGCCCTCGTCAAGGCCGGCATGCATGTGGGCAAGGGCGTCCTCGTAGTGCAGATAGCTCGTGGCGTCCTCGTCGTTGTAGAGCCAGCCGCTCATGGCCTGGATGGAAAGGCCCACGCCGTCGGGGTAGCCCCAGTCGCCCTCACGCAGATTGAACTCGGCCTGCGCAAGCGAAGCCTCGAGGTTGTCGTGGCCCAGGCCCTGCTCCACGAGCGCGGCGCAGGCGGACTCCACCAGCTCCTGGAACTGCTGGGCAACGCCAGGCTTGGCACCCTTGAGCTCAAAGATGAGCATGGGCTGCAGCAGGCCGTCATAGAGAAATCCGCTCACGTCGCGGCCAAGGTCGGCGTCGAGAATGGCGCGCTTGAGCGGAGCCTCGTTGGAACCGATGAGGGCATCCACCAGGATGTCGGCCGCCATGACACGCTCGCGCTGGCTGGCCGTAGCGAACACGTAGGCCACACCCACATAGCCGTTATCGGGCGTGGTCTGGACCTCGACCTGGGTGAACTCGGGCATGCGCGGCTCGCAAAGTTCGAGCTTGTTGGGCTCGCCGGCATTGCGCTGGGCGGCGGCGGAGAAGCGCTTGTCAAGCAGCTCGAGCTTCTCCTCGATGTCGAGGTTGCCATACAGCACCGTGTAGGAGTTGCTGAGCTGATAGTGGCGCGCGTGGGTATCGAGGAACTCCTCGTAGGTGAGCTCGGGGATGTGCTTGGGATCGCCGCCCGAGACCCAACCGTAGGGAGTGCCGCCGAACAGCTGGCGGCTGATGCCGTTGATGAGGTGCTCCTCCGGGTCGGAGAAGGCGCCCTTCATCTCGTTATAGACGACGCCGTTGCAGATAAGCGGCGCGTCGGCGCCCTCGCTGGCCTCGCCGAGCTCAAAGTGCCAACCCTCCTGCTCAAAGATGCGCGGACGGCTGTAGATGTTGGGGTGCAGCACCGCGTCGAGATAGACCTCCATAAGGTTCTCGAGGTCACGGTCGTTGGTGGAGGCGACCGGGTACATCGTCTTGTCCGAGAAGGTGAGGGCGTTCAAGAAGGTCTGCATCGAGCTCTTGAGCAGGTGGACGAAGGGCTCCTTCACCGGGAAGCGATCCGAGCCGCACAACACGCTGTGCTCGAGGATGTGGAAGACGCCCGTGTCATTTGCGGGCGGCGTCTTGAAGGCGATGACGAAGGACTTGTTCTCATCTGCGCAGGCGAGCCACATGGCGCGAGCGCCGGTTGCCTGATGGCGCAGCACGTAGGCGCAGCCGCCAATCTCGGTAAGAACCTCGGCGCGCTCCACCACAAAACCGTGGTGGGAGGAACCCGCGCAGAGATTGCTTGCAGGGGTGGAAAAGTCGAGGCTCATGGTGATACCTTTCGAGTGTTTGATTAACGCTTGAGACTGTAGCACGCAAGGTGGACAAATGGCCAAGGACCGCAAGACGATACGAGGCGTCATCCTCACGCTGATTGGCGGAACATGCTGGGGATTTTCGGGAACGTGCGCAAAGTTCCTGATGGACACCTATGGCGCCGACCCGGTGTGGCTCGTCTGCGTGAGGCAGTTCTTTGCCTCGTGGCTGTTCTTTGCCCTAGCCGCCGCGAACACGAGCGACCGAGGCCGCCTGCAGGAGCTTGTGCGCACGAGGATGGGCGGGGCCAAGGGGGCGCTGCTGCTCTTGGCCACGACCATCTGCATGATGGTGAACTCGGTGTGCTACATCGTCGCGGTGAAGGTCACGAACTCCGCCACCGCAACGGTGCTGCAAGCGCTCGCGCTCGCAATGCTCATGGTCTACGCCTGCATCAAGAGTGCGAGACTGCCGCGCCGCCGCGAAATAGTGGGGCTGGTCCTGGCGCTTGGCGGAACCTTCCTGCTTGCCACGGGCGGCGACCCCACCCAGCTCGCCATGCCGATCGACGGCCTTTTTTGGGGCCTGGCGACGGGCATCACCTACGCCCTCTACTCGGCCGTTCCGGGCCCGCTTCTTAAGAAGTGGGGAACGCCCGTGGTCAACGGCGCCACCATGCTCATGAGCGGCACCATCCTCTGCGTGGCCATTCGCCCCTGGGAGAGCGTGCCGCCGTTTGACTTCGCCGGCCTCATGGCGCTCATCGCCATCGGCTTTGTCGGGACCTTCCTCGCCTACGCCTGCTACATGCAAGGCGTGAAGGACCTGGGCCCCTTGCGCGCGAGCATGCTCGGCACCTCGGAGCCCATCGCGGCCACCATCTTCTCGGTCCTGTGGCTGGGCACGACCTTCTCGCCCACCGACCTCATTGCCTTCGCCATGATCATCGTGATGGTGTATTTGACGGCGTAGGCTGCGGCCTCACCCGCCCGACCTCGTCGCCCGCGCTCTCTCCCGGCAGCGGCCCCATCCCCCTGGCTCCGCCCCCGCGCCCCTTCCCGACCGCACCTCCATCGTGGCCCTTCCCGACCACACCTCCGTCGCGGCCCCACTCTTCCCGAGCCGTGGCTTCGCCTTCTCGCCCATGTCCTTCTGAATCATTTCCAGGCAGCGGGGTATTATGTAAAGCTGTTAAACAGAAGGGTGTGTGAAGGTGGCCGAGAAGGAAAGCCTGGGGCTGAGGGTGACCGATGCCTTTGGCAACATCGTGAGCGGGCTTGTGGACGAGAAGCCCGAGGAAGCAGCACGTCTTTTGAGGGCTGCCTTCCGGCTGAAGCGGTTCCAGACGCGGCACCTGCCTGAAGCTCAACAACTGCCCAGTGCCCGCATCGGCGCGCGCGTGGCGCTCGAGGCGGTCACCAACGCACTCGACCGTCCGCAAGAGGCCGTGCTCACAAGTGTCTTCTTGCCCACCGAGCCCTTCCTCGCCATGGGCCTGCGACCGCTTGTGGCCGAGGCCCTGGCCGATTTCATTAGCGCCGCCCACGCCGAGGACGTCCTTGTCCGCACGGCCGAGCAAACGGGCGTCCCCGAGACCTACTGCTCCTACCACAAGGTGCTGCTTGGAGCTGTCGCCACGCGCGTCCTGGCCGCCCCGCGTTTCATCGCCAACTGTTCGGTTGCCTGCGATGCGAACAACACCACCTTCCGGCGCATCGCCACAGACCTCGGCAGCCCGCACGTCTACGTGGACGTCCCCTACACCTACGACGAGGACGCTTGCACCTACGTGGCCGAGCAGCTGCAGGAGATGACGCATGAGTGCGAGGAGGCCTTCGGCCGCGCGCTTGACGAGCAGAGCCTTCGCGAGCACGTCGCCCGCTCCCAGCAGACGCTCGACGCCATGGCCCGCACGCTGCCGCTGAGGCGAGGCAAGCACCTCGCCAACGACATGGGCCTCGAGATGCAAGAGGCGCTGGCGCTGCACCCCTCGCTAGGTAGCGCCGACACGCTGCGCATGGCGCAGACCATGCTCGAGGACTTCCCGAGAGCAAGCGCCCACAAGGGGCTTTCGCTCGTTTGGATGCACTCGGCGCCGTTCTTCTCGCGCCCGCTGCAGGAGCTTCTCGACCAAAACCAGAGGGCTCAGATCGTCGCCTCGGACATGTGCTTTAACCAGGCAAGCTTTGATGGCTGGAGCTGCGTGGACGGTGTATGGAAGCGCGACGAGAGCGTCGCCACTTGGGCGCACAACGCCGACGAGCCGTGGCTTGCTCTGGCCGAGCGACTCATCAAGAACAGCTTCAACGGACCCGCCATGAGGCGCGTCGAGCGCGTGCGAACGATGGCGCAGATGACTGGTGCCGACGGCGTGGTTTGTTTTTGCCACTGGGGCTGCAAGGAGACCATGGGCGCCTCGCAGCTCACAAAGCGCGAGCTAGAGGCCGCAGGCATCCCTGTCCTCACGCTTGATGGCGACGGCTGCCACCGCGCCAACGACACCGAGGGCCAGGCCGCCACGCGCATGGGCGCCTTCCTCGAGATGCTTGAGGGCCGCCGCGGGGAGGACGCAAATGGAAGATAAGCGCAAACTCACCGAAGACGAGCTCACCATCCACTACCCGTGCAAGTACGCGCCCGTTGAGCTGCTTGCGGGCTTTGGCGCCGGCTGCTGGCCGTGCACCCACGAGGCCGAAAGCTTTGAGCTCGCCGATGAGCTGGCCCACCCCAACCTCTGCGGCTTTGCAAAGTCGCTGCTTGCCTATGCCGCACAGCCCGACGTCCACGCCATCGTGCTCACGAGCTGCTGCGATGCCATGCGCCGCGTCTACGACATCCTCAAGCGCGAGGGCTGCGTCGAGTTCCTTTTTATGGTCGACCTCCCCCACCTGCGCGGACCGCGCGAGGTGGTGAGGTTTCGCCGCGAGCTCGAGCGACTTGCGGCCGCCTGGCGCGAATGGAGCGGCCAGGAGTTCAGCCTCGAGCGAGCACTCAGCAGCTTTGACGTGCCCGTGCCGCGCACCGACGAGCGCGTGAGCCTGCTCGGTGCCCACGCTCCCCTCTCGCTCATCAATACCTGCCGCGACCAGATGTCGCTGCACGTTGAGAACGCAACCTGCACGGGATTTCGCCAGGTGCCGAGCCCGCCGCCTACGCTTATGCGCGCACCCTCGAGCGGATGCCATGCCTGCGAAGCCGACCAGTTCAACAAGCCGGATGACGATACCCGCTCAAGCGACGAGCTCTCGCGCTTCCTCGATTGGTACGCAGGCGCGCTTCTCAACCAGACGCCCTGCATGCGCATGGCCGACGCCAGCGGGAGGAAGAAGCTCGTCGGTGCCGCAGGCCAGCACGGCATCATCTACCACACCATGAAGTTCTGCGACTACTACGGCTTCGAATACCTCGAGGCTGCCCAAGCAAGCGAGGTTCCCATGCTCAAGATAGAGACGGATGGCACGCGCCAGAGCGCAGGCCAGCTTAAGACGCGCATCGCGGCCTTTGACGAGAGGCTTGGCGCAGGCCTTGCCGCAGCCGGGCGCTCGAACGGCGAGACCGAGGGTCCCGTCTATGTGCTCGGCGTTGACTCCGGCTCGACCTCGACTGATGCTGTGGTCGTGGACGGTACGGGCGCGATTGTGGCGAGCGTCATCGTGCCCACCGGCGCCAAGGCTTCGGCGGGGGCGGAACGTGCCATCTCCGAGGTCCTTGCAAAGG
>CAVHWW010000131.1:0-24138 GCA_963639715.1 Acutalibacteraceae bacterium
CGAGGATGTGGGCGCGGGCCTGGGCCTTCTTGAGGTCGAAGCGGGTGCGGCGGGTGACGACGTCAACCTGGTGGTCGATGTAGTGCTGCAGCATCTCGCGCAGGGTCAGAAGCTTGGGCACGCCGTTCACGAGCGCCAGGTTGATCACGCCGAAGGTGGTCTGGAGCTGCGTGTACTTGTAGAGGTTGTTCAGGACGACCTGCGGGATGACGTCCTTCTTCAGCTCAATGACGAGGCGGATGCCCTTCTGGTTGGACTCGTCGCGCAGGTCGGAGATGCCCTCAAGGCGCTTCTCGTTGACGAGCTGAGCAATCTTCTCCTGCAGGGTGCCCTTGTTCACCTGATAGGGCATCTCGGTGAAGACGAGGCGGGAACGGCCGGTCTTGGTGGTCTCGACATGGGCCTTGGCGCGGATGGTGAGAGAGCCGCGGCCAGTCTCGTAGGCGGCGCGAATGCCGTCGATGCCCATGATGATGGCGCCCGTCGGGAAGTCGGGGCCGGGCATGACGGTCATGAGCTGCTCGGTGGTGGCATCCGGGTTGTCGATGAGCATGCACACGGCCTCGATGGCCTCGCCGAGGTTGTGCGGCGGAATGTTGGTAGCCATGCCGACGGCGATGCCATTACAGCCGTTTACCAGCAGGTTCGGGAAGCGGGCAGGTAGTACGGCGGGTTCGGAGAGCGACTCGTCGTAGTTGGGCTGCCAGTCAACCGTATCCTTCTGCAGGTCGCGAAGCAGCTCCATGGCAGGCTTTGCCAGGCGGCTCTCGGTGTAACGCATAGCTGCGGCGGAGTCGCCGTCGATGTTGCCGAAGTTGCCGTGACCGTCGATGAGCGGGGTGCGCATGGAGAACCACTGGGCAAGGCGGACCATCGTGTCATAGACAGCCGAGTCACCGTGCGGGTGGTACTTACCGATAACTTCGCCGACCGTCCAAGCACTCTTCTTGTGCGGGCGGTTGGGGAAGATGCCGCTCTCGTTCATCGCGTAGAGGATGCGGCGGTGAACCGGCTTCAGGCCGTCGCGGACGTCGGGCAGGGCGCGAGCCGTGATGACCGACATCGAGTACTCGATGAAGCTCTGGCGCATCTCGTGACCGAACTCGGAGAGCTGAAGCGCACCGCCGTGCTCGTCTACCTCGCCGGCGTCGGTGCCGCGACCGGCGTCACCGAACTCCTCCTCGAGCTCGCCGTCGTCGTCAGCATCTTCCTCATCGTCGCTCTCGACGTAGACGTCGGTGCCCTCGTCCTCGGCACTGGCGCGATCGAGCAGGCGACGCAGGTCGTCCGGCAAGTCGGCGGAATTCTCGCCTTCGTTCTTGTTGATATCGTCTGCCACTTCTGGCCTTTCTCTCAAAACCCTCAGCTTGCGCATCAAGTTCTGTTCTTATCAACCAGCTCAGACCACTCATAAACCGAGAGGTTTGAACAATGACCCACAAATCCCGAGCCCCACAGCACGGTCAGGGACTTCAGGCGTGCTAACCACGAAAACCCCTCATAAGGTGAGCGGCCGAAACGCCATCCCCCAAAACACCTCAGGTCGGTCAGGGACTTCAGGCGCTCCAACCACGAAAACCCCTCATTAGGTGAGCGGTTTTCGTGGTGCCCCAGATAGACCCGAAAGAGGAGCGCAGCGTGCTAAGCACGTAAGCGACGAATGAGGGCCTAGATGGGGTGCCACGGAAAGCGCGGCTACGCGTCCAGAAAACGAGCATCGTGCGCATGACGCTCGATGTAATCTCGGCGGTAGCCAACCTCGGAACCCATGAGCTCGCGGACGGCGCGCTCGGCTGCGGCAGCGTCATCGATGGTGACGCGCTGCAGGATGCGGGTCTTGGGATCCATGGTGGTCGAGGCAAGCTGCTTGGGGTCCATCTCGCCCAGACCCTTGTAGCGCTGGACGTCGTAGCCCTTCTTCTTTTTCTTGATCTTGCCGGAATCGTCCTTGTCGTCGCCATCCTCGTCGGGGCTAAAGCCCAGAGCCTTGATGGTGTCGCGCAGGATCTCTTCCTCAGGCTGGCGACCGTTGGGGTAGACGTAGTGAATCTTCTTGCGCACCTTCACGCCAAAGATCGGCGGGCAGGCGACGTAGACATAGCCGGCGTCGATGAGCGGGCGCATATACTTGTAGAAGAAGGTCAGCAGCAGGATGCGGATGTGGGCGCCGTCGACGTCTGCATCGGTCATGATGATGATCTTGTGGTAGCGCGCCTTGGAGAGGTCAAAGTCGCCGCCCTCGCCGTTGCTCGAGGTAACGCCAGTGCCAATAGCCGTGATGAGCGACTGGATGGTGTCGCTCGAGAAGGCGCGGTGGTCACCCACGCGCTCGACGTTCAGAATCTTGCCGCGCAGGGGCAAAATGGCCTGGATGTCTCGGCGACGGCCGTCCTTGGCCGAACCGCCTGCCGAGTCGCCCTCTACAATGAAGAGCTCGGTGAGCTCCGCATCACGTGATGAGCAGTCGGCGAGCTTGCCAGGAAGGGCCGCGCTCTCGAGCAGGCTCTTGCGGCGCGTGGCCTCGCGGGCCTTACGTGCGGCATTGCGGGCCTTGCTGGCCTGCTGGGCCTTGTTCACGATGGTGCGCGCCTGCTTGGGGTGCTCCTCGAGGTACTCGGCCAGACCCTCGGCCACGACCTTGTTGGTGAGGGTGCGCATGTAGGAGCTGCCAAGCTTGGCCTTGGTCTGACCCTCAAACTGCGGATCGGGCAGCTTGACGGAGATGACAGCGGAGAGGCCCTCGCGGACGTCATCACCAGTGAGGTTGGGCTCCTTCTCCTTGAGAATGCCCTGCTTACGCGCGTAATCGTTAATGACACGGGTAAGCGCGGTGCGGAAGCCTTCGAGGTGCATGCCGCCCTCGGGCGTATAGATGTCGTTGGCAAACGACATCACGTTCTCGCCGTAGCCGTTATTCCACTGCAGCGAGACCTCGACCTCACCCATCTTCTCGGTGGGGGTACCTTCTTCGCTCTTTCCCTCGAGATAAATCGGGTCCTTGAGTCCCTCGGGGATCTCCCTGCCCTCGTTGAGAAACTTGACGAAGTCGATGATGCCGCCCTCGTAGCAGAACTCCTCCACAAGCGGGCTCTCACCACGCTCATCGGTGAGGATGATCTTGAGATTCTTGTTGAGGAAGGCCGTCTCTTGCAGACGGTTGTGGAGGGTGTCGAAGTCGTAGACGCAGGTCTCGAAGATCTCATCGTCGGGCCAGAAGGTCACCGTGGTGCCCGTCTCGTCCGAGTCACCGATGCGCTGCATCTTCTCGGTGGTCTTGCCGCGCGAGAACTGCATCTCGAAGATGCCGCCGTCACGCTTGACCTGCACAATTACCTTCTTGGACAGGGCGTTCACAACCGAGATGCCCACGCCGTGCAGGCCACCGGAGACCTTATAGGCGTTGTTGTCGAACTTGCCGCCGGCGTGCAGGATGGTCATGACGACCTCGAGGGTCGGAATGCCCTTCACGGGGTGCAGCTCAACGGGGATGCCGCGGCCGTTGTCAACGACGGTGATGGAGTTGTCGGCATGGACGGTGACGCTGATCTGGCTACAGAAGCCGGCCATCGCCTCATCGACGGAGTTGTCGACAATCTCCCAGACGAGGTGGTGCAGGCCGCTTGAGCTGGTAGAACCGATGTACATGCCCGGACGCTTGCGCACGGCCTCGAGACCCTCGAGAATCTTGATCTCGCCGCCGCCGTAGGATTGCTTTTCGGTAGACTCTTCCACCCAACACACCTTTCCTAGAATGTTGGACATTCAATCTTCAACATTCTAGTACAGGGGTCGTATTTATTGAATCCTGAACCTAAGAGCTTGGCCCCGCCACACGCAAATAGCGCCAAAGGCCCCTGTGGCGCCCTCTAAGGGTTAGGTTTGCCATCTTGCGTGGTTTTTAATTTCGAGCGACGAATTGAGTTCTTCATCGCCTCAGACGCTGCTGCGCGGATTTTTGGGTCATCGAGCACCGAGGTGGCCTGCTCGACCTGCACCTGCTCAAAAGCGCTGAGCTCAGGCATCTCCTCGGACTGCTCTTTAGTGCGTTGGCCCTGGGCTTCTCTGTCCTGGCCAGCCTTTCTCGAAAGCCTAAACTTCACGCGTTCAACCTCGAGGCCGGCGAAGGCCAGGCGCTCCTGGTACATCTCCGCATCGGTCGTGAGGTCGGCCATGAGGGTATTTCCGTCGAGGTAGACGATTAGTTCAGGCAGCTCATTGGCTTCAGTACGGTTGAGCCACACGGCCACCGTATGCTTGGCCACGCGCTTGCCGCACACACTCCTCCAGCAGGAAAGCGCGCGGCCAACCTCGCCAGTTCCCTTGGAAATGCGATTGTCCACCAGCGACGAGACCACGCTCGCGGCGGTTTGCACCTCATGCTGCTTGGCGGGGTCGAGCGGATCATATTCCCTACGCTCGAGCCAGCGTTTCCTACTGCTTGCCATACTCCACCACCTTCATGCGGCCCAAAGCATCGTCTGAGAAGTAGCCGAGGTTCGTCGTGGTGATAACGGTCTGGATGCCGCCCTGAACGAAGTCAGTCACGCAAGCACGGCGGTTTTCATCAAGCTCGCTCATGACATCGTCAAGAAGCAGCAACGGCCGCTGGTCGAGAAGGTCCTCGCACAACCTCACCTCGGCCATTTTCCAAGCGAGCGCCACGGTGCGCTGCTGGCCCTGGCTGCCGAAGGTCCTGGCGTCTCGGCCGTCGATGGAAAAGCTGATGTCGTCACGGTGCGGTCCCACAAGTGTCTGACCTCGGCGAAGGTCATCGTCGCGGCCAGCTTGCATCTGAGAGACCATGGCATCACGTAGCTCATCGCGGCTCATGCCAGCAGCGGCTCCCTCAACGCTCGAGACATACTCGCAAGACAGGCTCTCCCCCGGAACCACCTCGCCATAGATTGCGGCGACGAGGGTGCGCAGGCGCTCAAAGAGGTTCAGGCGGTGGTGGAGCAGAGTTGCCCCTCCCAGGGCCACGCTCTCATCCCAGGCGTCGAGAAGGGCAGGGTCGCAACCATCCTTGAGCAGGCGATTCCTCTGCTCCACCGACCTCGTGTAGGTGGAGAGCACCTTACGGTAGCCGGAGTTTGCCTGGGCACCGAAGGCATCGAGCTCTCCCCTGCGCCTGGAGGCCGAACCCTTCACAAAACTGAGGTCATCGGGGCAGAAGAGCACCGACAGCAGGTTTCCCGGCAGATCGATACCGCGGCAGGGCTTGCCGTTGCGGACAAACTTCCTCTTCTCGGGGGTGCAAACCATTTCAACGTCGAGCACGCGGCCGTCTCCCTCAAGCACGGCTGCCACGCTCGACTGCTGCTCGCCGGGAGCAAGCAGCTCGGCAGGCGACGGGCGCCTGAACGAGGTACCCGAGGTAAGGAACTGCAGCGCCTCGACGGTGTTGGTCTTGCCCGTGGCGTTGGGACCAACAAGGACCGTTATCCCGGCGGCGGGCTCAATCACCTTGCCGCCGAGATTTCTATATCCGTTGAAACTGATGCGTTTGACGAGAAGAGACACGAGCTACATCCGCATGGGCATGAGCAGGTAGAGGTAGTTGATCTTTGAGTAGCTCTTGAAGACGCCGGGGCGACGGGTCTCCTGGAGCTCGAGCGACACCTCACCGGACTGGTCGAGCGCGCTCACGCAGTCGCCGACGTAGCGGTAGTTCATGCAGATGGAGTTGGGCTGGCCCTCGACCTCGACGTTGACGACCTCGCGGGCATCTCCCTGGTCGGGACTCGTGGATGAAAGGGTCAACAGCGACGCGTCAGCATCGACCTCAAAGCGCACCGACGAGTTGGAGGTGGCGATGGAGCTCACGCGGCGAAGGGCGCCGGCGAGGTCGGCAACCTTAACCTTCACCGTAGTGAGGCAACTGGAAGGCAGAAGCTGCTTGTAGTTGGGGAAATTGCCCTCGATGCGACGTGAGACATAGGTGGTGTTGCCAAAGACAAAGATCACCTGGTTGGCCGTGTTGCCAATGATGACCGTGGGGGAATCGCTCGGCAGGCTGAGCACGTCATGGAAGGCCGTACCCGGGATGATCATCTCGAAGGTGCCCTCGAGTGACGAGGTCTCGACGTTGGTGTCGCAGACCACGAGGCGGTAGGAGTCGGTGGCCACGAGCCTCACGAGGTTTTCCTCGACGTTGAGCAGAATGCCGCCGAGGACCGGACGGCTGGTGTCTCGGGAGGTCACCTTATAGACCTTGTCGACCATCTCGGACAAGACATTGCAGGGCAGCTCAACGGAGCGTTCCATGGCAATCTCGGGGAAGCTCGGGAACTCGCTCGCATTGAGCGTGTTGAGGTGGAAGGAACTCTTGTCACACGTGAGGTGGATGGTGCCGTCGCCGCCATCGAAGGTAACGGCACTATCAGAGAGGTTTTTGACGACACTCGTGAGCATGCGTCCGGAGATGACCGTCTCGCCCTCCTCCTCGACGTTGGCAGCGATCTTGTGACGGATGGAGGTGTCAAGGTCGGAGGCCTGCATCTCGAGTGTGCCGTTCGCTGCTTTCATAAGGATGCCGCCGAGGACCGGGATGGTCGAGTGAGTGGCAATACCCTTTGAGACGACGGAGAGTGCCTTGGCAAGTGATGACTGGCTGACGGTGAAGCGCATGTGTCTCTCCCAACTATCTTTGTTCTTATATATGTATATATAACTAGTAGTGGTAGTAGGTGCTGTAGAAATGTGAACAACTCTGCGTTTGTGCTGGTCAGCCTTCTGTTTTGCACCTGAAATTCTGTTGGAACCAAAGCCTAGTTATCGACGTTGAAGCCCTGTTCATATCTTTCTCAACATTGATGTACGGGTTATCAACACCTTTCCCCAAGCTTTCGACAGGCTCGTGTTGATTGCCTACGAGCTTGCCATGAGGTCTTCTTTGAGGTGGCCAATCTTATCGTGGACGATGCGGTCCTCGTGTCGGCGGTCCTCAACCCACTTGATGCTGTGCTTGACGGTGGCGTGGGTGCGTCCGCCGAACTTCTCACCTATCTGGGCAAGCGTCGAGTCGGTGAGCTCGCGCGTGAGCCAGACGGCGACGTGGCGCGGCTCCATGAGGCCCTTGTTGCGCTTGTTGGAGATAAGTTCGGCATGGGTGATGCCATAGCGCTGCTCCACGAACTTCTGAATTTGCTCGATGGTGAAGGTGCGCTGCTCGGCTCCCCACTTGGTGACGGCGATGGCGCTGATGTCCTCGCGGGTGAGCTCGCTGCCCGCTTCCTGCTTTTGAGTGGCGGTAAGCAGGCACGACTGACAGAACGCCTTGATGGTGCGGATTGACGAGCCGGAGCGCTGTGCCATGAACTCGAGGTTGTCCTGGGAGATAGAGCCACTAAAGCCCTTCATGCCTGAGTCTTGGGCGGCCTCCTCCTTCATGCGCTCGTAGAAGGCCTTTACGAGACCGTACTTGAGCTCGTAGTTTGGCACCTGGATGGCAATGGTGAGTCCGGAGTCGAGGCGCGTGGCGACGCGGTCCTCCATACCCAGTTCTGCCGGGCTCTCGTCTGCGGCCAGCACGATCTGCTTACCGTGGCTCGTGAGGTAGTTGAAGGTGTCGAAGAAGAAGTCGATGGACTTCACGGCGCCGCCAAAGCCCTGGATGTCATCGATGATGAGAACGTCGATGTCGTGGTAGTTGTCGGCAAGTGCCTCGCGGACGTTTCTCGAGGTATCGTTCATGGCGCTGGTGTAGTCGCGCACAAAGTCACGGGCCTGGCGGTAGACGCAGACGCGCTCGGGCGAATAGGTGGCGAGGTAGTTTTGAATGGCCTTGAGCAGGTGGGTCTTGCCCAGGCCACTGCGGCCGTAGATAAACAAGGGGTTGTAGCCGGTGCTTCCGTCAGCAACCGCCTTTGCAGCCTGGAAGGCCAGCTGGTTCTCCTCGCCCTCGACGAAGGTATCGAAGGTGAGGCGCGAATCCTCGGCCGTGATCTTCTCGACGAGAGGGTTCGGCTTGCGACGGGCGGGTTCTTCGCTTGCCTGGGGAGCCGGGGCGTGTACGGGCTCGGCCGCAGCTGAGCGCATTCTTTCGAGCTCGGCGGTTGTGATGGTGGTGGCTGCAGGCGAAGGGGTGGCTGCGGGGGCCGCCTTCTCGCGGCTGAGCTCGACCACGAGGTTCATCGGCTGGAAGGCCGCCCTGCCTAGGGCCTCGGTGATGATGCTGCTGTCCTTCTCGATCTTGCGCTTGACGAAGGCGCCACCAGCTGCGATGACCAAGGTGTCATCGGTGAGGTCTGTGGCCGAGCAGCTCCTGAGCATGGCGAGGGTGGCCGGCGCCAGGCCCTCGTCTTCAAGCATGCTGACGACGTCATCCCAAAGGATTTGAGCGTCCGATTCTTGGTTGTTGATTTCTTCCATCTTGGCCTTCTAGCTGTTTACCTGCGTTTATGCTGCTTTTGGCTAGCAATGTTGAAAACTCATTATACGGTAGGCATGCCTGCTTGAGCAGGTGTTGTTGAAAACTCGGCCAACGTGTTCCCGCCGCCTAGAGAAGCGTCTTCCCAAGCTCCGTGAGGTAGCGCTTCTGGCCCTGCTTTCGGATGATTCCCTGCTCCTCGAGCTCCTGGAGCTGCCTCGTCCATGTTGAGAGTGACTCGCCGAAGGCCTTCATCAGGTCGGTGGGGCCTACCGACTCATGCTCGGAAAGGTAGACAAGGATGTTGCCGGCACGCTCGTTGAGCTGGATGCTGCCCGTCGAGAAGGAGTTGGGCTGACCCTGGGGCCAGGAGCCGTTTCCGCCTTGCGGAGGATAGGCGGCATAAGGTACCTGCCCGGCCCAACCGGGCTGACCAAACTGCTGATACTGGGGGTATTGGCCCATCTGGGGCTGTGTCATCTGCCCGTATCCGCCCATGGGCTGGCCGGCCATCTGAGGCTGGGGATATCCCATCTGCTGGCCTACGGCCTGCGGGTTCCAACCTTGCTGGGCATAGGTGGGATTTGGCATCTGTGCTGCGTAGGCACCCTGTTGTGGCGCCGGCTGCTGGCCATATGCCTGAGTAAACGCGCCCTGCTGGGCAAATCCCTGCTGCTCATAGGTTTGTTGGGACGTGGCTTCCTGACCACGTGAACCCTCGTGCGGCATGGAGATGGTGACGATGGTGCCGGCGTTGAGGTTGTCCTCGATGACGAGCGTCCCGCCGTGGTCTTCCATGTACTGCTGGGCATAGGGCAGGCCACTTCCCACCCCGCGGATGTACTTTTTCATCTGCTCGGTGGCCGACGTGGTCCCGTATTCAAGGGCACGGTCCTTCTCCTTGATGCCAGGTCCCTGGTCAGAGAAGCGAATGGTGTTGCCGTCGTCGAGAATCGAGATGGTCGGCTCGATGAAATAGGCGTGGACGAGGTTTTCGACAACCTCGCGGATCACGGTGAACGAAATCTTGCCGCCTTGCTCCTTGGCAAGCTTGGTGACGGTCGCGGTTATCTCCTCGAGGTAGGAGCGGACGTCCTTGGGCTGGATGACGACAACGCGGGGTGCTGAGGCAGGGTCGTCGAAGATGGCAATGCGAGTTGGGTAGGTGACGACCTCAAGGTCACCCGCCGGCTCGGTGTTGCTTTGAACATTTGGCCCGGCATTCGTTGCTTCGTCTGCCGGACCGGCGCCCACAAAAGGATAGAAGGCGTCTGCCATCTCTTACGCTCCTACGAACAAGAGGCCTCTGACCTCGGTTTGTCTTACGCTTTCAACAACCTTTCTCCAATTGGTGAAAAGTTGCAAAAGGTTTCTTGCTGGCTTTGAAAAGTTTTCAACACACGAAGAAAAAATGTTCATAAGCTGCGGAGAGTGGTTAAGAAAGATTCTGAAAACCGAGGGTTCGCAGCCCAAACTTTTCAATACGCAGAGCTGATTATTTCACCTTTTTGCACGTTTTCAGCCCTCGTTTGAAAGGTTTGCACCAACCTGCAGGCACTCGGAAGCAACACAAACGGCTACCTACTAGGTATTGTTGTTATGTGGACGCGACGCCCTCATTGGTTGTGGTTCATCTCCACGCTCGCTGCGATTTGAAGCTTTTCTGTGGGATAACCTCGAAAAATACCCAGATACAAATTGACAGCGAGATATCGGCACCCCTACAATCGGAGAGCTTGACTGCTATCGCAGTGATGAGATTTATCACTCAGGAGGAACCACTATGAAGCGTACGTACCAGCCCAATAAGCGCAAGCGCGCCAAGTGCCACGGCTTCCGTGCTCGTATGGCCACCAAGGGCGGCCGCGCCGTTCTCGCCCGTCGCCGCGCCAAGGGTCGCAAGAAGCTCACCGTCTAGGACTCTCCATGGAGACCATCAAGTCCAAGAGGGATTTTGAGAGGGTCTTCCGTGGTGGTAAGCGACTCAACCACCCGCTCGTAAGGCTCTCGGTGAGTCCCGTCGAGCAAGGTAAGAAGGGTCGCGTCGCCTTTGTGGCCGCAAAGAGGCTTGGCAATGCCGTGTGCCGTAACAGGTGCAAGCGCGTGCTGAGGGCTGCGGCCGCAGAGGTCGGTTATCCGCTTGAGGGGTTCGACGTGATTATGTTCGCGACGAATGCCACTCGTGAGGCCACGTCGGTCCAGGTGGCCGCTGGCCTTACGAAGCTCAAGAAGCGGATCGAGGCATGAGTGCTTCGGGGGAAGGAAGTAGCGGGCTCGTCTCTCGTGCCCTTATCTCTTTGGTAAGGGTCTACAAGAGGCGGGTCTCCCCTCTCCTTCCCCCGTCTTGCATATATGAGCCAACCTGTTCTGAGTACGCCATAGAGGCTTTGTCCCGCTACGGCGCACTCAGAGGTGGTTGGCTTACCCTGACGAGAATCGCCAGGTGCAATCCCTTTCACAGAGGCGGCTATGACCCCGTTCCCTAATGGGGACGATTCTTTCGGAGGTACTCATCCATGTGGGATGGAATTATTTACGTCATTGCTCAAGTCCTGACGTTCATCGCCAACTTCGTTGGTGACTGGGGCCTGGCTATCATCATCCTCACGGCGATCATCCGTCTTATCCTGACGCCGCTTACGGTGAGTTCCACCCGTTCCAGCGCAAAGATGCAGATTCTCCAGCCCAAGATGGCCGAGATTCAGGAGCGCTACGCCGACGATCCTCAGCGCATGAATGAGGAGATGCAGAAGTTCTACAGCGAGAACAAGTTCAACCCGCTGGGCGGCTGCCTTCCCATCCTCATCCAGATGCCCATTTTCTTCTCGCTGTTCTCGGTGCTGCGCTACCAGATTCCCGCTGATGCCCACTTCTATGGCATCTTCTCGTCTTTGGCCACGTCTCCCAACGACGCCGTGATGACCCTTGGTTGGGCCGGTGCTTGGCTCTACATCTTGTTTGACCTTGCCTTCGGCATCCTTACGCTCGTTCCTATGCTGCTCAACCAGCAGAATGCCGATTCCGCCATGGCCTCGCAGACGAGGATTATGGGCGTCGTCATGGCCATCATGATGATGTGGTTCGGCTGGAGCGTGCCCATCGGCGTCGTTCTCTACTACGTCACCTCCTCTGCCTGGGGCGTGGTGCAGCAGGTCTTCATCACCCGCAAGGTTATGGAGAAGGCCAAGGCTGACGAGCTTGAGCGTCAGGCCAACCAGCCCGTGAATGTTGATGTCGTTCGCAAGGAGCGCAAGCCCCGCCCTCACAAGAAGGGCTAGCGAAAGCGCTCGCATCCTATAACGTCACATGTCGCGCATCCTCGTATCGAAGGTGCGCGACACGTCTTATAACTGGAGGTTTTTATGAGTGATGAGACCAAGGAGGTCGCAGACGAGTTCAGTGAGATTCGTGCTGCCTTCGAGTCGACCGGAGAGCTCAGTGACGACCAGGTAGATGCCGTTGCCGACACTGCCATTTCGATTCTGCGCTCCATTCTCGAGTGCTTCGGTGAGAACAATTGTTCTATCGATGAGTACGATGGCGATGAGGGCGAGCTGATTCTTGACGTCAACGGTGGCGATCTTGCAATCCTCATCGGCCGTCACGGCGTCACGCTCGACGCTTTCCAGGTTGTTTTTGCCTCCATGCTCACCAAGCGCATTGGCTTCCACTATCCCATCGTCGTCGACATTGAGGGCTATAAGAGCCGTCGTCGCGATAAGGTCCAGTCCACGGCTCGCAATGCCGCCTCTAAGGCTCGTAAGAGCGGTCGTGCGGTCAAGCTGGCGCCGATGAATGCCTATGAGCGTAGGCTTGTTCACCTTGCGCTTCGTGAGGATTCCTCTATTACGACTCACTCCGAGGGTGCTGATCCCGAGAGGTACGTTGTGATCACCGCAGTGAAGTCTGAGTAGACTGCATTACATATATGACTGGTAAGGGAGGCTTCGGCCTCCCTTTTTGTTTAGCGATTAGTGCTTTGGGACTCGTCTGAGAGCTGCCAGCTATCAATACGATTTGATTGAATTGTTGTCCTGGAAGGACTGTTATACGCAGGACCTATAACTTCAAAATCTAGGACGGATGGCCCGTTCAAAGAGTGAGAAAGCTGACGTACCGTAACCTGTATTGAGTCTTTTAAGGCAGGATTCTCTTGTGTTCTATGTGGGTCTTAGCATCCATTGAAGGTTGTATGAGGGGCTCGCCTTCATAGCTAGGTGGTCTCACTCGATTAGATCCCTGGCTGATATTTACTTCAGGCAATGGTGCCTTGGCACTGCTAGAGAGTGCCTTACCGTGCCCAGTACTTAGAATCGTCTTACAGCTGCATAGTTCGTATTGGCGTTGGCTAAGCATTTGTTATCTATGAACAAAGCTTTGTTGAAGGCAGCTTGAGCTGGAAGCCAATGGGTCATTTATCAACCAAGGTCCATTACTGTCATGAAGCCCTCTTTAAACCCAAGCCCTTGTTGGTTGTGAAACCTCGTGCAGCCAACTTGGTTTGTCTGTCATAGTTGTCTTTGATGCGTTGCAGATTCTCTGCCAAAACTTCCCGAAGCGGGAATTTTTGGCGCGAAAGGACAATTTCTCATGTCTTCGAACTGGAATGGTTTTGAAAATCAGGCTTGGCTTGATCAACCTCTTCAAAAACAAGGCTCTGAGAGCGTTTCTAAGGCTCTAAAACAACTTCTTGCTTACATTGATGCGTATGGACTAAAAGTAGGTCTTAAAGAAGCTTCTGGCGTCTTATATCACCTACAGTTGATGTTGGAGAAGAATCAGACTGTCAATTTGACTAGCATTCGAGATTCAAAGGATGCTTTGATACTTCATTCACTTGACTCCCTTATTTTCTTGTCAACCATTGAGCAATACATTGATTTTGATTCAAATGATCAAGTATTGGATATGGGTACCGGTGGTGGATTCCCTGGAATTCCCCTTGCTTGCTCTACAAATTTGAATGTCACCCTATTGGATTCCGTTGGGAAGAAAGTAGCTGCTTGCCAAGAGTTTGTAGACAAAATTGGTCTTTCGAATCAGGTTTCTTGTGTTCAAGCGCGTCTTGAGGACTTTGCCACCGAATACCCTGGGCGTTATAAAGTAGTTTGTGCAAGGGCTCTTGCCTCCCTTGATGTGCTTATCGAATATGCCTCTCCCTTTGTCGGAAAAGACGGATATCTTTTCTTTGGTAAAGCTAATCCTGATGAAGAAGAGCTCAAAAGAGCCTCTAAGGTCTCAAAACTTTGCGGATTTGAGAATGTTTCACGTGAAACATTCGAACTCCCGGAAGGTTATGGTCATAGAGAAATATTTGTCTATAAGAGAGTGACTAAGAGTAAGGTAAAGTTACCTCGTAGGAATGGTGAAGCAAGAAAGAATCCGCTCGCAGATTTGTAATGTTTCACGTGAAACACTGGGAAAAGAATGGAAAGCTATGGGATATAAAGACATTAAACGCAGTAATCCAAGCAAGCCATCTCAAATAATCGCAATTATCAACCAAAAGGGTGGCGTAGGTAAGTCGACTACAGCTATCAATTTGAGTGCAGCACTTGGAGAAGAAGGCAAAAAGTGCCTTGTTATTGATTTTGACCCACAGGGAAATACCTCTAGCGGTTACGGAATCGATAAAGAAGAGCTTGAAAACGACATTTATAACGCTCTTATGGATGGAATTCCGCTTAGTGAGTTGATTTGTGAGACTCCTGAAAAAAAGGTATTTGTTGTTCCGGCCACAATCCAGCTTGCTGGCGCTGAAATTGAGCTTGTTAGTAAGATTGCGCGTGAAACCATCCTTAGAACGCTTATTGATGAGGTTAAGGACGAGTTTGACTACATCTTTATCGACTGTCCTCCTTCGCTTGGTCTTTTGACCATCAATGCACTTTCCGCTGCAGGCGGTTTGCTTATCCCGATTCAGTGTGAATACTACGCACTTGAGGGCGTAACAAAGCTTCTTGAGTCCATGAAGATGGTAAAGAGCAGTCTTAACAGGGAACTTGACGTCTTTGGCGTCCTTATGACTATGTATGACAAGCGCACTACGCTTTCTAACCAGGTTGTTGAGGAAGTTAAGAAGTACTTCGGCAAGAAGATGTTCAAGACTGTAATTCCCAGGAGCGTAAAGGTGTCTGAAGCCCCAAGCCACGGTCTTCCCATCGCTATGTACTCTCCCACCAACAAGGGTGCTATTGCTTATCGTGGCCTTGCAAGAGAGGTGATCCGTCGTGGCTAAGAAGAGTGGTCTCGGCAGGGGCCTGAATTCCCTCATTAGTGAAGCTACCGCAGAGACTGGTCACGAACCAGAGGCTACTCTGCCTATTGATAGCATTACGACAAACCCTGATCAGCCGAGAAAGACGTTTGACGAGGACCTTCTTAACGAACTCTCGGACTCTATTAAGCAAAATGGAGTGCTTCAGCCAATCCTAGTTCGGAAGAAGGGCCCGAAGTACGAAATTGTTGCTGGAGAGAGAAGATATCAAGCAAGTAAGCTTGCCGGTCTTAAGGAAATCCCAGCAATTGTCCGTGAGATTAACGATGACGAGGTCTTCCAGCTTGCTCTAATCGAGAATCTCCAAAGGGCTGACCTGACTCCTATAGAGGAAGCCAAGGGATATCGTCAGCTTCTTGATAGCAAGGGTCTGACCCAAGAAGCCTTGGCAAAGATTCTCTCTAAGTCTCGCTCAGCGATCGCTAACACTCTTCGTCTTATGGACCTTCCGATTGAAGTTCAAGATTTGATGGAAGAAGGTTTGCTGACTGCTGGACATGCCAGGGCGATCCTAGCGGTGCCTACTGAGGAAGGCAGGATCAAGCTTGCTCAGAAGGTTGTAACTGAGAACCTGACCGTGCGTCAGACAGAAACTCTCGCTCCGCTCTTTTCTGTCAGCCGTGAGGATACTAAGCCAAGGAATCCTTCTCCTCAGTATTTTAAGAGGGCCGCAAGGCAGTTGAGGAAGGCCTTGGACACGACTGTTAAGGTCAAGCAGGTCAGAGGTAAGAACAAGATTGAGATCGAGTTCAAGGATGAAGCTGATCTAGCTCGCATCATCTCGATGGTCGAAGCATCAAGTGATGAGGATGACGAATGGGAGGACTAAAGCCTTTTCTCAATAGTGCAATCCTCGTCGGCGCGGTTACGGCAACCGTATGGAACCTTCTCTTGGATGAAAGGGCAAAGGCCAAGGTTGTAAAGGCTGCAGGTGATGTGTCGGTTCTTGTGAACTATATGGTCAACAGCTATATGGATCCCAATGGACAAGCGACGGATGAATTTGCCGCTGAACACAACCGCTCATGGATTGAGCAACAGTGGAAAGAAGCCGGCTACTAGGCAGGCAACAAAATAATAGATAGAAAAGAAGGAGGGGAGTCGAACATAAATTCGACTCCCCTCCTTGCTGTAGAACCGCGTATGTGAACTGAAGCTAGTTCCTGTGCTTCTGGGAGAGCTGACCGCAGGCGGCGTCAATGTCGTTGCCGCGCGAGTTCCTGATGGTGGCTTCCACGCCAACGTTACCAAGGCGGCGCACAAACTCCTGAGCGCGCTCAGGCGTAGAAGGCTTAAGCGTTGAGCCCTCAAGGTCGTTGAGCTGGATGAGATTAACGTGTGCAAGCGTGCCTCGCGTGAAATCGCAAAGGGCATCAAGCTCGGACTTCGTATCGTTGAGGCCGCCAATAAGGGCGTACTCGTAGGTGGGGCGACGACCAGTCTTCTCCACGTAATCGGCCATGGCCTCATAGAGGTGATTGAGCGTGTACTTCTTCACGCCAGGCATGATGGCGTTTCTCGTGGCCTGTACGGCGGAGTGAAGAGAGACAGCCAGGGTGAACTGCTCGGGTTCCTTTGCGAAGCGGCGAATCTGAGGAATGATGCCGCAGGTAGAAACCGTAAGGTGGCGAGCGCCAATACCGGCACCCTCGGGGGAGTTGAGAAGCCTTAGGGCCTTTAGGACCTCGTCGTAGTTGTTGAAGGGCTCGCCCTGGCCCATCATGACGACGCTGGAAGCGCGGGTCTGGAAGTCCTCACTGACGTGCATGACCTGGTCATAGATTTCAGTGACCGTGAGGGAGCGGCTGAAGCCTCCCTGGCCAGTGGCGCAAAAGACACAACCCATGCGACACCCTGCCTGTGTGGAGACGCAGACGGCAAGCTTATTGCGGGAGGGCATGCCAACGCACTCAGCCTGCGTGCCGTCCTCGTAGCGAATGAGGTACTTGCGCGAGCCGTCAGAAGATACCTGGCGAGCAACCTCGGCTGTGGAGCCAAGGGAGCAGCGCTCACTGAGGGCGACGCGCAAAACTGCAGGTACATTGCTCATTTCGTCAAACGAACTGACGTTCTTCTTCCAAACCCAATCCTCAATCTGCTTTGCGCGGAAGGCGGGCTGACCAAGCTCGGTGACAAGGCTGACAAGCCGGTCGTGGGAAAGCGTGCGTAGGTCGAGCTTTGATGACTTGGAGTCTGTATCATTGAGGGGCATGTCGCAGCCTTTCTGGCGTAAGGGGTAACAGCCGCAAAGGCGGCTTCCAAAGTGTATCCCAGCGGCTATGGCCCGTGAGGTTGGGTGGAACGGTTGACGTGCAATCTGCATCGCTAGGGAGCGGGGGAGATATGGAAGACGTGACGAATTGCAAGGTGGCCGTGCTCTGCGGCGGCTGGTCCGACGAGCGCGATGTCTCCCTTTTGAGCGGCCGGGAATGCACCGCGGCGCTCAAGCAGGCGGGTTTTGCCAAGGTAGACATGCTCGATATCGCAGACGAGCAGTTTGTTTCCACCATCTCCCAGGGCGACTACGATGTGGCGTTTTTGGCGCTCCACGGCCGTTATGGCGAGGATGGCTGCGTGCAGGGCTTCCTTGAGCTTCTCGGGCTTCCCTATACCTTCTCGGGCGTACTGGCGAGCGCCGTGGCCTCCGACAAGGCAATGGCCAAGGACATATACCGCGAGCACGGCATTCCGACCCCCGCGGACGTGTGCCTGTACGAAGACGATGTCGTTGACCCCACGGCCATCGTGGAAAAGCTTGGCCTACCGCTGTTCGTAAAGCCGGTCTCGAGTGGTTCGAGCCACGGCGTTACCTGCGTGGACGAGCCCGGTCAGCTGTTCCAGGCGGTTGAGGAAGCCTTTAAGTGCGATACGCGCGTACTGGTGGAGTCTGCCGTGGAAGGCACCGAGATTACGGTGCCGGTGCTTGGCAACAGCCATCCCGAGGCGCTGCCCGCCATTGAGGTGCGCTATGAGACCCGTTTCTATGACGACAGCGTCAAGTATGAGGACCCGAGCAAACACCACGTGATTCCGCCCGAGCTGCCGCAGAGTGTGGTCGCCGAGGCCTGTGAGCTCGCATGTCGTGCCCACGTTGCACTTGGTTGCATGGGCGCCTCTCGCAGCGACTTCATGATTGATGCGGAAGGCCACCCCTATATCCTCGAGACAAACCTCATTCCCGGCATGACCCCGGCTTCTCTGTTCCCCGATGCGGCGCGCCGCGCGGGTAGGGGATTTTCGGAGCTCTGCCTTCACCTCGTCGAGCTGGCCCTCGAGCGCGGCGCTCGTGGCACCTCGTCCAAGCCGCTCGTCAAGACGGTATAGGGAACCCGCGTGCAAGAAGAACCATATGAGCAAGGAATCGAATTGAATAGAAAGACGCTGGAAGACATTCTTCTGCCGGAGACACCCGATTTTGTGGCGAAGGCCTATGCCGAGCTTCCACAAAAAGCAAAGGTTGTTGACTTTGGCCTGCTAGAGGATGATGTCGTGGTTCTCGATACTGAGACCACGGGCCTGTCGTTTTCCGAATGCCAGCTGACCGAGATAGCCGCTGCCCGCCTTCGTGGCCGCGAGATAGTGGATACCTTCCGCACCTTTGTGAATCCCGGTATGCCGATTCCGAAGAACATTGTGGCTCTGACGCACATCACCGATGCCGACGTGGCTGATGCGCCCACGCCCGCCGAGGCTGTGGCTCAGCTTGCCGAGTTCGTCGGAGGCGCCCCCGTGCTGGCCCACAATGCCACCTTCGACCGCACCTTTATCGAGCGCGTGCCGGGCGGGCGAGAAGTGAGTGAGATGTGGATCGACACCCTTGCCCTCTCCCGCATAGCGCTGCCTCGTCTTTCGACGCATCGACTGCAAGACATGGCCGAGGCCTTTGGCTGCGACTCGGTGACCCACCGAGCTATGGATGACGTCGAGGCGCTGGCGGGTATGTGGCGCATTATCTTGTGCGCCCTGGCTGATCTTCCGGCAGGCTTGCTCGATCGCTTGGCAAACATGCATCCCGAGGTGGAGTGGCCGTATAGGCCCATCATCTCCCATCTTGCGCTCGAGAATCCGGACGTGCCCTTCTCGCTTTCTGGTGTGAGGCGCAAGCTCGTGGAAAGCGAGTCTGCCCGCGCGAGGGCAGACGTGGCCGAGCTCGATCGTGACCTTGTCGCTCCGTCTGAGGGTGAGATTTCCGCGGCGTTTGGAGACGGTGGCTTCATCTCGAAGATGTACGAGGGTTACGAGAGCCGTCCGAGCCAAGAGAAGATGGCCCAGGAAGTGCGCGCGGCCCTGGAAACCTCGACGATGAGGGCCATTGAGGCCGGGACGGGCGTTGGCAAGTCGGTGGCCTACCTATTGCCCCTCGTGATGTACGCAAAGGCAAATAACATCACCTGCGGCGTTGCCACCAAGACGAATGCCCTTACGGACCAGCTGGTCTCGCACGAGCTGCCGGCTCTGAACGAGGTGGTTCCCGGCGGCGTGAAGTATGCCTGCCTCAAGGGTTACGAGCACTTCCCTTGCCTGCGGAAGCTCGAGCGGGGCGTGGCAGGCGAGCTGCCAATTGAGCTTGCTCGTGAAAACGGTCGTTCCAAGGCCACCATTGCTTCTGACATGCTGACGGCGCTTGCCGTTTCCTATGCTTACGTCTGCCAGAGCGTCGAAGGCGACCTGGATGCCCTGGGCATCAGGTGGGGCAGTGTCCCGCGCGAGCTGCTTACTGTGAGCTCGGGGGAGTGCAAGCGTTCGCGCTGCCCGTTCTACCCCAACCTGTGCATGCTCCACGGCGCGCGCCGTCGCGCGGCTGCGGCTGATGTAGTCGTGACAAACCACAGCTTGCTGCTGAGAAACGTCGAGGCTGAGGGGCGTATCCTGCCGCCGATTCGAAACTGGGTGATTGACGAGGCCCATTCCTTCGAGGCCGAGGCGCGCCGTCAGTGGGCGCTCGAGGTATCTGCCGAGCGTGCGCGTGCACTCTTCGAGTCGCTTGGCGGGTCAAAGACTGGCATTATCGCGAGCTTCTCGTCGCTAGCTGCGGCTCATGAGGCCGCCATGCCTGCCATGGGCCTTCTTGCCAAGGCTCGCGGGACCGTGGATCGCGCGTCTATTGCCTCTGTTGACTTCTTTGACGCCGTGCGCGGCCTGGTGGCCCTTGGCCGTGGTAGCGGCGGATATGACACCATGACGGTGTGGCTTGGCGAAGAGGTGCGGGCGAGCTATGAGTTTGAGGAGGTCAGAACTTCCGGCCTCACCTTCGTTGACCGCCTTGAGGCTGCCCACCACGACCTTGCTGCTGCCAGCAAGGTTTGCTCCGCCTCCATTGAGAACCTGCCTTCCGACCTCGAGGATGCCTGCCGTCAGTTGGCCGACCTGGCCTGCGCCTGCCGTACCATCGTCGAGGGTACGGACGATTCCTATGTCTACTCTGCCGAGGTGTCCCGCGCAAAGCGCCGCATCGGTACCGAGCGCCTTGTGGCCGAGAAGCTCGACGTGGGCGCGGAGCTGGCCGATCGTTGGTATCCCGAGATGAAGAGCGTGACGTTTAGCTCGGCGACCATGAGCGTTGGCGGAGACTTTGCGCACTTTGCCGAGTCTGTTGGCTTGGACCGCCTTGCGAGCTCGCGCCACCGTGAGGTCAGCCTGCCCTCGTGCTACGACTTTGACCAGAACATGAGCGTGGTGGTGGCCCGCGACATCCCCGCGCCGAGGGACCCCGGCTATATCGAGGCGCTTACGGAGCTGCTCTATGACGTGCACGTCTCCATGGGTGGCTCGGTGCTTACGCTGTTCACCAACCGTAGGGAGATGGAGCTCGTCTTCTCTGCGCTTGAGCCGCGCCTGGCCGCAGCCGGACTCGAGGTTGCTATGCAGGAAAGGGGAGCGTCGGCCCGCCGCCTTCGCGAGAGGTTCGTGGACGAGAAGTCGCTCTCGCTTATGGCGCTCAAGTCGTTTTGGGAGGGCTTCGACGCGGCTGGTGACACCTTGCGCTGTGTGGTTATCCCGAAGCTTCCCTTCGCGAGCCCGAATGACCCTCTCGTGAAAGAGAGGTCGGCGAGAGACCGCGGCGCTTGGCGGCGTTGGAGCCTGCCTGAGGCCGTGCTGAGCCTTAAACAGGCGGCCGGCAGGCTCATCCGAACCTCAAGCGACACGGGCGTGCTCGTGCTGGCGGACAGCCGACTTACCACCATGGGTTACGGCAAGGTCTTCTTGAGGTCGATGCCCACGCAGAACGTGTCGATCCTCGGGACCGACACGGTTGGCCGCTACCTCGATTCCTGGCGCGCAGGCCATTAGCGGTTGCGTTTCCGATATTTCTCGAGGCCTGCGAGGTCGTTATTGGCAATCTCTCGCATTTTCTTTGCCAGCTTGTCGTTGTTGGCGAGATAGTCAGAGTCATCCCCTTCGACCTCGTCGTTGGTCTCTGTGTCGGGGACGTTGGTGAATCTAACGTCTTTGCCGAGGGCGAGAATCTGGCGGGCCAGCCAGTCGCCGCGGTAGTAGGGGACCTTTACGATGATCCTCTCGCCGTCCGTGCCTTCAACCTTGGCTCCGTTAAGGGCAAGCACTTTCCCCTTAACCTTTGGGTCACAAGAGAGCTTTACGAAACCCAAGAGGGGCTTTTCAGCATCTGCGACGAGAGCCTTTTCTGGTTTGTCTCTTGGATCGATCCTTGCGTTCGACATACTTTTCAGCTCAAAGCTACGTGACGCGCTCGCGTCACAGTCGAATCCGTCAACGAACCAATTGCCATTGGTGAGTCTGATGCTAAGGGGGACGAACTTGCGGGACAGTGGCTTATTGTTGTTCTTGCCCCTGTAGTCGAAGAGGACGGCTGGCTGCGAGACGGATGACCCGTCATCTTCCTCGGAATCCTCGCCAAACAGCCTTTTACCCCTGGCGATGGAGAGTGCGCAGACGTGGAGGGTCTGCCGCATTTCTTCTGATAGGGGAGCCGTTGTGGAGGAGGCGCCGGGGACGTATCCCTTGGGAAAGAAAGTCTCTTCGAGTGACGCTCGAAGAGGGTCGTTTTCCTCAAACCCGAGCTGATCAAGCGCCAGAGAGCAGGCTCTCGCTTGGTCTTGTGTGAGACGAACTCGCTTCTGTATTTGACCCGAACCGATGCAGATTACTTCCCCACTGCCAAAGAAAGTCAGGGGAAGGATTGACCTGTTGTCGTCGTCGCCCCGGCCTTCACGATCTTGAGAAAGATCGTTGAGTATTTCTGCCGAGCGCATGTCGTCGATTCCCAGAAGCCTGGCGATATCCTTGGGGCTCGTAATGCTTCCTTCGCGTGTGAGGGAGAAGAGGACGGCCAGGCACTCGCCGAGCCTGTTCTCGACGGGGCGTCCGCGGCCTCTGCGCTTCTCCGTGGCGTTGGCCTTTTGTGAAGAGCGCTTGGGGGCGTCTTCCATCCTTATGCCTCCTTAAGAAGCGTCTGCCACTCGCTGACGAGTTCCTCGGGCTCAAGCGGCAAAAAGCCGTTTTCTATGCACCAGCTCGCCGCGGCTCTGTTATTGCTAACGGGACCTTGCCACAGGGCCGCACCGCCTTGTTTGGTGGTGACTTTGCCTCGCTTGGGGGCATTGGCCTTGAGTTTATCCACGTCGCCTCGTCGTGCGTAGATGGTCGCGTCTTTGCCACGGCCTATCTCGAAGGGCTTAAGCGGCCAGTTCGACAAAGTGAAGTCCCTTGGCACCTGATAGGTTGGGGAGTCGACCTCTACCCTTACCTCTCTTGCACGGGATAGGTTGTAGGTGCGCATCGCGTCGGGTTCGTTTTGCTTGGTTCTCTCTCCCACGACGTAGACATTACCTTCGAGCGTGAAGATGCCGTAAGGTCGCAACACTCGCCAATCTGGCGCTTGATCGCCAAGGGACTCGTACTTGACGGCCAAGGGCTTGCGAGACTGCATGGCCTCTGCGCACGCGTGAAGAACATCAGGCTTGCAGTTGAGCTGCTCGGCCTTCGCCGGCGCGGGGCCGCCGCAGGAGGAGAGCGTCATGCGCGCGATGGCGGACCCGAGGGCATACGGGTTGGGCGTAGAGGGATCTTCGACGAGCGGTCTCATCATGATGCCGAGAACGGTGAAGTCTTCGTCTTTAGACGACGGGACGCTTGTCAGGGAGGTTTCTTCGTCGAGCTTGAAGCCCTTGGCCGTACCGCTTCGAATTTCGATGAGATGGAGACCCTCAGCCTCGAGGGCCTCGCGGTCGCGCTTGTAAGTCTTATGGAAGGAAGGATCCCCCTCGGCACTTTGGTAGATCTTGCGCACGGTAGCTGAGCTGAGCTGCTCGCCGGCTATGAATTTACGTGCGAGTTCGGTTCTCTGGAGGTCTCGGTGACCGAGGTGGCCACCCTTCTTGGGCGAACTTTTGGCCATGGTGCCTCCCCTTGGGATTGCCTGGGTAGCCGGCAAGGCTGATGGTCCAGGACAGAGGGTGACGTTTGATCGGACGTGTTTTTTGTCCGATGCGGTTCTATGCCATCTTCGCACAGAATGAGGCTAGATTTGGCCGCTTTGTCCTTTGGTTAGGCCTAACTTTCGAGGAATTTGCGGGTACGTTTTGGCCATGACGCCGCCCAGGGGAGTGCCCTGCGGCCGGGCAGCGCAAAAAACTGCTGTTGACGTATACTCTTTTTTCAAACGATTGCAGGTAGCGGCCGCGCCGCTATTCGGAAGGTGACCGGATGAGCGTTACGAAGGAATTCCTCGAGTATCTCGATACCGAGGTTGGTATTTCCCCGGCTGGTAGCCAGGAGGAGCTTGACTGCGCCCAGTCTCTGGCGGAAGTGTTTTCTGCCCATGGGCTTGAGCCGGAGGTTCAGGACTTTACGGCCCCGTCTTTGGGCTATCTTCCCTACGGCGTGCTCATGGCCGTCCTGTTCTTGGGCATTGTGCTTGTGGGCATTGGCTCGGCTGTGATGACGTTCATCGGGTTCTTGCTCGTTGTGCTGGCAGCCGGCCTCCTCGGTGCAACCTACCTGGGTCACGACCTCATCTCCAAGGCTGGTCCGAGCACCCACAGCCAGAACGTCGTTGCATTCCATGCGGCCGAGGGCGAGGATTCCTCGCACAACCGTCCCATCGTGGTTCTGGCCCACTATGACACTCAGCGTCTCGACCTCCTTTCTCGCCCTGAGGTCGCAGTTGCAAAGAAGTACATCGCCAAGGCTGCGCCCTACCTCGTTTGTGCGGTTGGCGTTTGCGCCTTCATTCAGATCCTCGTTTTTCTTCCTGAGGGTGCTCGCCGCACCTTCTGGGTTCTCGGCATTATTGCGAGCCTGCCGGTCCTTGCCTGGGGCGTCACGCTGATTGCCGCTAAGTTCTTGCCCTATGCCGCCGGCGGCGTGGACAACAAGTCCTCCCTTGCCGCCATGCTCGGTGTTATGGAGCGCGTGAGCCCCACTGGCTACAAGCCCGTTCGTCCGGCCAAGGACGAGGAGGAGGCCTCCTCCGAACCCGTGCACGATTCTGTGGTTCGTCCCGCGCGCCGCG
>CAVHWW010000132.1:0-5223 GCA_963639715.1 Acutalibacteraceae bacterium
CCGCCTGGTGGAGGAGGACGACCCCACCGAGCACGTGATGCACACCGAGCGCTATCACGTGGGCCAAGACGTCGTGGACGCCGTGCATGCCACCAAGGCAGCCGGACATAGGGTCATCGCCGTGGGCACCACGGCCGTGCGCTCGCTCGAGAGTGCCTTTGACGCCGAGGCGCCCGTTTCCAGCCCGGCGGTGGTGGCTCGCGGGTTTGAGGGCAGGGCCGACGGCGCCGACACCCTCGGCAAGGGCGACATCGTGGTTCGCGAGAACGCCGCCACCCAGCTCTATCTCATGCCGGGCAGCACCTTCCACGTGGTGGATGCCCTTATCACGAACTTCCACGTGCCGCGCTCCACGCTCATGATGCTTGTGAGCGCGCTTGCCAGCCGTGACCAGATCATGGGTGCCTACGCAGAGGCCATCGAGCAGCGCTACCGCATGCTCAGCTTTGGCGACGCGATGTTCATCGAGTAGTCCTGTCGGCTGGTGGCGCGCGGCGCGTGCGATGTACTTGCGTGTCGGGTGCCGGGTTGCCGCGTGCCGGGAGCCGGGCGCCGGGTGCTGCGTGCGTGCCGGGCGCCGTGCGTCGCGCGCTGCGTGCCGCGTGCCGTTGGCCGCGATTCGCTCGCTATGCGAGGCTGTCGTGCGCCCGCTTTAGGCTCCAAAACAATCGAGCCCCGTCTTCCTCTTAGCGTAGACGGGGCTCGAGTCATTCCTTGGGTGGGATCCCTTAGAAAAGCAGCAGCAAGAACACCACGACGATGACGACGGCAGCGGCGACGAGGCCGTAGAAGACGAGCCTCGTGCGCTGGGTGCGCTCTCGGACCGCCTGCTCCTCGCGGGCAAGCTCATCGACCTGCGCGCGCTGGGCCTCAAGGCTGGCGTTCGTCTCGGCCACGCGCGCGGCGAGCTGCTCGGTTGCCTCGGGATGGGCGTGGATGTCCCTGGCGTCGGCGATCTGCGCCTTGGCGGCATCGATGCGGCCGCGGGAAAGCTCGCCTTCCTCGCATGCGGCCTCGATGTCCTTGGTGGCCTTCGTGACCTTCTCGGAGGCCTCCTTCTCGGCAGCCTCGCAGGCCTGCTTGAGCTCTTCGAAGGCCTTGCGCTTCTCGCGCTCGTCGTCCATAGCGTGGGCGAGGTCGTCCTCGATCATCTCGAGGGACTTGCGCTGCGTGTAGAGGTGGGTCTGTGCGGCCTCGACACCTTGTGCGGCCTCGGCGTTGATGCGGGCAATCTCGGCCTTGGCGTTCTCGAGCTGGGCGAGGGCACCGGCCACCTCGCTGCTCTTCTCGGTGAGGTTCTTGGCGCCGGCGGAGGGGTCCTTGCGCATCTCGGAGAGCTGGGACTGCAGACGGTCGAGGCGGTTCTGGGCGCTCTGGACCGAACGGTTGGCGGCCTGGACGCGCGAATCACGCGAGCCGATGGCGTCATCTGCCTGGGCTTGAGCGCCCTTGACGGCGCGACGGGCGTCCCTTGCCTCGCGCTCGGCATCGTCGAGCTTGGCACGTGCGGCGCTTGCGAGCTCACGCGGCTGCGCCAGCTTCTTCTCGTTTGCAGCCTTGAGTTGGCCGAGTTCGGCCTTGGCCTGCTCGCGCTCGGCCTCGGGCTGGCTTTGCTTGGCGCCGGCCTGGGTAAGGGCCTCGTTTGCCTGCTCAAGCTCGGCGTTCTGCAGCTCGATGATGCTGTCGAAGTTCTGCTCGACCTCGCGGCGGTGCTCGAGCTCGGCGGAAAGCTCGTTGAACTCCTGCTCAATCTGGGCGAGGACGTCCTTGGCGCTCGCGTGGGCACGCTTTGCTGCGGAGACGGCGCGGACGGCGGCCATGCCCTGCGTAACCGAGGCGGCGCCCGCTTGGGCGGCCTTGCTTGCGGCGTCGGCGCCTGCCTGCGCGGCCCCACGGGCGGCATCGATCACGGCCTCGGGCGTGAGGGGATCGGTCTCTTCCTCGGCGGGCTCGATGTCCTTCTCGATTATTTCGGCGTCGGCTTCGATGACGTCGTCTTGCGTCGCAAGCTCGTTGGCGGCCACTTCGGGCTCATCGGCCGCCTGTTCGCTGCTCTGCTCGCCGTCTTGTACGGCCGCCGCCTCGACGTCGTGCTCGTCGGCCTGCTCGGTATCGCGCTCATCAGCCTGTTCGACCTGCTCGTTTTCCTGCATGCGCTCGTCTTCGTCAGCCATGCTCGCTCCTTCTCACGTGTTCGCTAGCCTCATTGTGGCGCAAGGCGGGCTTACGTCATCGCACGCGTGTGACTATCCATCGGGAATTCGAAGCGGCCGCGTGAAGGCCATCGCGAGAAATGCCTGCCAGGCCTTCGCTACAAAGAGCGCCCCTGCGAACATGCATCGCAGGGGCGCTCAGGCCAAACGAGCTATGGAGTTCGGCCTAGTCCTCGGTGGAGGTGCGCGAGCCGATCAGGTGCTCGTCCATGTGCTCGAAGATCTCGCGGACGGAGATGGGCTTGCGGCCAACGAGCTCCTCAAAGTCGTTGGTGAAGGTCGCCATCTGGCCCAGACGGATGGCGCGACCGAAAGTGACCATGCCGTCGGAGCAGAACGGGAAGTTACTCGCGGTGTCGGCCCACATCTCCTCGGTGGTGCGTGGGACGCCGATGGAGTCGAAGAACGCGTACTGCGCATCGTCATCAATGTACTGGTAGGTGACGGTCTTGCCGGTGACCTCAGAGGCAATGGCGAGGTACTCGGCGATGGTCAGCGGCTCATAGCCGTTGACGTCAATGACGCGGTCGGACCAGTCGCTCATCGCGGCGCAGGCAGCGGCCACGGCGCAGTCGTCGCGGGAGATGTAGGCCATCTTGCCGTCGCCCATGTTGTTGGCAAGGACGCCGCCGGTGTTCTCAACGGCGTTCACGAAGTTGCTCACCATGGCCTCGGCGTACTGGGAATCACGCAGGAACAGGTGGTGGATCGGCTGCTCGGACATGTAGGCCTCGGTCCAGACGTGGTCGTTGACCTCGTAGGTGTCGATGTCCTTCTCGCCGGCACCCACGATGGAGGTGTAGACGATCTTGTCCACGCCTGCGGCCACAGCGGCGTCAATCGCGTTCTTGTGGGCAGTGCGGCGACGGGGGCCAACGAAGGGCATGGAAATCAGGATGATGGTGTCGGCGCCCTCAAAGGTCTTGGCCAGGCCCTCGGGGTCGTTGTAGTCGGCGACGCGAAGCTCCACGCCCATGCCCTCATAAGCCTTCGTGCCGGCCTCGGTCGGGGCGGTGAAGATGAGGTCCTCGTGGGCCCACTTCTCCAGGAGCACCTTTGCGGCGCGGCCGCCAAAGTTGCCGTCAACACCATTGAGCAGGATCTTCTTCATGCGGAACCTCCATGTGTCGGGTGCCGGCCTTTCGCCGGAGTTCACTTGAAGCGTATCCGCTGGTAGCTACCAAAAATAGGGGGCTTAAAATAGGAGAGTTCTATAAGCGCTGCTTATGATTTTGCCGCTTGTGAGGGTCAACTTAACGGGGAGAGGTAAACCACTTCCTGCGGGCGGTCGCCAGGTGCGGCCCCCTAGCCCGCAAAGAAAGACTTCGCGGCCTCAACAAGGGAGGTAAGCTCGGGCTTCTCGTTTGTGGGAAGGCTCGCAACCACATAGGTGCTGTGTGCCTTGCTGTTGACGAGGGGGATGACCGCTACTTCGCGCTCGTTCACGACGTCACGCGAGACGACGGCGATGCCTTCTCCGATGGAGACATTCAAGACAAGCTCGTCAAAGGACGTCACGGATTGGGAGATGGTCGGCTGCAAGTCGTCTGCCTGCAGGTTGTCCATAAAGGCGCGGTGGAAGTCCCTGCCATATTCCGGCGAAAGGACGACAAAGGGCTGTCCGACAAGGTCAGCTGGCTCGACGCTCTTTTTGCCCGCAAGTGGGTTGTCATGCGAGCAGATGACGCACACCTCGTAGTCGAAGAGGCGCTCGGCGCAAACGCCGCGGGTGCCCGCATAGGTCGAGGCCAGCCCAAAGCAGCAATCGACGTCACCATCGAGCAAAAGCTTCCTGCCGCCTTCGAAGGTCGCCTTGCGGAAGGTGACGTCGACCTCGGGATGTTCGGTGCGCCAGCCCCTGACGAAGTCGAGAAGCCTCTGGTTTTGCGAAGCTCCGGTGAACCCGATGACCAGGCGCGTTTGCTTGTCGGCGCCGGCGTCCATTGCGCGCCCAATGGCGTCCTCGGCCTCCTTGAGGGCCTTGTAGAGTTTGCGGCCTGCTTCGGTTGGCGTGGGACGGTAGGACCCTCGGTCGAGAAGGGAAGTGCCGAGCTGGGCCTCCAGGCTCTTGACCTGCTGCGATATAGCCGGCTGCGAGACGCGCAGGCTTCGCGCCGCGGCAGAGAAGGACCCACCCTCCACGACTGCCATAAAGTAGGCAGCCCGGGTGTCGAGGAGCTCTCTGCTTTGCATGGCCTCTCCCGTGTTGATGCTGGCAGGCGTGTGAGTTTGCCGCCCATGTCGGCGGCCGTAGCGCCCGCGCTGCGCGTCATGTGTTCGATAGCCCCATTGTGGCGCAAGGTGTGCTCGCAATGCCGCGCGTGTGCGACAATCCATTGGGAACTCTAAGCCGCGCGAGCGGCCAGAAAGGAAACCATGTCAGAGAACAACTTTGCCGGTCAGCGCCCGGACGCCGACCTGCCCGATAACCTTTTCCAGTTCGACGTCATCGCCAACGACCCGAACACCCACGCCCGCCGCGGCGTCTTTCACACCGCCCACGGCGACATTCCCACGCCCATCTTCATGCCGGTTGGCACCAAGGCCACGGTGAAGGGCCTGATGCCCGCCCAGGTGGAGCAGCTCGGCGCCAAGATCATTCTCAACAACACCTACCACCTCGCCATGCGCCCTGGCGCCGACCTCGTGGCCGAGATGGGCGGCGTTCACGAGTTCATGCGCTGGAACAAGCCCATCCTCACCGATTCGGGTGGATTCCAGGTCTTCTCGCACGGCGAGTTCATGAAGCTCACCGATGAGGGCGTTCGCTTCCGCGCGGTTGACTACGACGGCTCCTGGGTCAGTTGGACACCCGAGGACAACATGGCCATTGCCGAGAAACTCGGCAGCGACATCTGCATGCAGCTCGACCAGTGTCCGGGATACCCTGCTACGCGCGCCTACGTGGAGCGCGCGGTTGAGCTTTCGAGCATGTGGGGCGAGCGCTGCTGGCGCGCCCACACCCGCCCCGACCAGGCGCTCTTTGGCATCGTCCAGGGCGGCATGCACC
>CAVHWW010000133.1:0-20833 GCA_963639715.1 Acutalibacteraceae bacterium
GTCCGTAACTCAAGCGTTACATCTGCTGCGTTGCTTCTCGCTCGCTAGCGCCGCTCCGTGGTCGCAAGCGTCGCGCTGCTGCTCCGCCGCGTCGCTACTCTGCTGCGCCGTTTCGTGGTCGCGAGTGCCGCGCCGACTGCCGTGCCGTGATCGGCCGCCGCGAGCGCCGCGCCGTTGCTCTGTTGTATTGCCTTTCGGCTGCGCCGACCGCCATGTCGCCGCGCTGCCGCTCCGTCTGCTGTGCCCGCTGCGCCGTTGCTCTGCCCGCTCTGCGTCGTTGCTCTACTGCATTGCCTTTCGGCTGCGCCAACCGCTATGGCTCCGACCACGGCTGCAACGTTTGCCATGCGGCCGTGCTGCTACTCCGCCGCGTCGTCCGCCGCGTCGCGCTCGGCCGCTGTGCCGCTGCTCCGCCATGTCACTGCGCTGCCGCTCCGACCACGGCTGCAACGTTTGCCATGCGGCTGTGCTGCTACTCCGCCGTGTCGTCCGCCGCGCCGCTGTGCCGCCGCTCCGCCGCGCCGACTGTCGTGCCACCGCGCAGCTGGCTGCATTTCAGCCGCAGGGTGTTTGACGCTCGGTCATCAAGCCCGTTTCCGCGCTGTCGGTGCCAAACTGATGTGCTTGGCTTATTTGTGCGACCGGGAAAGCCGGCGTGCCCTTTCTGCCGAGCGGCTAATCGCTGTATTTGCCCCGCTCTGTCACTTCGCGCGACTTTTCGGCGACTTGTGACGGAAGTGGTGAGTAGTCCCTTAAATATGCAATTGATCTACCTGGTGTTTTGAGATGGAAAAAGTAGGGGACTACTTGACGGGTTCACAACAAGTCGCCGAAAAGTCACGCGAGCGGACATCCAGGCCTGAGTGAGCGGATATTTAGGGCGCTTTTGGGCCCACTCGAGCATCTTTTTGCCAGCGCCCGGATCTAAACGGCCGGTTTGGGCCTTGCCGTATGGTTACTCGGTCATAGGGCTAGGCGCTCGGGGCGGATCTAAACGGCCGGTTTGGGCCTTGCCGTATGGGCCGGATGCGTCTTTTGTCGCTTCCATAACCGGATGGGCGCGCTGGCGGGCGCGTTTCGGCTTTGAAGCGAGCGCGTCTACTGGGGCGGTTCTGCCCGCGTGGGTCGGAAGTGCCACTTATTGCTCTCAAAATCGAGCAGGTATGCCAACGGGCACGTTTTTTTGATTTTGGAACGAGCGTTTTGGCTGCGTGCGCGCCAGCGAACGCGCGCTTTTGACCTTGGAGCGAGCGTCTTGGCTGCGCGCGCGTAAGCGGACGCTCTGCTCGCGTGGGCCGTAACATGCTTGTTACCCGCGCCGATGCTAAAGGCGGTTAACGTAGTCTGCGCATTGATTGAAAGCCGACGCCGCCCACGGGTGGCATGGACGAGGAGCGCAAGGTGGAAGACCTCAAGGTTGTCGAGGGCTACATGCCCTTCAAGGGCTACAAGACGTGGTATCGCATCGTAGGCGAGAACGACCTTGGTCGCCTGCCGCTGCTTACCATCCACGGCGGCCCTGGCAACACCCACTGGTACCTGCGCTCTCTCGACGAGCTGGCGCGCAAGTACCACCGCCAGGTCATCTACTACGACCAGATTGGCTGCGGCTACTCAAAGGCGCCGAGCAACCCCGACATGTGGAGCGCCGAGCTGTTTGAGGAGGAGCTCCACCAGCTGCGTATCCACCTGGGCCTCGAGCACGTCCACCTGCTCGGCCAGAGCTGGGGCGGCATGCTCGAGCTTCAGTACGCAACGCACCGCCCGAGTGGCGTGGCCTCGATGGTGGTGGCAAGCTCGCCGGCCGACATGGACCTGTGGCTGCGCGAGGCCATTCGCCTGCGCTCCTACCTGCCCCGCGAGATGGAAGAAGCCCTGGCCCAGGCCGACGTCGACGGCGATTACGAGCGGCCCGAAGTCAAGGCCGCGAGCGCTGAGTACTACCGTCGCCACGTTGCGGCCGTTCCCGAGGCCGAGCGTCCTGACAACGTCCGCAAGCCCTTCGTCGATTCGGTGGGCGACGAGGTCTACCACACCATGCAGGGCATGAGCGAGTTCGTGGTGACGGGCAAGCTCAGCCACTGGAGCGTTGTGGACAAGCTAGGCGACATCTGCATCCCCACGCTCGTGACCTCCGGTACGGCCGACGAAGCCACACCGCTTATCTCCAAGCAGATCGTCGACGGCATCCCCGGCGCCGAGTGGGCCCTGCTCGAGGGCACCCACTGCGTCCACCTCGAGCACATCGAGGAATACAACGCCACCGTCGAAGACTTCCTCGAGCGCCACGAGTAGGGGCTTGCCGAGCCATCGTGTCCGTGTCGCGCTTTGCGCCGGGTAGAATCGAGTGCGTTGGATTTGCGCGAGGGGAGGCGGAAGTGGACGAGCCAAAGGAAGTTGAGCGGGCGGGCGACGAGCGCACGAGTGAGACTGAACTCGCGTCCTCCATGTCCAACGAGCTCGGACCCGCCGCAGCGCTTTTCGCTCCTGCGTCTGCTGGCCCCACGCCTTCGCCGGCTGCGGAGGCGGGCGACGAGCACGCCGCGTCCTCGCCACTAGCGGAGGCGGGCGACGAGCGCGCCGCGTCCTGGCCACCAGCGGAGGCGGCCGACGAGCACGCCGCGTCCTCGCCGCTAGCGGAAGCGGCCAACGAGCCCTCCACCTCGGTGCCGTCGCTGGCTGAGCAGGTGGCGCTCGTGCCAACTGATCCGGGCTGCTACCTATGGAAAGACGCCGCGGGCGAGGTGCTTTACGTGGGCAAGGCCAAGAACCTGCGCTCGCGCATGCGCCAGTACGTGCAGCTCACCGATGAGCGTCCCATGGTGCCGCGCCTCATGGCGGCCACGAAGAGCTTCGACTACGTGGTCGTGGGTTCCGAGCACGAGGCCCTGGTGCTCGAGATCAACCTCATCCACCAGTACCGCCCGCCCTTCAACGTCGACCTCAAGGACGACAAGAGCTACCCCTACATCGCGCTGACCAAGGGCGACGTCTTCCCGGCTATCAAGTACACGCGCGAGCGCCACAAGCCCGAGACCCGCTACTTTGGCCCCTACACCGACGCCCGCGCGGCCCGCGCCACCATCGACGTGGTGCGCAAGGTCATGCCGCTGTGCGTGGCTACCTGCGCCGAATGGAAGCGCGTCCGTCGCCAGCTCGAGGCCCATCCCGAGCAGACCGACGTCGTGGCGCTGGCCCAGGCCGAGAACGGCCGCCCTTGCTTTGACTACCACGTGGGCCGCGGCCCCGGTGTCTGCGCCGGCTGCATCACGCCCGAGGAGTACGCCTTGCACGTGCGCCAGGTGGAGCACTTCCTCTCGGGTCATCGCGGCCAGTTCGTGGGCGAGCTCAAGGCCGAGATGGCCGAGGCAGCCGCCAACCTCGACTTCGAGCGGGCCGCTCGCGTGAAGCGCCGTCTGCAGGTCATCGACGGGCTCGACGACAAGCAGCGCGTGGTGCTCTCGGGCTCGCAGGACGTCGACGTGATCGGCTTTTGGCGCGAGGAGACCATCGCGGGTGCCTGCGTCTTCGTGGTGCGCGAGGGTCGCGTGAGCCGTACCTGCGAGTTTGTGGTCGATAAGGGCTTGGACGTGGACGAGGGCGAGCTTGTCGGCGGCTTTGTGAAGCGCTACTACGACCAAACGAGCGACATTCCGCTCGAGGTGGACGTGCCAGCCATGCCCGCCGACGCCGAGACGCTCGAGGGTTGGCTCTCCGCTCGCCGCGGCCGCGCCGTGGTGCTGCATGTGGCGCAGCGCGGTCAGAAGGCGCAGCTCGCCAAGATGAGCACGAACAACGCGCGCCACTACCTCGCCCGTTATGAGCTGCGCACGGGCTACGAGGACAAGCGCACCAACGAGGCGCTGCTCCAGCTCGAGAGCGCCCTGGCCCTCGACGCGCCGCCCATGCGCATCGAGTGCTTCGACATCTCGACCATCCATGGCCGCCACACCGTGGCCTCCATGGTGGTCTTTACCGCCGGCAAGCCCGACAAGAGCCAGTACCGCCGTTTCAAGATCCGCGCCGAGCTCGACGAGGCCAACGACTTCGTCTCCATGAGCGAGGTGCTTGCGAGGCGCTACTCGCCCGAGCGCATGGCCGACGAACGCTTTGGCGCCAAGCCCGACCTGCTCATCCTCGACGGCGGAAAGCCGCAGCTCACGGCTGCCATGGAGCAGCTGGGCGAGCTTGGGCTCGACATCCCCATGGCCGGTCTTGCCAAGTCAGACGAGGAACTGTTCGTGCCGTGGGACGAGATGCCCGTGGTGCTGCCGAGCGGTTCTGCCTCGCTCTACCTGGTGAAACGCGTGCGAGACGAGGCCCACCGCTTCGCCATCACCTTCCACCGCGAGCTGCGCGACAAGGCCATGACAGTGAGCGTACTCGACGAGGTGCCGGGCGTGGGCGAGAAGCGCAAGCGCGCGCTGCGCCGCGCCTTCGGCTCCATGAAGCGCCTGCGTGAGGCCACCGAGGAGGAGATTGCCGCCGTGAAGGGCATCCCTGCTGACGTGGCCCACGAGGTCTACCTGACCCTGCGTTCCTGGGACGAGGAGTTCGAGCGGGGACGAGACGCCGCGGCAACCGACGACGAAGAGTAGGGTGCCTGCGCACTTCTGCGCAATATCGGCCAAGACCGGCTGAGCGGCCATCTGCAGCTCAACATCTGGCCTCTCCGTCGACAAACCTACCGTTCGCAGCTAAAAATCAACCGCTTACCCCTGGCTTTCCAAAAACTTGCGCATTGGTGCGCACTTCTGCGCAATTCCGTGCAATAGTACGCACTGAAGTTCAAACACCGTGGCCGAGCCATGGAGAGACGCAGGAGAGCGCCGTGCTTGCAGAAGAACGTCGTCAGCGTATGGTCGAGATGGTGGGGCGCAACGCCACCGTCTCTGTCACCGAGCTCGCGCAGCTCTTCGGCACCTCCGAGTCCACCATCCGTCGCGACCTCGAGCGCCTCGAGCGCGGCGGCCTGCTCGTGAAGGTCCACGGTGGCGCCGCGAGCGTCGATACCAAGCTCAAGCCCTCGCCCTTCGTCGCCATCGAGCCCACCATGGCCGAGAAGCGCAGCCTTCGCGCCGACGAGAAGGACGTGCTTGCCCGCTGGGCCGCCGACGCCATCGAGCCGGATGACTTCGTCTACCTCGACTCCGGCACCACCACGCTTGCCATCGTCGAGCACCTGAGTGAGGCGTCCTGCCGCGCCACCTTCGTCACCAACTCCGTCTCCATCGCCCTTGCGCTCGTCTCGCGTGGGGCCCGTACCTGCGTCATCGGCGGCGACCTCAAGGCCGGCACCGAGGCCATCGTGGGCCCGGGCGCCATCGACGCACTGTCTCGTTACAACTTCTCCAAGGGCTTCTGGGGCGCCAACGGCGTCACGCCCGAGCAGGGATTTACCACCCCCGACACCGGTGAGGCCATGGTTAAGCTCATCTCCATGCAGCACTCCCGCGAGCGCTACGTGCTCGCCGATTCCACCAAGCTCGGCGTCGTCACGCCCGTGACCTTCTCGCGCTTTGAGGACGCCACGCTCGTCACCACTGCCCCCGTCGATTCTGCCTACAGCTCGTTTACCAACGTTGTGGAGGTAACCGCATGATCTGCACCGTCACGTTCAACCCCAGCCTCGACTACATCGTCCGCGTGGACGATATGCGTCTGGGTGTGATCAACCGTACCAACTACGAGCAGATTCTGCCTGGCGGCAAGGGCATCAACGTGTCCATCGTCCTGGGCAACCTCGGCCACGCCTCGCGCGCCCTGGGCTTCTCCGCCGGCTTCACCGGCGTGGCCCTCGAGAGCCTGCTGGCCGCCTCTGGTGTCGACCACGACCTCGTTCACGTTGAGGAGGGCTTCACGCGCATCAATGCCAAGATCAAGAGTGCCGAGGAGACCGAGCTCAACGGCCAGGGTCCGCGCATCACCGAGGCCGACATCGAAGCCCTCTACGCCAAGCTCGACGAGCTGGGCGAGGGCGACACCCTCGTCATCTCTGGCTCGGTGCCCAACACCCTGCCCGGTGACATGTACGAGCGCATCATGGCCCGTCTCGAGGGTCGCGGCGTGCGCATCGTGGTGGACGCCGAGCGCGACCTGCTCACCCGCGTGCTGCCCTACAAGCCCTTCCTCGTGAAGCCCAACAACATCGAGTTGGGCGACATCTACGGCGTTGAGCTCAAGACCCGCGAAGACGTGGTTCCGTATGCCAAGAAGCTGCAGGAGGAGGGCGCGCAGAACGTGCTCGTCTCCATGGCTGGCGAGGGCGGCGTGCTTGTGGCCGCCGATGGCAGTGTCTTCGAGAGTCCGGCCGCCAAGGGCGATGTGGTGAACTCCGTGGGCGCTGGCGACTCCAGCGTTGCCGGCTTCATTGCGGGCTACATCGAGACCGGCTCCTACGAGACGGCCTTCAAGATGGCCCTCGCTTCCGGTTCTGCCAGCGCGTTTTCTGACCACCTCGCCCGTCGCGACGAGGTCGAGGCCCTTATGGCCGCCAACTAGGCCCCCTGCCACCTGCATGGCTCGCCGCCTTCGTAAGGAAACACCTTGGCGGGCCAGGCGGGTGGCCAACTAGGCAAGCTCGCGGACGGCGCCCCCTATTTGCCGGCCGCGTCTGTATTGGAAGCTCCGAAGCCGCAGCTTCGGGGAAAGGAAGGTTGAAGCATGAGAATCATGGATCTGCTCAAGCCTCAGGCCATCAAGATTGGCGGTGCCGCCTCCAGCAAGGACGACGCCATCGCCCAGCTCGTTGACCTCATGGCCACCGAGGGCAACGTGGCCGATAAGGACGGCTACACCGCCGCCGTCCACGCCCGCGAGGCCGAGGGCACCACGGCCCTGGGCGAGGGCATCGCCATCCCGCACGCCAAGACGGCCGCCGTCAGCGCTCCTGGCCTGGCCGCGATGACGCTGCCCGAGGGCGTCGACTACGACGCTCCCGATGGCAAGCCCACCACGCTGATGTTCCTCATCGCCGCCCCCGACACCCAGGCCGACACCCACCTCGCGGTGCTCTCGCGCCTCTCCATGCTGCTCATGGACCCGGAGTTCTGTGAGAACCTCCGTGCCGCCAAGACGGCTGACGAGTTCCTGGCCGTGGTCAACGCCGCCGAGGACGCCAAGCTCGCCGCCGACGACGCCAAGGCCGCCGGTGCCGCCGCCGAGGACGCCAAGGGCTATGACCTCGTTGCCATCACCGCCTGCCCCACCGGCATCGCCCACACCTACATGGCCGCCGAGGCCCTCGAGAACAAGGCCGCCGAGATGGGCCTTCGCATCAAGGTCGAGACCCAGGGCTCTGCCGGCGCCAAGAACGTGCTCTCTGCCGAGGACATCGCCGGTGCCAAGGGCGTCATCATCGCCGCCGACAAGAACATCGAGCTGAGTCGCTTCGACGGCAAGCCGCTGTTCAGCTGCGCGGTCTCCCGTGGCATCAACGAGCCCGAGGTCCTCATCAACGAGGTCATGAACGGCAACGCCCCGGTGCACCACGGCTCCGGTGCCTCCGCTGCCCCTGCGGCCGCCGCTGGCAACGAGTCCACCTGGCACAAGATCTACAAGCACCTCATGAACGGCGTCTCCCACATGCTGCCGTTCGTGATTGGTGGCGGCATCCTCACTGCCATCGCCTTCCTGGTTGACCAGCCCGGCCTTGGCACCAGCGCCTACGGCTCCTCCATCCCGGCCGCGGCCCTGTTCAAGACCATCGGTGGCGAGGCGTTCGGCCTTATGCTGCCGATCCTGGCCGGCTACATCGCCAGCTCCATCGCCGACCGTCCTGGTCTTGCCCCTGGCTTCGTGGGCGGCCTGTTTGCCAAGGCCGGCTATGACTTCGCCTACCTCGGCACGCTCGACTCCAGCGCCCTCATCTCGGGCGGCTTCATCGCCGCACTGTTCGCGGGCTTTGCCGCCGGCTACATCACGCTCGGCATCGAGCGCGCCTGCGACAAGCTCCCGAGCTCGCTTGAGGGCATCAAGCCGATGCTCATCTACCCCGTGCTCGGCACACTCGTCATCGGCATCGTGATGCTTGCCCTGAACCCGCTGTTCGCCGCCATCAACACGGCCCTCAACGGCTTCCTTTCCGGCCTCGGCACCAGCAACATCGTCGTGCTCGGCCTTGTGCTCGGCGGCATGATGTCTGTTGACTTCGGCGGCCCCTTCAACAAGGCTGCCTACGTCTTCGGCACCGCCGCTCTCGACCCGAGCAGCGGCCTTGGCACCACCGGCCAGGTCATCATGGCCTCCGTCATGGTTGGCGGCATGGTTCCGCCGCTGGTCATCGCCCTGTCCACCACGTTCTTCAAGAACCGTTGGACCAAGCAGGACCGCAACGCCGGCCTGGTGAACTACATCATGGGTCTGTCCTTCATCTCCGAGGGCGCCATCCCGTTCGCCGCCGCCGACCCCGGCCACGTCATCCCGTCCTGCATCATCGGCTCCGCCATCGCCGGCGGCATCTCCGCGGCCTTTGGCTGCGCCAGCCCCGCCCCGCACGGTGGCGCCTGGGTCACGGCCGTCATCACCAACCCCGTCATGTGGCTCGTCGCCTGCGTCGTGGGCTCCGTGGTTGGCTGCCTGATCCTCTCCCTCTGGAAGAAGCCGCTGCCTGCCAGCGAGTCCGGCCTGGAGTAGGGGCCTCTGCGTCTTGCAGCTCGTGTAAGACGCTTGCGAGATGGCTCCATTTCCTAGGTCCCGACAGTAACTTGAGCCCCGTTGTGAGCATTTGCTTGCGGCGGGGCTATTCTGTAGCAAGAGAGACTGACTCAACTAGAACAAGGTTGGCTTGACGATGGAAATCACATCTGAGCTCAAGGTGCCCGTAGCAAATGGTGCCATGGCATGTGTTCACGTGTTGGCGCCCGAGGGTGTGACGGATGCGCCGGGGACGCCATTCGGCGTTGCCTATGAGCCGGCTCCCGTGATGGCGCTTGGCTCATGGGATGCGGCAGAGCTTGCGGCTCTTTATGCCGAGCGAAGCGTGGCGCTCGTCTCGTGTGCTGCGCGCGAGCTTGAGCCCGCAGATATCGCCGAGGTCATGAGCCGTCTGGGAGCTACCCAGGCCCACCTGCTTGCAACCGACGACGCCCTGCCCGTTGCTTGCGCCTTTGCGGAAAAGCTGCCGTACCGAGCGCTTTCTGCTGGTGGCTTGGACGGGGGCCTTGCGCGCATTGAACAAGCCGAGCCCGTGCGTCGCCACCGTGCACTTGTGAGCTTTGAAGATAGCGAACCCGTTGTTCTCGAGGGACCGGCCAACGTCCTCGTGCGCAAGGCCGCCGCGACTGACGAACCGGCGCTTCAGGCGATGTATGACCATCTGCTCGACGCCTGTGACATCGACGGCGCGCAGACTTGCGGTTGGAAGCGCGGCTTTTGGCCCCTGCCCGATGACGTCTCCCGCCGCCTGAGCGAGGGCGTCACCTGGGTCGCCATCGACCGCGAATCCGCCGATGAGCTCGCGCCTGCCGTTCTTGGTGCCATGTCGCTCGATTCAGACTTTGGCCTGCCTGGCACCGATCCGGGTTGGGAGTCCTTGGACGAGGGGGAGTTCCTTACCTGTCATCTGCTTGCGACCGACCCGGCTGCGCAGGGGCGTGGCGTGGCGAGCGCGCTGCTTGCCACCTACGCGCACGAGGCCCTGCGTCGGGGCTGCAAGGCACTGCGCATCAACACCTCGCCGCAGAGCCTTTCGAACCGTCTGTACCGCGAGCTTGGCTTTGTGCTCCACACGCCGCAGTGGTTCCCCTACGAGGGTCTCGACCTCACCGGCTGGACCAACGTCTACCAGATCTGGCTTGAGCCCTAACCGCGCGAACGCGGGCGGGGCGCATGCCGGTCGCGTGACCGGTGGCTGCGGCGTCAGCGCGGGGCGTGAACGGGGAATGCGCTTCGTTCACGCGTTCATGGCCGCGAGCACCTGTTCATGCGGATGACGGTTGTGCGCACCTACCCTCGCTTGGGCTAGTGTCCGCGAGTGCGGGTAGTATAGGCGTACGTTTGCCGCGCGCGTAAAGGGGAAAGCATGAAGGTCGCCATCGCACAGATTGACACGAGGGCCGGGGACTTTGAGGCCACGGTTGCCAAGATGGCCAACTGCGACGCCATGGCACAGGCTGCCGGCGCCGATCTTCTCGTCTTCCCCGCACCGATCCTCATGGGCTGCGATCCCATGGCTTTGGCTGAGAACCCTGCCTACATCTCAGACCTTACGGCAAGCCTCGCCAACCTTTCCGAGATCCTCAAGACCGCGGCAATCGTGCCCTTCGTCTCTGGCCTTTCGGCGGCGCCTACACCCGATGCGGTGCTCGTCAAAAACGGCTTGGTGACGCCCGTCTCCTTGGGTGGCCTTGTCTCGTCTTTGGGTTCGCTTTCCGCCAAGGCGTCTGGTGGTCGCGCGCCTTTGGCGCCGCTCTCCGTGCCTGCCGCGGTCAGCATCGACAACGTCGACGTTGGCCTCGCCTTCACCTACGACGACCTCGATGCCTTTGCTGCGGGCGAGGCCCAGGCCGACCTTATCTGCTTCATTCCCTTCGACAGCTTCAGCACTGATGACGAGCCCACCTGCATGGTGCCGTCCGTCTCTGACGGCTGTTTTGTCGCCGACGCCAAGGACGCCAATTCCTGGATTGTGGGCGTCAACGCCGCCGGCGCCTGGGAAGACCAGGTCTTTGTGGGCGGCAGCTTTGTGATGGCCCCCTGGGGCGAGCTGGCCGCCAAGGCCCACAGCTTCACCGAGGACTTTCTCGTCTGTGACATCGACATCCTCTCGGAGGGCCCGCTTGCCTGCCCCGTTGACCCGCCCTTCTACGATCGCTTCCGCATCTTGTGGGACGCCGCGGCCCTCTCCGTACGTGACCAGGCCGAGAAGCGCGAGCTTGACGGCGTGGTCGTGGTGGCCGACGGCTCCCTTGCCAGCTGCGCTACCGTCGCCTTGGCCACCGACGCCGTGGGACCCATGCGCGTGCATGCCCTCGTCTGCGGGCAGGGCGAGGCCTTGGCAGATGCTCGCAAGCTCGTTCGCTCCCTGCGCATCCGCGACGTGGACGAGCTTTCTTGGCGTGACCTCGAACGTGCCGCCGAGGCCCTTGGTGGCGAGGGCTCGCAGCGTCTGGCTTCGGGTCTCGTGCAGGCACGTCTTGGGGCTTGGGCCCAGGAGGCGAACCTGCTCGTGCTCTCATGTGCCGACAAGACCGCCCTTGCTGTCGGCGCCTCTGACGACGAGCCGGGCTTTGTATGTCAGGCGTCGGCTTTTGCTCCCTTGGGCGACGTCTATCGTTCCGACGTGGCCAGGATCGCACGTCATCGCAACACCGTCTCGCCGGTCATCCCACCGACGGCGCTTGTGCGCTACTGCGTGCCGGAGGGCTTTGGGCTCGAAGAGCTTGCCCCCAACGACGAGCTGCGGCTTTCCGAGCTTGATGCGGCCTTGCTCATGCATGTTGAGCGTGGCTGTGGTCTGAGCGAGCTGGCGGCCGGCCGTTGGGGAGAGGAACGTGCAGCCCACTTGCTTGAGCGCATAAAGCGCAGCGCCTCCATCCGCAAGGGCGGCCCCACTTACCCGCTGCTTTCCTCGCGCGGCCTGGTCCAGGACGAGGCGCCGTTCACCGACGCTTGGCGTGACCGCGTTCGTGAAGGTGCGGTGGCCTTTGGCGGTGCGGAGGAATTCGCACAGGAATTTGCCCAGGAATTTGCGTCTACGGCTGAGACCCCCGGCTCTGGGGCGGCCGATTCGGAGGCGGCCGACTTCGCCGAGCTTCTCTCCGAGGCCCTCGGCGCTGCCTTTGGCGAGATGTTTGGTGGCGAGGGCCAAGCCGAGCAAGGCGCGAACGCCGCAGGTGCGTCGGATGGCCCCGTCGCCTCTGGCGCACGTGGCGCTAGCGCGGCCCCCGGCCCTTCGCACGGCTCCATGCGTTCGCAAATCTCTGAGGTCATGGGCTATCTCCAGGGGCTTTCGGATGGCAATCGCATGCGTTCGGCCAAGGGGCAGAAGGCCGGCGGTGAAGACATCTGGCGAGGCTATTTCTCCGACAACTAGCGCCGCCGTGCGTGCGTTTGCCGGCGGTGCCCGTCCACCGCTCGCGTGTTGAATCTCTCCCTTGCTCGCCTTAGCCCAACTTGCCCGAATGTTGCGGCCGCGTCCCCAGGTCGTGTTAAACTAGAACCAATGTTCGATTTTTGGCGAACGAGGGGAGCGTGGCACGTGATAGTCCTTGGCATAGACCCAGGGTTGGCCAACACCGGCTGGGGCGTCATTGAGACGCGCGGCTCGGTGGCGCGCGCACGTGCCTATGGCTGCATTCACTCTGAGGCAGACGAACCCCTGCATGAGCGCCTGGGCAACATCTGCCAGCAGATTGGTGAGGTTATCGAGCGGTATGCCCCCACGGCCGTTTCCATCGAAGACATCTTCTTTGGGCAGAACACGCGCTCAGCCATCCTCACGGCCCATGCCCGCGGGGCGGCGCTTGTCGCGTGTTCGCAGGCTGGTGTTGAGGTCGGCAGCTACACGCCCATGCAGATAAAGCAGGCCGTGGTGGGAACGGGCGCTGCAGACAAGCGTCAGGTCACCTACATGGTGCGCAACGTTCTTTCCTTGGACCACGATCCAAAGCCGGACCACTGCGCAGATGCCCTTGCGGCGGCGGTGTGCCATGCCAACCTCTCGCGGACCTTCGCGGCGTCTGCCGCGCAAGGGGGAGACGCGGCACGCAAGCTTGCGGCGGCCCGCAGCGGCCTTACGGCATCCACGGAACATGACAGGAGGGTGGACGCATGATCGTCCAGCTAACGGGAACGCTCGTTGAGCTCACGGCAAGCTTCGCCGTGCTTGACGTCAACGGCGTAGGCTACGAGCTCGGCATATCTTCGGTCACGGCGGCGAGCATGCCCGAGGTGGGCACGCCCGGCGTCACGTTGCTCACCCGCCTTGTGGTGCGCGAGGACTCCATGACGCTGTTCGGGTTCTCCACCAGAGAAGAGCGCGCCCTGTTCGATAGGCTCTGTGCCATCTCGGGCGTGGGTCCCAAGCTCGCGCTCGCGGTACTCTCTACCTTTACACCGTCGGCACTGGCGGGCGTCGTCGTGGCGCAAGACAGCTCCATGATGTCGAGCGTGCCGGGCGTGGGCAAAAAGCTCGCAAGCCGCCTTTTGCTTGAGCTCGAGAGCGTGTTCGCCAAGGACCCGACGCTCGTGGGTCTTGCCGGCGCCGCGAGCGTGCCCGCGCGTGGCACCATCGGTGCCGTTGCGGCCCCTGCCAGCCCCGGCGTCGCAGAGGACGTCACGGCAGCGCTTCTCGCCATGGGCTTCACGAGCGAGGAGGCAACGCTTGCGCTCGAGGGCTATGACGAGGCCGGCGCAACCACTACCAAGGCGGCGCTGTCCTATGCGCTCAAGCGCCTGGGGAGGAGGTCGTAATGTGGGAGGCCGATTCTTCCAAGGACCTGTTCGCAGATGCCTCGCCCTCGCATGAGCCGGGCGCGCCGCGTCCCGTAAGCGCAGCCCTTACGGCTGATGACCTCGAGATTGATCGTACCTTGCGCCCGCAGACGCTCGATGAGTACTGCGGCCAGCAGCGCGTGCGCCAAAACCTCCGCGTGCTTATCGAGGCCGCCAAGAGCCGTCACGAGCCGCTCGACCATGTGATCTTCTCCGGCCCTCCCGGCCTGGGCAAAACCACGCTTGCCTCGGTGGTCGCCAACGAGATGGGTTCCAAGATTCACACCACGAGCGGTCCTGCCATTGAACGCACGGGCGACCTCGCGGCCATTCTCACCAACCTCGAGCCTGGCGACGTCCTGTTCATCGACGAGATTCACCGCCTCAACCACAACGTGGAGGAGGTTCTCTATCCGGCGATGGAGGACTTCTTCCTGGATATCGTGATCGGCAAGGGTCCGGCTGCGCGCTCCATCAGGCTGGATGTCCCGCGCTTTACCCTTGTGGGCGCCACCACGCGTACTGGCCTGCTCACTGGTCCTTTGCGCGATCGCTTCGGCATCTCTTACCGGCTCGATTATTACTCGGTGGACGAGCTTGCCCAAATTGTTGAGCGCTCCGCGGGCATCCTTGGTGTTGCCATCGACCATGACTCCGCGCTTGAGGTCGCGAGCCGCAGCCGTGGGACGCCGCGCCTGGCAAACCGCTTGCTCAAGCGCGTGCGTGACTACGCCCAGGTGAAGGCCGGCGGCTCTATCACGGCCGAGGTCGCGGCCCAGGCCATGAGCTTCTTCGAGATTGACGAGCTGGGCCTGGACTGGATGGACACCAAGATTCTGCAGGCGCTCGCCTCGACCTTCCGCGGTAGGCCCGTGGGCCTTTCCACCATCGCGAGCTCGGTGGGTGAGGACCCCTCCACCATCGAGGACGTCTACGAGCCCTACCTGCTGCAGCGTGGCCTCATCGTCCGTACACCTCAGGGTCGCCAGGCAACGCTGGCTGCCTTCGAGCACCTAGGAATCGAGCCGCCTGTCGGGGCGTAGAAAACAACAATTCCACGAGCGGAGGACATTGTGCTTCAGCGTGACTACATCACTGAAATGACCCGTCGGTTCGGGCAGGTCTTGGCCCGTCGCATGCGTGCGGCCCTGCTCGATGCAGACCAAGACGCCATCGCCGACCTCGAGGATGCCGTGGGCTCCTTGCTTGACCTCGACGGTGCCACGGTGCTGGCGCTCGACCCAACTTCGCTCGTGACGATGATGGAGCTTTCCGGCATCGCTGATTCGCTTGCCGTCTACGTGCAGTACGCCTTGCTGCGCATCGCTGATGGCTACGAGGCCAGCGGCAACACCGCACTTGCCGCCACGCGACGCGAGCAGGCGCAGGCCGTGGCCGGTGCCTTCCTCTGCCAGCTTGGTACCGTCCCGCAGGAGTATCGCGAACTCGACGACAGCATCGTCGCCGAGCTGGGGGAGTGCTAACCACCATCAGCTGTTGAACTGGCTATTGAAAGTGGCTATAATCACAAAACATTCGGATACACGAGTGTTTATGCAAGAAATTGAATATTCATTCAATCCATACGCATAACAAAGGCTACAGGGAGGAACCCCATGAACCACACCAAGGCAGACGAGGCCGCCGCAGCCAAGGGCATCGACCTCTCCGGACGCAACTTCCTGAAGCTGCTCGACTACACCCCCGACGAGATTCGTTACCTTATCGAGCTTTCCGCCGAGCTCAAGGCCATGAAGAAGAACCACGAGCCGCACGACTGGCTCCACGGCAAGAACGTCGTGCTGCTGTTCGAGAAGACCTCCACGCGCACCCGCTGCAGCTTTGAGGTTGGTGCCATGGACCTCGGCATGGGCGTGACTTACCTCGACCCCAAGAGCTCGCAGATGGGCAAGAAGGAGTCCATTGAGGACACCGCTCGTGTGCTTGGCCGCATGTATGACGGCATCGAGTACCGCGGCTTTGCTCAGGAGATCGTCGAGGACCTCGCCGCCAACGCCGGCGTGCCGGTCTGGAATGGCCTCACCACCGAGTTCCACCCCACGCAGATGATTGCCGACATGCTCACCGTCTACGAGCACACCGGCAAGCTCGCTGGCAACAAGCTCACCTTCATGGGAGACGCCGGCAACAACGTGGGCAACTCCCTTATGGTCGTCTGCGCCAAGCTTGGCATCGACTTCTGCGCCTGTGGCCCCACCGCCCAGATGCCGCCTGCCGAGCTCGTTGAGCAGTGCCGCGCCATTGCCGCCGAGACTGGCGCCACCATTACCCTCACCGAGGACCTTGACGAGGGTCTTGCTGGTACCACCGTCGTCTACACCGACATTTGGGTCTCCATGGGCGAGCCGGCCGAGCTCTGGGCCGAGCGTATCAAGCTTCTCTCGCCCTACCAGGTCAACGCCGAGGCCATGGCCAAGGCCGCTCCGGGTGCTATCTTCATGCACTGCCTGCCGAGCTTCCACGACCTCAAGACCACCACGGCCGTCGAGGTCCACGAGCAGTTCGGCATCTCCGAGATGGAGGTCACCGACGAGGTCTTCGAGTCTGAGCACAGCGTCGTCTTTGACGAGGCCGAGAACCGCATGCACTCCATCAAGGCCGTCATGTACGCTACGCTGCATAACTGCTGATAAAGGGCTTTGTGCTAATTAAAAATGACCTAAAATGTCCCAAGTGCCTGAACTGCCCTCGCCTACGTGCGCAGGAAGGCAGATAGCGCTTTCTTTCGAAGCCGGTCGCCGAACATGGTGGCCGGCTTCGTTGTGTGCGTGGCTCTTGCTGGGCGCCTTTCTGTTCTAAGCTAGTTTCTTCGTGGATGGGGGAGACATGTCTGACGAGGAGCTTGCAAATCTTCTTCTCGTCCTATTGGGCGGCAGGAAGAACGTTGAGTCGGTTACGAGCTGTATGACGCGACTGCGCGTGACAGTTCGCGATTCGGCGCTGGTCGATTGTGTGGGCATCCGTGCCGCTGAAGGTGTGCTCGGCCTGGTTGAGGGACGGACGATGCAGATTGTCCTTGGACCTGGCCGCGTGGGGAAGGTTTGCTCAGCGTTTGAGGCTGCAGCGGGGCCCGCAACTTCTTCAGAAGCAGCGGCTGCGGCATCTGCCAATAAGTCTGCTCGTGCGTCGAGGTTGGCCAAACTGCCCGTGCAAACGCTGCTTAAGAGATGCGCCAACGTGTTCGCCACGCTGCTGCCCGGCATTATTGCGGCTGGCCTTATCAATGGCATTTGCAACGTTGCTAACGTCTCTACAGACGGTTCGCTCGCGAACGTGTGGTGGTTTCAGACGATCCGCTCGATCGGTTGGGCGCTTTTTGCTTATCTGCCTATCCTCGTCGGCTATAACTCGGCGCACGAGTTTGGCGGCACGCCCGTGCTCGGCGGCATTGCGGGCATGATGTGTGTTGCGAACTCATCGATGCCGCTGCTCGCAACGAGCGCGGATGACAACGCATCGGTGATTCTGCTGCCCTTTATCAACCAGCAGTACAACCCGGCCGCCGGAGGCATGCTCGCCGCTCTTGTTGCCGGCATTCTTTTCGCATTGCTCGAGAGGGCCGTTCGCAAACTCATGCCCGAATTGCTCGATACCTTTGTCACGCCGCTCGTGGTGCTGCTTGCGGGCGTGTTTGTGCTCGTGCTCGTGATCCAGCCGTTGAGCTCCTGCCTTACCACGGCAGTCTTTGTTGGCCTTCAGCTTATAAGGTCCCAGGTGAGCGCCGTGGCGGGCTATGTCATCTCGGCGGGCTTTTTGCCCCTGGTTTCGGTTGGCTTGCACCAGGCGCTCGTGCCCATCCACGCTATGCTCAACGATCCCAGTGGCCCGACCCAGGGCGTCAACTACCTCTATCCGATCCTCATGATGGCGGGCGGCGGACAGGTGGGCGCGGGCCTCGCCCTGTTCGCTAAAAGCAAGAACGCGAAGCTTAGGAAGTTCGTGGCGCAGTCCGTCCCGGTGGGCGTGCTTGGCGTGGCCGAACCGCTTATGTATGCGGTGACGCTTCCGCTCGTGCGGCCTTTCGTCACTGCCTGCCTGGGTGCGGGCTTTGGCGGCGCTCTGGCGGCCGCGCTCGACCTCGGTACGGTGGCCCATGGCGTCTCGGGGCTGTTCGGATTGCTCATTATGATTCCCGGCCAGCAGCTCCAGTTCTTGCTCTGCCTTGCGGTCTCGTGTGTTGCTGGCTTTGTCCTGACCTGGCTCTTTGGTGTGGACGAGAAGCGCATAGAGGCCGTCTTCGGGGACTAGGAGCCTTCGCTTTCGTCGCGCTTCGCCATTTGCTGAGACGCCTCGAGGGTGACCCTCACTTCGTGTTGAGGCGCTAAGGGGATGCCCGTTGCTTCACGGCGAAAGATGCGAAAACCGCATGCGACGTATTATCGCCTGGCTGCTTCGTTTGATATGAGGAGCACCCTGCGCCATGGCCCGCCCCGCACCGGCTGACTCACATGTTGTACAGTCTGGGAATCGTTGTGCCAAGCCGAAGGGGCGGTAGCGTATGGCAGCAGAGCAAAAGGTCTGGGAAGATACTCATACCATTGAAGGTAAGCTCACTAAAGCAGACATATATGCGCTGCTTGACGCCCGTGGTGTTGAGTACGAGGCTGTGGAGCATCCGCCGGTTTTCACCGTCGAGGAGGCCTTGGAGAGGGCCAAGCTTCCCTTTGCCGAGCATGAGGCCAAGAACCTATTTCTTCGTGACCCAAAGCACCGCAACTATTACCTGGTCACGGTGCCCGACACAAAGCCCGTCGACCTTAAGACCCTTCAGGAGCGTCTTGGCAGCAAACGCCTGAGCTTTGCCTCACCAGCCGATCTCGCTGAGAAGATCGGCATCTACCCCGGTGCGGTTACGCCTTTCGCTGTACTTAACGACGAGCAGAGAAATGTGCAAGTTGCCCTTGACGCCGACTTCGAGCGCTGGGGCTGGATAGGCTGCCACCCCTGCAGCAACACGGCTTCGGTGCACCTGCGTACTGCAGACCTTGTGGCCATCGTCGCCGAGCATGGAAATCCTTTTAGGTTTGTTGAGGTGTAGGGGCGGATTAAGTTTCCCGACTGATGTATCTCTCGGCCTGTTTGTATGCCATGCGGCCCGAGTGTGCTCGGAGTTTCTCCCAAATCTGCACAACAGCCGAGCCAAATTTGCATTCTAGAGGCTATATTGTTTGAGATATACCAGCTGCTTTGGGAGAGTGCCGTGCCGGTCTATTCTGACGACAATCCAACATATAAGGGGCAAAGCTATACGAACATTCCCTCTGAGGATGGCGAACGCACCTCAAAGCTTGCGGAATGCGAGGCACAAGACATCCGCATCTTTGTCTCTACGCACAAGGATGTCGATACGTTTGATAGCAAGATTCTGCAGCCTGTGCAGGTTGGCTGCGCGAATGCTTCCAGCCGCTTTCCCTGGGCTCTCCATGATGACGAGGGCGAGAACATTTCTGAGCAAAATCCCCTGTACTGTGAACTTACTACTCAGTACTGGGCCTGGAAGAACGTGGATGCGGCGTACTATGGTTTTTGCCACTACCGTCGTTATTTCGACTTCTCGCCCGAGCGCCATAAAGAGAATCGCTGGGGCGAGGTTCTCGACACCTATATCAACAAGAGCAGCCAGAGGCGCTATGGTCTTGACGACGAGACCATCCGTGCGGCCGTCGAGGGCTATGACTGCATAACGACTGAGGTCAAGGACCTGAGGCATTTCCCTGGCAAAACGCGTACCGTGCTGGCGCACTACGAGGCGGCGCCCATGCTTCACATTGCTGACCTTGAGCGCGCTGTTGACATTCTCAAGGAGATGCACCCTGACTACGCCGAGGATGCAGACGTCTTCCTCAATGGCAATAGCTGCTGCTTCTGCAATATGTTCATCATGCGCAAGGACGTTTTCCAGGCCTATTGCGAGTGGCTTTTCCCTATTCTCGAGCGCTATGTGAAAGAGACCGACTTCACGCTCTATAGCGTTGAGGCCATGCGAACGCCGGGTCACCTGGCCGAACGCTTGCTTAACATCTATCTCGTGCACCAGGCGCGCGTGAATTCCGCCTGGAAGGCTAAGCAGCTCCAGTGCGTGCACTTTAAGAATCCGGGTCGCTTTGGTCCTGCGCTGAGCGTGAGCGCTCCGAGCACCGAGGCCCGCGGGAGGCAAGTCGTCCCTGTCGTTTTCGCGGCTGACGACTCTTACGTGCCCATGGTCACCACGACCATCCGCTCCATGCTTGATAACGCGAGCAAGGACCGCTTCTATGACATCGTGGTGCTCACCTGCGATATCGCCCCCGAGCATCAAGAACTCATGCAAGAGAGTCTTACGGGCGGCGCAGACAACGTGTCTCTGCGCTTTCATGACGTGTCGCCGGTCGTGGCTGACTACGACCTTGCCACCAACAACGCCCATATTGGCATCGAGACCTACTATCGCTTCATCATCCAGCGTGTGATGCCCGCCTACGACAAGGTGGTCTACCTCGACTCCGATCTTGTGGTCGAGGGCGACATCGCAAAGCTCTATGACACGGAGTTGGGCGACAGCCTGCTTGGAGCCACCATTGACGTGGATTATCTCGGCAACCTCAACATGAACGACGGAGAGCGTCTCAAGTACACCAAGGAAAAGCTTGGGATGGCCGATCCTTACGGCTACTTCCAGGCCGGTGTGTTGCTGCTGAATCTGAAGACCATGCGCGAGGCCTACACTACTGCCCAGTGGCTTGAGTTTGCGAGCGTTCGCGACTACATCTTTGATGACCAGGACGTTCTCAACGCTCGCTGCGAGGGGAGGGTCACTTATCTCGACCAGCGCTGGAACGTCATGCACGATTGCATCGACCGCGTCTCTCGCGTGGCGCCCTTCGCTCCTGCGGCCGTCTACAAAGCCTATATGGAGGCGAGGCGCGAGCCTTGGGTTCGTCACTACGCTGGTTGCGACAAGCCCTGGAACCTCGTTGGCTGTGACTGGGCGCCCCACTATTGGAAGTACGCCCGTAAGACGCCTTTCTACGAAGAGCTCGTTGCGATGTTGAGCGCCTGCGGTCGCAAGCGCGTACTGGGTAACATGCCAGAGCCTGCGCTTTCTGCTCATAACCCCATTAGGTTTGTTGTTGATCCGCTGATGCCGCTCGGTTCTCACCGTCGCGAGGTTGCTAAGGCCTTTGGCCGCAAGATCCGCGGTAGGGAGTAGGAAGCGGAGACGTCGTTTCGCAAGTATGAAGCGAATGGTCACCTTGCAAATGCGAAGCGATGCGCAATCATAAACTCGTGCAAAAAAAGAGCCCCGCAATGACGGGGCTCTAGCTTTAACGGTTCCTCACGGAACTGATGACGCAGCGGTTGGCGGGGAGCCAGACGCTGCCCCATTCGACGGGGGTGC
>CAVHWW010000134.1:0-8677 GCA_963639715.1 Acutalibacteraceae bacterium
CCACGAGCAAATTGGGGCTGTCCAGGCGCGGCAGCTCGGAAAGCACCTGGGAGAGATATCCGGGTGCAAGCTTGGCAGCGCACCCCGCCGCCTCCACGAGCTCGGTCAGCTTCACTCCGGTCATGTCCATAAGCGCTCCTCTCCTTGTCCGTCAGTACAGTCTCCCACGCAAATCAGGGGCCGTGACAGACGCTTGCGCATACAACGGCAGCGGTCGCTCAGACGGCGCGGGAAAGATGGCAGGCAACCCAATGCCCCTCACCCACCTTTCCCAAAGACGGCGCTGAAGCGCGGCAGACATCCGTGGCCTTGGGGCAACGGTCGGCAAACGCACAGCCATGCGGCGGGCAGATCAGCTCCGGCGGAGAGCCGGGGATAGTCGTAAGACGCTCGACGTGCTCAAAGCCAATCCTCGGGGAACAGGCAAGCAGGCCTTGCGAATACGGGTGCGCCGTTCGGTAGAAGACGTCGTCGACGGAGCCCGACTCGACGACCTCGCCGGCGTACATGACGACTACGCGCTGCGCAAGACCGGCAACCACGCCCATGTCGTGGGATATGAGCAAAACCGACGTACCCCGTCTCTCCCGGATACCATCGATGAGCGCGAGTATTTGCGCCTGGACCGTCACGTCAAGCGCGGTCGTAGGTTCATCGGCCACCAGAAGCGACGGGTTGCAGGCCAGCGCACAGGCAATGACAACGCGCTGACACATACCACCTGAAAGCTCATGCGGATACCTGCGTGCGGTATGGCGAGCATCGGGAATCCCCACGAGCTCGAGCATCTCGACAGCTCGCTCGTTGGCCTCGCGCTTGGCCAGGCCCTCATGGATCTCAAAGCCCTCGGCAATCTGACGACCGATGCGCATGGTGGGGTTCAGAGACGTCATGGCGTCTTGGAAAATCATCGCCGCCCCAGACCCGCGATAGCCCCGAAGCTCGGCGGCGCTATACGAAAGAACGTCCTCGCCCTTGTACAGGATGCGGCTTGCCGGGTCGCAGACGCCACCCGTGGCCGAGCCAAGCCCCACGAGCGCACGGGCGGTCACGGACTTGCCGCAACCCGACTCCCCCACCAGCGCAACGCATTCTCCTCGTTCGATGTCAAAATTGACGCCTCGAACCGCCTGCACCAGGCCACGCTTCGTTTCGAAGCTAACGCGAAGGTCCCTCACTTCAAACAAAGCCATGGTCTACGCCTCCCCTGCCGACACAAAGCGCCTACGCACGCCGTTGCCCAAGACGTTGAAGCACAGAACCGTCACGAGAATCATCACACCTGGATAAACCGCCTGGTCGGGATGGGAAAGGATGAAGCTCTGGGCCCCCTCTAACATGCCGCCCCACGAGGGGTTGGGCACCTGGATGCCAAAGCCCAGGTAGCTCAGGGAGGACTCAGTGAGAATGGCGCTGGCGATGCTGTTCGTAGAGGCCACAAGCACCTGGGGCAAAACGTTCTTAAGCAGGTGGCGGGTGATGATCCAAGACTTTGGGGCGCCAAGGCCTCTAGCAGCCATGACGAAGTCGCGCTCGCGAAGAGAAAGGACCTCGGCTCGCACAATGCGGGCCACACCCATCCACGAGAACAACCCGATAGTCGCAACAAGAGTCGGGATGCCGGCGCTGAGATAAATGCTGAGCGCAATGATGATAAGGAAGCTTGGCACTGACATGAGGATGTCGACGATGCGCATCATGAGCCCATCGACCAGCCTGCCCGAGATGCCACTCACGATGCCGTAGAGCGTCCCCACCACGATCGAGACCGCCATAGCGAGAAATCCCACCAGCAGCGAGACGCGCCCGCCGTAGAGAAGGCGCGTGAAGGTGTCCCTGCCAAAGTTATCCGTGCCAAGGATATGTTCCACGGAAGGCTTCGCAAACTTGTTGATGGGGTCGACCGCAACCGGGTCGTACGGCGAAAGCGACGCCAGCGCACAGGCAAGGACCACCAGCAGCAGGACGGCCGCAGACACCACGACCCCGTTCGGGCCGGCTCCCCTAAGACGCTTCGTCATCAGCGCTCACCCCTCGACATCTTGATGCGCGGGTCCGCCAGTGAGTAGCACAGGTCGGCGATGAGGTTGCCGGCCACGAGAAGCAGGCAAGACAACATGGTGGTCCCCATAATCATGTTGTAGTCACGGGAGTAAATGGCGCTCATGCCAGTGGTTCCCAGGCCAGGCCATCCAAAGATCGTCTCGACGATGTAGGCGCCCGAAACCAGGCTGCCGAGGTTCATTCCAACGAGCGTGATCACAGGGAGCAGGCAGTTCTTCATAACGTGGCGCGAGAGCACGCGCCACGTACCCGCACCCTTGGAAAGCGCCAGCAAGACATAGTCCTCGTGAAGCTGTTGGATGGTGGCCGCACGCACGTAGCGCGCATAGACCGAAATTTTACCGATGCTCAGCACAAGCACCGGCATGGCCGCGTGGGCGGCAAGGTCGACCACGCTGTCAACGCCAGTCGTCCTCATTCCCGAGCTCGGCAGCCACCCAAGCTGCAGGGAGAACAGGATGATGAGCATGATGGCAAACCAGAACGACGGGATTGATATCGCGACGTAATGTATGGCGTTCATCACTTTGTCAAAGACAGACCCCTCGTAGTAGCCGGCCACAATACCCAAAGGTATGGACGCCAAGACCGAAAACACGATGGAAGCCGCCATGAGGCCGACGGTGGCAGGCAGCTTTGAGCAGATAAGGGGCCAGACCTCGGCGTGGCTGCTCGTCGAGGTGCCAAAGTCGCCCTCGAGCACACGTCCTAGCCACCTGCCGTACTGGACGATGACGGGATCGTTGTAGCCAAGCTCCGTCTTGAGCTGTTCGTACTCCTCGTCGGTCATGTCGACGGTGCGGTATTGCTGGGCCGGGTCACCCGGCGCCAGAAAGACCAGCGAAAAGGAGAACACCGACACGAGGAACACGACCGGTATCGCAAGTGCTACGCGTTTGAGCAAGTATGAGTTCATCTCGTGCCTCGAATACGCCTAATACGCCAGCGCCTGCGTGCGGGGAAGCCCGCACGCAGGCTTTGGACAACCACTACGAAGAGGTTCGCCTACGCCTCGGTGAAGTACACCTTGGTAAGGTCGGTCATACGGTCGGAGTCCTCGATGCCTGCGACGTTCTTCTGGGCGGCGCAGACGTAGTTCGTGTCAAGGACGGGGACGCAAGACCAGCACTCCTTGAGGGCGGTGATGGCTTCGTTCATGATTTGCTGGCGCTTACTGGGATCCATCTCGCTGTCGAGCTCGGCCCACAGGTTGTTCACCTCATCGGTGGTGTACATGTTGGCGCCAGACTTTGTGTTATTGAACAGCCCGACGAAGCCGCTCGGGTCGTCGAGCATACCATTGCCCATGATCGCAATGTTGAAAGTGTCCGTAGCATAGAAGTAGCTCTTGAAGTAGGCTGCCGTCTCCATGGACTCGATCTGGGCGTCAAAGCCGGCTGCGTCGAGCTGGCTCTTGATCATCGTCGCCAGCTCCTCCTGGCCAACGCGCGCCGAGTTAAAGATGATCTTGATGGCCTTGCCGGCAAGGCCGTTCTCGCTGATGAGCTTCTCGGCCTCCTCGGTGTTTTGCTCATAGTTCTCGAGGTCGGCGTTGTAGAACCAAGAGGCAGTAGAAAGGATGCTCGTGGCGCTGCGGCAAAGCAGCTCGTCACCATAGGTTCCATAGACGAGTTCGTCGATGTTGAGCGAGTCGATGACGGCCTTTCGGTTGTCGAGCGTTGAGGTGACCTCAGCGTTGGGGTTGATCTCGAGGAAGGTGATGCGGCCATCGGGATAGGAGACCACGTTGTACTCGTCGCTGTCCTTATAGTTGGCAAGCGTCTCGGCGTTGGAGATGGTGAAGATGGACAGCTCGCCGTTCTTGAAGGCAATCTCCTGCGTTCCCGAGTCAGAGACGCAGCGGACCTCAAAGCCGTCAATGTGGGCGGCGTCGCGGTAGTAGTCATCCCTCTTGGTGCATACGAGCTTCTCGCCCACGCTGAAGGTATCAATCTTGAAGGCGCCGCTCGTGACCATGTTGGAGTTCTGGTCACAAGTGGTGATCTCGGTCAACTCGACCCCCTCGAAGATGTGCGAGGGCAGGACGTAGAGAAGGCCGAGGGCCTTCTTGAACAGGTTGGAGGCGCGACCGACCTTCACCTCGACCTGGGTGTCGCCCTTCTTCTCGTAGGTGCAAAAGACCTTGTCAACCATATAGGCAGCGCACGTGTTGCGCATGGTCTCGGTATTGGAGAGGACGTCCAGGGTGAAGACGACGTCGTCGGCAGTAACCTTCTCGCCGTCGGACCAGGTGACGTCATCGCGCAGGTCGACGGTGTAGGTGGTTCCGTCCTCGCTGATCTCGACCTTCTCGGCCAGGCGATAGTCTGGGTTGCCCTCGGTGTCGAACTTCCACAGGGGGTCAAACAGGTTGGAGAAGACCTGCTTGCCGAGGTCGGTGTCGCTGTTGTTGTACCAGTTGAGCGAGGTAATAGGCTCCTCGATGGCGAAGGTGAAGGTGCCTCCCTCGACAGCCTCGCCAGAGGCTGCGGACGTGGCCGCGGTCTGGCCCTGGCCACCACACGCGGAAAGCGAGACGAGACCCGCGAAGGCACCGAGGCCGGAAACGAACGAACGCCTGCTGATATTTGCCATGAAATACTCCCTACTTCTGTTTGACTTCATTCCCAAAGTGAGGAAACCGACAGCCAACCAACGAAGGCTTGCTCACAAGTACCAAAATCTACGACGCCCGAGCGGCGGCGCTAAAGCATCTCGACAAAGGCCTCCATGCGGGTCTTGATCTGCTCGACATCGGCCTGCGAGTAGTCGGTCTCCACCACGGTGTAGGCGATGCCCTTCTTCTCCTTGACGAGGTTGCCGACAAGGGCGGTCTCGACGTTGTAGGTGTGGCAGGCCTGCAGAATGATGTCGACAACACCGTCGACGTGGAACTCGTCTATAAGGCGGTCGAGCATCTCAAGTCGGTTGGTGTTGGGCGACATGCACGAGCAGCCGATTCCAAGGTAACGACGAGCAAGGGCGTCGTAGACGTCAGGGTTCTCTTCGTCGGTGAGGATCATCGACTTAAGGCCGCTGCAGTTCTCGAAGCCAACGACCACTGCGCCGGCCTCCTCGATGGCGCGAACGACCTTGAGCGCGGCGCCGCCGGACGGCGAGCCGGTCACGAGCACGCGTGGGCGCTTGCCAAAGTTCTTGCCCTCGGCATACTCGGCCTCGATCTTGTCGGCCAGGCCGTTGATCCTTGCGGGAAGGGCCTCGACGTCAAAGCTAAAGCCGCTGCCGTAAGCCGTGTTGACGATGTCGATGCCGCTCACGGGTGCCGGGTCGTTAGCCATGAGATACTGCAGGCGAAGCAGCGCCTTGGTGCACTCGTTGCGCAGGTGGATCTGGTGGCGGATGGCATCCTCGGAGATGGTGGTCTCAAAGGTCTCCTCGAGCTTCTCCTTGAAGCGAACGATCTCCTTGCGGTACAGCGCGATGCCGTCCTCGTCAACGCGGTTGGGAAGCTGCATGACATAGACGGGCTTGAACTGCCCGAGAAGCTCGTACATCTTCTTCTTGCCGTCGCACGTGGTCTCGCCAACGATGAGATCTGAGAAGTAGAAGAAGGGGCACTTGTCGGTCTTGGCAAAGCCGTAGCTCGACTTGATAAGCGGGCAGAGATTGCGCGGCAGGTCCTTCTCGGCGTCCGGAATCGTTTCGTCGGTCACCGAGCAAAGACCCACGACCGCAGCCCCCATGGCGTTGGCAATCTCCTTGGGCAAAAACGTGCAGAACACGCCAACCACGGGAGTGCCCTCGTCCTTGAGCTTCTTGACCGCCAGGAAGCTATTCTTGCGCTGCTCCGCAAACTCGTTAAAGATCTCGGGCAGGTCGCTTTTAAGTTCCATATCCATTCCTCTCCAACAAAAGAACTGCTACTTACGCTTGCTGGCCTTTCGCCACCCAAGAACTGCTGCGCCAATGGCCCCGTTGTACTGGCACAGCTCGCTCGAAGAAACGCTTTGGATCCCCAGGAACTTGGCAAGCGTCTCTCTCATGACGCGTGACTGGGCAAGCCCTCCCGAGAAGAAGACCCTCGGCTCTTCCGGCGCAAGACGTTGGGCAAATATGGCGGTGCGTCTACAAATGGAGTAGACGCAGCCCATGGCGATACTTGCGGGCTCGACCTGTTGGGCAAGGAGGCCTATGACCTCGCTTTCGGCAAAGACGGCGCACATGCTGTTGATCACGGCCGGCTCCGCCCCGCCAACGAACTCGTCGATGTGCGCGACGTCGCTGCCGACGCGGCTCATGGTCATCTCAAGGAAGCGGCCGGTGCCAGCGGCGCACTTGTCGTTCATGAGAAAGTCGGTGACACCGCCCCGCCCATCGATGCGAATGACCTTGCTGTCCTGGCCACCGATATCAATCACGGTGTCGCACCCCTGGCCGAGGAAGGCGGCGCCGGCGGCATGGCAGGAAATTTCGGTCACGGATTTGTCCGCCTCATCGAGCAGGGCGCGGCCGTAGCCCGTGGCCACCGTGAAGGCGACCTCGTCGCTTTTGAGGCTTTCGTAGGCCTCGCGCATGGTACGAGCCGGGTTCGTCCCCGTGGGCAGCATGAGGGTCCCAACGATGTCGGAACCGTCAAAGAGGGCCGCCTTTGTCATGGCAGAACCAGAATCGATCCCTAGGGTAAGCACAGGCCTCTCACCTAGCTCTTGGCAGGTTTGGCCACAAAGGCCAGCAGGCGAACCAGGACAAGGACGCAGAGCACGACGGCGATGACGGTCTCGATCATAACGGGCACACCAAGCCAAGCGATGGGCTGCTCGAGCTTGGCGAGGCAGGCCGCCGTCTGCTTACAGGCGATGGCACTGATCACGAACGGGAAGGTAAAGGCCGCATGGCTCGGGAAGAAGGGCTTGGCTAGGCAGCGCGCGCACCACACAAGTGCCCCGACATAGATGATCGAAGCGACCACGAGCATCCCCAAGAGAAAGACAACCGACTTAGGCGCAACCGACTGGACGTAGCCCGCAACGCACAGGCTCGTGGGAGCAGCGAAGATGCAGATGAGCGGCTGGGCCGGGGCGGGGACGGGACCGTGTGCCGCGTACCTCAGGCCCACGACCACCAGCAGGGCGACAAGGCAGACAAAGCCAAACCAGAAGGCACAGGTGCCAACGCTGAGCTCCATGCCATAGGCCGGTGCCGTGACGCTTGCCACGACGATGCCGACGTAGACGATGAACCAGCTAGCATGGACGTTCTTCCAATCGAACCCAATGACGTAGCGAGCCGTGAAGACGCAGATAAGGGCGATGTGCAGGGCAATCGCGATGAGCCAGATAACCTGTGCGGCACCTCCCACAAAGGGCTTGGCGTATACGGAAAGCAGCATGAGCGCCATGGGGAAGGTCCCGCAGACAGAAAGGCCAATGGGGTTTGAGAGCTCGGTGGCCACGGCCTTAGGAGCGCTTATGAGCTTGCAGAGATAGGCCAAGAGCAAAAGGGCCGAGACGGCGCCGCAAACAAGACGAACGCCCTCCGAATAGCTCTGCAAAAGGTTGCCAAGGGCCGCAAAGCCAAGGGCGACGCCGCAGGCGGGTACGGGAAGCTTCTTGATGAAATCCATGTAGGTTATTCCCCTTCTTCTAGCACCGCGCGCCGGCTCTAGATCTCGGCAAGCGGACGACGGTCGCAGGGCTCGTCAACCTTGTCGACGTTCTCGATGCCGCACTCACGCGCCACGATCTGGGCGACCTTCCATGCGCATAGGCCCGTGAAGTAGATGCACTGCTCCTTGTGCTCGCCAGCACCCATGTTGAACTCGCGCGTGAGCACACGACAGCAGATAGCGTTCTTGCCGTTATTAGCCTTGAACCAGTCGTGGAGCTCATGGGTAAGCTCCATGACCTTGACGCTCTTGGGATTGGTGGGGCCGTTCTGCTCGGTACGGCCGAAAAGCATGCCCAGGGCCAGGATGCCTCCGTTGAGGGCGCCGCACATGCAGCCAGACTTGCCCGCGCCCACGGCCATGCCAGAGGACATGGCGATGACGGCCTCGGGAACGTCGAGCGAAAGCTCGGTGCGCATGGTGTGCATGAGGGACTCGCAGCAGTAGTAGCCGCCCTTGAAGTTGCGCTCGGCTGCCTGCTGGATAGCACGAGGGCTAATCTTGTCGACGCCGATTTTCACATTAGGCTCAAGCATGGCCTCTCCTCTCCATTGGGCGGGCTCCCCGTGCCCACCAATCTTCAGAACGACACGAGCCGCCCGCTTCCATCCCCGACAAACGCGGACAAAAGGAAGACGGAAGGACGCCCATACGCAAGGATCATCTAACAATTAGTCTGTCCTCTAACTTATTTTTATCAGCGTTATAGTTGGCTGTAAATATCGCTCTGCGAGCGGTTTTATTGCGTTGAAACGTTGTTCGAAAAATACGCAACGCATAAGCACGCACCTAATAGAGCAAATCGAATTGCTAGCAAAATGACGAACGCTCGTCGAGCAAGAATTCATGAAATGCCACCCCTAAATGCCACCCCTAAAAAGGGGCGAGAAACCCCGCACAACGCGCCTTCCCCCATGGCACCGGCCTGCGCCCATCAGCTAAACTAAAGGAGTCTTAACGGCAGCCAAAGTTCGAAGGAGCTGCGCA